>JAHBVV010000003.1:0-300000 GCA_019637335.1 Candidatus Hydrogenedentota bacterium | reverse complement strand
CGGTGCAGTTTCCCGGGCGCGACGATGCCATTCAGAGGCTTAAAGAGGATGTGGCGCAGTTTTCGGATGTGGAGTTGATCAATGATGGGCTTCTGACAGCGCCTTCCAAGAGAATTCTGAAGTTTCTGCCCGAGTACCAGAAAGTCGTTTCGGGCAGTGTTCTGGCAATCGAGATCGGAATCACGCGCATTCGGAATGCGTGTCCCCATTTTCACGATTGGGTCTGCAAACTGGAGGAGCTTTCTCAAGTCGTGGGCGTAGAATCCGAGGGATAACGGCCAGGTGGAGTTTCAACCTGCTGAGGCAGGAAAACCGCACCGCGCGTGAGAGCGCTGATCTCTGAGAGGGACGTTTGGACGACATCCAAACGCCTTGCGGCGGAGCGCGCCACGGACGGGCGAGGCAAGGTGTTCTACACCAGACTCGGCTACCCCGACGACTTCCAGGAGCCCGCCTTCCGGCAACTGCTCGTGAACGCGATCGACTGGGCATTGGGGCGTTGAGGGAGGCGGAAGGGGCGTGCGAAGGCGGCCCGCCCCCATCGCGCCGCCAGACGCATACGGATTGCAGAGATTTCCGCGATCCTGCGATTCACGCCCATTTTGACCGAAACACGCCTCCCTTTCGCGAGTCGCGCCGTCCCGCCGGGGTGATATCCACGATTGACAAGTGGCCCGGCGCCTTCTATACTGGCCCTACTATTACGGTGGCCACACGGCCATTGTTGGATATGGCTGGCAGAGATTGGGACCGGTGCGGGCGCGCGGCGCAAACGGAGCGCGGCAACTCGTTCGGATACACAGACCAAGGTGGGGGTTGCCCTATGCGCGCGAATTCGATGCCCGGTTTTCCGGGGACCAGTAGAAGCTGCCGGATCGGTGGGTGGACACGCTTGTTGCTCGCGGCTATCCTCGGCGCGGTCGCAAGTGCGTCCGGCAGCGATGAGGCAATGTATACCATCGATCTCATCGGGCCGCCCGTAATCTATGTCGATTTGGGCGCCGCCTTTACCGATCCCGGGGCCATCGCCACGGAGCCCGGCGGGAACTCAATATTCAATGTGCCCGCCGATACGAGCGCGGTGGACACGTCGGCGTACGGCGAATACACCGTCTACTATACCCTGACCGGCCCGTCGGGCGGCGTGGCGGCCACCGAGACCCGTCTCGTTCGGGTGTGGCCGAGTTTGACGCTGTCCGTTCGCGGTTACGGCGTCACGTCTCCGCAGGAATATTTGCCGCACTACTACGCGCCGGGGTCCACGGTGGCGATTGTGGCAGAGGAAACCCCGTACACACATTTCGTTGGCTGGGAAGGCGACGCCGTTGCGGATCCGGCGTCGGCGGAAACGACGGTGCTGCTCGACACGTCCAAGGCGGTAACCGCGGTCTTTGAGAATGGGTACCGCGTCGTGTTTCGGGTGGAGGGCCGGGGCGCCCTGCGATATACGCTGGGCGGTGAGACCCGGACCGTGGCGGAAGCGGATGGGCCGGTTT
The DNA here is from genome assembly GCA_019637335.1 of Candidatus Hydrogenedentota bacterium. NCBI lineage: Bacteria > Pseudomonadati > Candidatus Hydrogenedentota > Candidatus Hydrogenedentota bacterium. Next base: position 298,504 of record JAHBVV010000003.1, on the reverse strand, counting down.
CCCTCATCGTGCCTCTGGAGACCTTTACGATTCCCCTGGCCGCGGCGCCCGATCCCGGATGGGAGTTCTGGCAATGGCGATACGGCGGTGGAGACGGCTATGGCAATGCCGATGCACAGTACGTTCCGGGCTTCGAGTTTTACGTCTGGCGCCACGACGAAATCACGGCGCTGTTCGCACCCGAAGGCGCGGTGGAGTTCACCGCGATCACCATCGAGCCGGCATTGGGAGGACTCACTGTGCCTCCGGCGGGAACATATCAGGTCCCCTGCTACGCGGCAACGGACCTCGACTGTGTTCAAGCATGCCAGGACGGCCTTCCCCTGCCGGAGGGCTGCGGCGATTGTGAGCATAGCGTATTCCCAGTTCAGGCCGAGCCAGAGTTGGACTGGCGGTTTCAGCGGTGGTACACAATATCAGGTGGGGAAATATCCAGCTCGCCATACTATTATGTTGAAGCAAACGCGCCCACAACCATCGCCCCGTTCTTCGCCGAACGGCGCGGATTGCGGTTCATCGATCTCCTGGGTGACCTGCGCCAGTTTTTGATTGAAATCGGCGAGTTGGGGCTTGAAGACGATGGGTATGATCTTGATCGCGACTGGGGCGGTTTCTGGACCGGCGCGTCGGGGGTTCTGAACTTCACGGGAAATGGAATTCCGGACGTTGCGGAATTCGCGCTCCTGCTCACTATCCTGCACGACACGCGCCTGTACGATTCCAAGCGCGACGCAAGCCATATCACAGTATGGCGGGCCTTCTCCGAGAACCAGCGCCAGGCGGCCCACGATCTCGCCGGGCGGGGCAACGCCGCCGTGAACACGGTAGCCTCCTACATGACGCTGGGAAGCTACGGGCACCGCCTGCGTATCGCTTCCCTGGTGGAAGAACACTACGGGATCGTGCTCGATATCGACCGGTACGCGGCCAATGCCGAGCCCTACCTCGGCCCGGATCGGGACCTGGACTTTGACGGTCTGACCAACGCCGAAGAGTGGGCGTTGATCACGACAGGCGACGACTTCGGCTGGGACCCGGACCTGCTTCGGGTCTGGCGGTTTCCGAACCGGGCCTTGTCCGATCAACTGCCGGGATCGCCCATCCCGGATGCGCCTGAATGCGGGTGTCCCGGCGGTCTGGAGAGCGCCGGCTCTCTCACCATCGGTTCTGGCCCAGGCCTCAATGTAACCGCGCACGTTGTCTGCGAAGGTCCGCTCCTGCCCGGCGCGGAAACCGACGTTCGATTGGGACGCACCGTGGCATTGTCCGCTCGCGGCGGGGACGCGCGCTTCCAATTCTGGTCCGCGCCGGACACGCTCCTTGACGGGAGCACCCGTCCGGCCGACCGGTTCATGCACGTCAATCCCGGCCAGGAAGTGCGTGCGATCGCCATGCCGCCGGCGGATCTGGTGGTTCGCTCGGGCAATTTCCGGCTCGAGGGAACGCCGGCAACCGAGGAAAGCCTTCCGGGCGGAGCGACGCGTATCCGGGGCCTCCTCGGAGACACCATTCGGATCACCAACCTGGAGGGCGGCGGGTGGGCGGCGGATGGCGGCAATTGGACCACCCACGCCCCGTACGCAACCATCAGGCTGGGCTACGGCGCAACGGAACTCGATACGACCGCGCCAACGGGAGGACACCGGGTTCCCCTGATCGCGGCGCACGAGGGCGCCGGCCAGGTTTTCGCCGCGGTACCCGGCGCCGAAGCGGGCGGCAGCCCCTTCCTGGACACCGCCGTCGGGCCCGCGGGCGGCTGTAACGGATCCGGAGCTCCGGAAACCCGTTACGCGCAATTCACCGCCATCCCCAATCCCGGTTGGAGGTTTACGCGATGGAGCACCGGCGAGACCGAGGACACAATCACGGTTCCCTATACGTGCAACGGGCCGGTCGCCATTGCGATTTTCGAGGAAATGGCCCGTCTTACACTGGACGCCGCCATCGCCGGTTCGCCCGCGGGCAACGCGGCCTGCGCGGGCTACGCCGTCGCAATGCCGGCCAGCGCACACTACAGCGCGGATGAGACCGTGGCGATAACAGCCATTCCCCAGCCCGGTTACACCTTTGTCATGTGGCAGGGGGCCGGAACGGCCGCCATCGATTCGGACGGGACCCGGGTCGCCTTGTACGGGCGGACCGATAGCACTCTCTATCTCGACATGGGCGACCTCGAGGGCCGCCCGGCCAGCCGGCGGGTAACCGCCCTGTTTAAGGCGGAAGGCGCCGTCGGAGAAGGAGAAGGAGAAGGTGAAGGTGAAGGTGAAGGTGAGGGTGAGGGTGAGGGTGAGGGTGAGGTGGTCATCCAGGCAGACTTCGAGGCGACTCCTCGAAGCGGCGATGCCCCACTGGCCGTGGACTTCGCCGACAGAACGCAAGTTCGCGGCGTCACCGTGGCCAGTTGGTTCTGGCAGTTCGGAGACGGCGCCTTCGGGAACACCCGCAATCCGCGGCATATCTACCTGCGGCCCGGTGAATATAGCGTCTCCCTCACCGTCGTGGCGAACAATGGCGCAACGGACACCAAGATCCGGACAAATTATATCGTTGTCGCCGGAGAGGAAAACACGGGCAGCCTCCCCGACATTGCCGCCGCTCTCCTCGCGACGTTGATTGTGGCCGACACAGACGGCGATGGATTTCTATCCTTGATCGAAGCCCAGCATGCCAGGGCTGGCCTCACCGTGGCGCAGTTTCTCGAAATCGACCTGAATAGAGATGGCCTGCTCAGCGTATATGAGCTATACGCCCAACTCGAATCCGGTGAAGGTGAAGGTGAAGGTGAAGGTGAAGGTGAAGGTGAAGGTGAGGGTGAGGGTGAGGGTGAGGGTGAGGGTGAGGGCGAGGGCGAGGGCGAGGGTGAGGGCGAGGGCGAGGGCGAGGGCGAGGGCGAGGGTGAGGGTGAGGGTGAGGGTGAGGGTGAGGGCGAGGGTGAGGGCGAGGGCGAGGGCGAGGGCGAGGGTGAGGGTGAGGGTGAGGGCGAGGGTGAGGGGGAAGGTGAGGGTGAGGGTGAACCAACCGGTTGTCCGCCCGCCGCCAAGGTTTTCTCGGACGGCTTCCGGCGGCACATCGGCGATGTGTTCCTGCTTGGATTCGTGCTGATATCGCTGCTGGCTATGCGGGGGCGAGGCCCACAAATGTAACGAAAGCGATGCCGTTGGCCTGGCCCCGAACGACGAATCCGGTAGGCGTGAATGCCTGTTCGGGAAGTGCTGCGCCGCCCTGCGGGATTCTCGGGGATTTCCGGGGCAAACGTGGAATAAAAGGTCCAGAGATGGGCCATTCCCAGGAAGGGTGGTCCGTTGGAAAGGGCGGATTGAGATGAAGTACGACAAGGAAGAAAAGGCGATCCTCGCGGCGCTGGAAGACGATATACTGTCGCTATCTAAACCCGACCCGGCGGAACTTGCCGCCATCAAGGCGGCCGCGACCAGTACGTTCAAAAAAGATCGGCGGGTTACGATTCGCCTTTACGACCACGATTTTCGTGGCATCCAGAAGAAGGCGCTGGAAATGGGGGTGCCCTACCAGACCCTGATCTCGGGGTTGATTCACAGCTACGTCGAGGGCGATCTGAAGCTGAGATCCGCGCGAGACGAGAAGTAGCGAGATTGCCGGGAATTGCTACGGCGCCCTGTGAGATTTGCGGGGCCAGTGTGGACTTCAAGGCCCCCTATCAACGGAACGCTGAGTGATCAAGACCCCGTTTGCGAAAAGTGGCTTCCCATTTGCGTGGCTGTCGGTTTACTTAACTCACCCTACACTATAGAAGGAATGGGCAGATCCGTCATCCCCGCGAACGCGGGGATCCAGCGACGCGAACGCACAAACCTCCGAACTCCACTGGATTCCCGCTTTCGCGGGAATGACGCCATAGGGCGTTAACACAAAATTGTAGGAAATGTGCTCACCGCACACGTTAAATCGACAGCCCCGAACGGGGGGATCCAGCGACGCGAACGCACAAACCTCCGAACTCCACTGGATTCCCGCTTTCGCGGGAATGACGCCATAGGGCGTTAACAAAAAATTGTAGGAAATGCGCTCACCGCACACGGTAAATCGACAGCCCCGAACGGGGGGATCCAGCGACGGGATCGCGCAAACCTCCGAATCCCCCTGGATTCCCGCTTTCGCGGGAATGACGCCATAGGGCGTTAGCACAAACTTGTAGGTTTTGAGGCGTCCGCACCAGTTAAATCGACCGTCCCTTGCGTGGGGATGGCGGTGTTCGATCACCGAGAGCCGCCACCGTTGGGTGCGACGAGGGTGACTGCTTCAGGCGGCTGAAGAATTGCCCTTATTCACTCTTTTGGGGGATGTTCTTCGAGGAGGCGGTTGAGCGATGTGGCGATGGCGTCGAGGGCCTTGAGGAGGTCGCGGGTATCGTCTTCGCGTTCGGCGCGCTCGGCGTGGAGTTCGGCGGCGTAGGCGAAGGCGGCCTGGAGGGCGAAAGCCTGGCTGTCGACGCGGCCGGCCTTTTCCTCCATCGCCTTGATCCGCGCGGTGACTTCTTCGGCGAGTTCGAGCGTGGTTTTGGGGTCGCGGTAAACCGGGAGCCGCAGCTTGACGTTCGCGATCCGCGCTTCGATGTGCCCGCCGTTCATTGCCGGATGGCCTCCGAGAGCGCCCGGGTGTAGGCGAGGACCTGGCGCAGGCGCTGTTCGAGATCCGCCTCGCGCTCCCGGTATCGCCGATTGGCCGTCTCCAGCGCGTCGTAATCGGCCACGGCCGACTCCAGCACGGACAATTCCTTGCTGCGGGTCCAGACCTGCTTTTGCAGGTTCTCGCGCGCGGCCTGCAATTTCTCGATGTCGTCCGCGCGCTCCGCCAGCACTTCGCCGAGCCCGGCGATCGCCTGCTCGACCTGCCTGAGTTGCGCTCGGACGAGCGGGTTCACCGGAGGGCCGCCTGGAAGTCGTTCTGGAGCCGCCGCAGGATCTTGTCGAAGGCCTTCTGGGTGTCCTTGTCGGTCAGGGTGCGGTCGTTGGATTGGAACACGAGGTTGAGCGCGACGCTTTTCCTGCCCGCGCCGACCTGGTTGCCGGTGAAGATGTCGAAGATCTCGACCGAGCGCAGCAGGTTGCCGCCGGACTGTGCGGCGGCGGCTTTGAGGGCGCCCGCGGGCACGGCGGCGTCGACCACGACGGCGAGATCGCGCGCGGAGGGGGGAAACGCGGGCACGGGCGCGAACTGGGGCGCCGGGGCCGTGGCGCCGAGCAGGAGGTCGAGGTCGAGTTCCGCGCAGAAGATACCGCCGTCCGTGTCGAAGGCCTTGACGACGCCCGGGGCCACCTTGCCGAGGTAGCCGGCGATTTCACCGCCCACCTGGACGGCGGCGCGCTGTCCGGCCTGGAAGGTGGCGAATTTGGTATCCACAAATTCGCCCGCAAGGCCAAACTCGGCGAGCACCGCCTCCACGACGCCCTTGATGTCGTAGAAGTCGGCCTGCCGCGCTTTTTGCGACCAGTGCGGGGCGGCGGCCTCCCCGGCCAGGACGATGCCGAGCCGGCTCTTCTGCACGGGAAGCTGGGGGCCGTCCGCGGGTCCGTAGACGGGCCCGATCTCGAAGCCGCGGATCGAGGAAACGCCATAGTTCAGGTTGCGCGCGGCATTGCCGAGGTGCGCCGGGATGATACTGGAGCGCATGGTGGCCTGCTTTTCGGAGAGGGGGTTCTCCAGGCGGACCATGGCGGCGTACTCCGCCGGGAGCGCGGCGCGGGCGACATCCTCGGGGCAGCTGAAGGTCCAGTTGTAGAGCTCGGTCAGCCCGAGGCCCGCGAGGAAATGGCGCAGGGCGCGGATACGCTTCTCTTTCGGGGCGAATACCTTTTCGCAGGGGCGTACGCCGGGGAGGGTCGCGGGGATATGGTCGTAGCCGGAGAGGCGCGCGATCTCCTCGATGAGATCCGCCTCCATGGAAACGTCGTGGCGGCGGGCCGGCACGCGAAAGCGCGCCTGCTCCTCGCCCTGATCGAGCACTTCGAGACCGAGCCGGGTGAGGATCTCGCATTGGCGCGCCGGTGGAATGTCCGTGCCGAGCAGGCGCTTCGTGCGGGCGAAGGGCAGCGTCACTTCACGCGGCGCCAGGGGCTTCGGGTACACGTCGATCACGCCGGCGGCGGTCTCCGCGCCCGCTATCTCGACGATGAGCTGCGCGGCGCGCTCCATTGCGTAGACCGCCATATCGGGATCGGCGCCGCGCTGGAAGCGCTGGGAGGATTCCGAGATAAGCGCGAGCGACCGCGAGGTCTTGCGCACGGAGGATGGCAGGAAGTACGCGCTTTCGAGGAAAATGGCGGTGGTGGATTCGTCCACCTCGCTGTCCGCGCCGCCCATTACACCGGCGACGCACTGAGGCCGCGCCGCATCCGCGATGACGAGCATGTCCTCGGCCAGCTTGCGGGTTTCGCCGTCGAGGGTATTGATTTCCTCGCCCGCGCGCGCGCATCGGACGACGATGCGGTTTTCGGCGAGCTTGTTGTAGTCGAAGGCGTGCAGCGGCTGGCCGGTTTCCATCAGGACGAAATTGGTGATGTCGACGATGTTGTTGATGGGGCGCTGGCCGGCGGCGATCAGGCGCTTGCAGAGCCACTCGGGGCTGGGGCCGACCTTTACGCCGGTCAGGACGCGGCCCAGATAGCGCGGGCACAGGCTCTCGTCTTCCACGATGACCGACGTAAGATCGGCGACGGGCTTGCCGGACTCGCGCACCTTCGCTTCGGGTATGCGGAGCTCCCGGCCGTGCAACGCGGCGATCTCGCGCGCGACGCCGATCATGCTGGCCCAGTCGCCGCGGTTCGGGGTGACCTCGATCTCGAAGACGGTGTCGTTCAGGCCGAGGAGGCTCTTGATGTCCTGCCCGATCGGCGCGCTCTCGTCGAGAATCATGAGGCCGCTTTCCCCTTCGGGCAGGCCCAGTTCGGTCGAGGCGCACATCATGCCCTGGGACTCGACCCCGCGCATCTTGCGGCGGCCGATCTGGAAGCCTCCGGGCAGCGTGGCGCCGACGATGGCGGTGGGCACCTTGTCCCCCACTTTCATGTTCTTCGCACCACAGCAGATCTGCAGGGGTTCGGGGCCGCCGACGTCGGTCTGGCAGACGACGATCTTGTCGGCGTCGGGGTGGGGCTCGATCGACAGGATCCTGCCGACGTAGACCTCCTGTATTTCCTCGCCGAGCCGTTCGATGGACTCGATCTCGAGCCCGAGCATGGTCAGCTCGTGGGCGAGTTCTTCGGCGGTCACGTCGATATCGACGAATTCTTTCAACCAATTCAGGGATACGCGCATGTCAGGGCCTTACTCTCGAAAAAAACGTGATCGGGCGGAGGGGGCGGGGCAAAGGCGCGCCCGCCGCGACCGCCGGCGATTAGAACTGCTCCAGGAAGCGAAGATCGTTGTCGAACAGGTGATTGATGCTGGGGACGGCGTGGCGCAGCATCGCGATGCGGTCGATGCCGAGTCCGAACGCGAAGCCGGAGTAGCGCTGGTAGTCGTAACCCGCGCACTTGAAAACTTCCGGGTGCACCATGCCGCAGCCGAGGGCCTCGAGCCAGCCGCTGTTCTTGCAGAGTCGGCAGCCCGCGCCCTGGCAGACGGTGCAGCTGATATCCACCTCCGCGGAAGGCTCGGTGAACGGGAAGAAGTGCGGGCGGAAGCGCACTTTCGTGTCCGGGCCGAAGAGGGCGTGGATAAAGTGCATCAGCGTGCCCTTCAGATCGGCGAAGGTCACATTCTCGTCCACGAGAAGGCCCTCGATCTGGTTGAACATGGGGCTGTGGCTGGCGTCGTAGTCGACGCGGTAGACGCGTCCGGGCACGATGACGGCGACGGGGGGCTGGACCTGCTCCATCACGCGCATCTGGACGGGCGAGGTGTGCGTGCGCAGGACAACCCCGGGCCTCACGAAGAAGGTGTCGTGGGAGTCGCGCGCGGGGTGGTCGGCGGGGGTGTTGAGCGCGTCGAAATTGTAGTATTCGGTCTCGATATCCGGCCCGGTGGCCACCTGGAACCCGAGGCTCGCGAAGATATCGATGATTTCCTCGGTGACCTGGTTGACCATGTGGATGTGGCCGCGGCGCGGCTGCCGTCCGGGCAGGGACAGGTCCACGGCCTCGCTGGCGGCGCGGGCCGCATCGGCGGCGGAGGACAGGAGACCCTTGCGCCCGTCGAGCGCCTGGGCGATGGCGTCCTTCACGACGTTGGCGGCCTGGCCCACGGCGGGGCGTTCTTCGGCGGCGACGGATCCGAGGCCGCGCAGGATTTCGGTCAGGGCGCCTTTTCGCCCGAGAAACTTGACTCGGGCGGTCTCCAGGATGTCGAGGTCCTCCGCTTTCTCAATGATATCGAGGGCCTCGTTTTTGAGGGCCTCGAGCTGTTCCTTCATCGTCTTCATGTTCCAGCCTGTCGTGTCCTTCGGGCCGCCCGCGATGCGTTTGGCGCCGATTCTCGAATACCTGTATCAATCTTCCGGGAAAAGCGCGCTGCCCACCCGAATTTCCGTGGCGCCGGCCTCGATTCCCAACTCAAAGTCGTCGCTCATGCCCATGCTCAATTCGGGCAGGCCGAACCGGGCCGCAAGATCCGCGAGCGCGCCGAAGATCGCGCGGGTCCGATCGGGCGGGGCGCCGTAGGGCGCCATGGTCATCAGGCCTCGGACGGCCAGGCGGTCAAGCGCGGCCATCGCATCGAGCGATTCCGCCAGCGCTTGGGGCGGAAACCCGTGTTTTTGCGCCTCGCCCGAAACGTTAACTTCGACCAGCACCTCGGCCCGGCAATCCAGCTCCACACACCGGTTCTGGAGCGCCTCGGCCAGGGAATGCCGGTCCACGGCGTCGATCTTATCAAAAAGTCGCAGCACATCTTTAGTTTTACGCCGCTGGATGTTCCCGATCATGTGCCAGACGGCGTCGAGTTCGGCCAGGGCCTCGATTTTCGGGGCCGCGGCCTCCACCCGGTTCTCGCCGAAATGGCGGACGCCCAGGTCGCGAAGGAGGCGGATATCGTCCACCCCCGTGTACTTGGTGACGGCGATCAGCGTGATGGCGTCGGGATTGCGGCCGGACCGTTCCGCGGCGGACGTAATGCGCGCGCGCACGCTCTCCAGGCGCTTCCGGATCTCCTCCTCCCTGGACAATCGACAGCCCTTCCCCGCCGTTGACGGCAAGTGTTAAAAGTGGTGAGCCGCGCTGCGGGGCAAGCGGCTCACCACGGTTATGATTCGTCGTGTAATGCGAGGGCGCGTGTCAGGTCGCCCAGCGCTCGCGCAACGCCTGAACGCGCCGCTGTTTTTCTTCCTCGGGCATCCCGATGCACTCGACGGCCTCTTCCTCGCGAATGAGTTGCTTCTTCTCCGTGAGGGAAAGCGGAATGCCGCCGGCCTGCTTGTACTTGATAATCATATTGGAAAGCTCTTCGAAGAGCGATCCCACTTCAAATCGGCCCTTGTCCAGGAAGGCGACCGCCTCCATGTATTGGCCGCGTTCGGCCTTCTGGATGGCGTCGAGCCGGTTCTTTCGGCCTTCGGCGAAGGGCTCGTTCATGGCGTCCCAGATGGCGTACGCCTCGTCAAACTCGGTCCGGGCTTCGGCCTGAAGCCGCTCCCGCTCCGCCGGGTCCGTAGCGGCCTTCGCCGCCGCCAGGGCCGCTTCGTATCTCTGCTCCGCCATGAGGCCACGCAGGCGGTCCATGGAGCGCATGGTCACCTCGTGGTCGGGGAAGCGCTCGAGGTTGATTTTCCAGCCTTCCATGGCCTTCTCGTACTGCCCGTCTTCTTCGAGGCACTTGTAGAGCATGCGCGGCACCCACCGCTCGTGGGGCAGGCGCACGGCTTCGGTCAGGTACAGGATGGCATTGTCGATGTCCTGGAGTTTCTCGCGGTACATGCCGAAGCCAAGATCGAAGAAGAGCTTGTAGTTCCGGGGATTGTTCCGGATACCGTCCTTGAGGAAATCGATGGCGAGGTAGTAATAGCGTTCGCGCTCGCCCAGACAGTCCTTGTACTTGTCGCTCCATACCTTCAAGGGCATGGGCGTGATTTCCATTTTCGCCGTCGCGTTGTATCCCAGGTGCCACGCTCCGAGAATGTATGCATCCACGAAGTTGGGGTCCAGGAGCACGCACGTCTTCATGAGGGGCACCATCTTGTATAGGTGCCCCATATGCCAGTAACGGTCGACCTGCAGCCAGATGAAGTTCGCGGCAACCTTTCGGAATCCGAAAAAGAGGTTGAAGATACTGACGGAACCTTCGCCCTCCATGCCGGCGACGACTTTCTGGTAGGTCAGGTCCTGGGTGTAGTAGAGACGGTCCTTCCGCAGCTTCTCCAGGAACTCCGCCCGGAGATCCCGCATCTCGCGGCCTTTTGCGAGTTCGTAGACGATACGAGCGTTCTCCTGCTCGCTCAGCGCCAGGCTGAGGCGGCTGGTCCCCTCGGGCGCCGCCACGGCGCTCGTGTCCACATCGGCGAGAAGCGGCGCCGAGGCCTCCACGACTTTCCGGTAGAGCTCGGGATCCTCGTGATCCGTGGCTTCTTCCCAGTTGAAGCGCTCGTTGGTCGCGGCGGCGGTCATCCACTTGTAAAACGCGTCGGCCTCAAAGAGCCGGTCGAGCCGCTGGCCCTGAATCGCGCCGAGCAGGGTCACGATCGTGATGAGCCCCGCGAGCGTGATGTTCGGATGGCTTTTCATGAAATTGGCCATGGTGCTACAGCTCCTTGCGGCGGAATACCCAATACGCGATCAGATAGCCCGAGAGCGCGTAGGCCAGCCCGTAAATCAGAAGATTGGGGATCTGGTCCCAGACTTCGGGGGGCAGCGGGTCGTTCGGCGGCATGTCCAGTATGTAATTCTTCATGCTGAACTTCTGGAGGTTGGGCAGGATGTTGTAGAGCCACTGGGCCAGGTTGCCGAGGAGCATGCTGAAGGCTTCCTCGCTCTCCCGCGCGCGCAGGTGCACGTCCTTGAGGTACTCGGTGAGGTTCCCGATCATGTAGATGAAGAGGCCGCCGATGGTGGGGAGCACCGCGGAGGTGGAGGTGCAGGAGATGGCGAAGGTGAACGCCGAGACCACGAGGAACTCGAAGTAGGTGAGCGACACCGACCACAACAGCAGTGTGGGCATGACGCCCTGCTTGCTCCAGATGGCGATGAAGAACAGGCCCGCCATGAGCAACAGGTTCGCCAGGATGATCATCTGGACGCCGATGAACTTGCCGAGCAGGTACTGGAGGCGGCGCACCGGCTTGGACAGCACGGTGTAGATGACCTTGTTCTCCACCTCATTGGGCACGACGGAAGCCGAAATGAAAATGGCGATCAGCATGCCGAAGATCGAGATCGTCGTGACGCAGATATCCTTGATCAGTTTGAGATCCAGTTCCGATTGCGATTCCGCCGAGGCGGTGGACTGGTTGAGGAAGGCCGACATGAAGCTTGCGCCGAAGATGACGAGCAGACTCAGAATGAGAAAGCCGACCAGGGTTTTCTTGCGGATACCCTCGCGCCACGTGAACAACGCGATGTACCAGGGGCCGCGCATGTAATCCATTACCGCCGACATATCAAGCCTTACTCCGATTTTGTGCTTCACCCACGGTGCGGACGAAGAGTTCTTCCAGGGTTTCGCGGCGCGGCGCCACACTCAACAGGTTCAGGTTCTGATCTTTGCAGAGGGCGAGGGCCTCGTAGGCGCTGGTCTCGTTCGAGACGCGGAGCACGAGCCTGCCTTCGATGCGGTCCTCGGCCGTAATGCCCCGGGCGGCGAGCGCGCTCAGCGCATCGTCGGAGGCGCCCTCGACCACGATCGTTACGTCGCGGTCGGTGAGGAGTTCGTCGATCGTGCCCAGCTTTTGCAGTTCGCCCTCGTAGAGGATGCCGGCGCGATCGCTGATGAGCTCCACTTCCAGGAGCTCGTGGCTCGAAATCAGGAGCGTCTTGCCGCGGTCCCGCAGGCGCGCCAGAATATCGCGCATTTCCTTGCGGGCGATCGGGTCCAGGCCGGTTGTCGGCTCGTCCAGAATAAGAATCTGGGGATCGCTGATGAGCGCCTGGGCCAGGCCAATACGCTGGCGCATGCCCTTGGAGTAGCCGCGCAGGAGACGCCGGCGCGCGTGGGCCATACCGACTTCTTCGAGCACCGCGTCAACCCGGGAGCGCAGCTCGGCGCCCGCCAGGCCATACAGATGCCCGTAGAAGCTGAGAATCTCCTCGCCCCGGAGAAAGTCGGGGTAGTAGGCGCCTTCCGGGAGGTAGCCGATATTGCGGCGGACCCTGGCGGAGGTAATGTCCTTTTCCCCGAGAATCTCGATGTCCCCGGCCGTGGGGAAGATTAGCCCGAGTAACATCTTGATCGTGGTCGTCTTACCTGATCCATTCGGGCCCAGATAGGCGAAAATCTCGCCCGCGTTCACTTGCAGGTCGAGATTCTTCAGGGCATGGACATCCTGCCCGCGGAAAGGACTTTCGTATATTTTCGTCAGTCCCTTCGTTTCAATCACTACAGACACGGAATGAGGCCTTTCCTATGGTTGGGGGAGCGGCGGACCGGACGCGCGTACCGGGCGCGCCGCCGGAGACGGAATTTTCCGCGAGTATTGAAAACTGCATAAAACACGCCAATGAATGATTCCACAGTGCGATTGCGCGGCAGGGATATGCGCTTCATGACGGCGCCAGCCCAACCGGCCCACACTACACAGCCGGGAGATAATAACAAACGAATGGAAATTATGCAAAGTATCAAAGCGCGAAAATCCGGCGAAAAAATCGCAGTTTGCGCGGTTCATTCGGGCGCCGCGGCGGCAATCCCATCCACGAGCGTCTGAAAATCGGGCATGGTGTCGGTCCAGGCGGTTAATTCCACGCCGTCGCGGACGTAACTCAAACGGGGCGGCACGCCGGGGCAGATGCGGGACCACGCGAGCATGTCCTTGCCGATGGAGTGCATGGGAAACATGGGCGAGGTCATGCTGGCGAATTGGTCCAGGCTGCCCGCTTCGGGCTCCAGGCACAGGGCGACGAGGGGCGGCAGCGCGCTTTCGGAGAGGTAGGCGTTGAGCTGCGGCACAGACTCCATGCAGTGGTCGCAGGTCATACTGAGCAGGGCGACCAGGTACTCCCCCTGCCCAAGGTCGAGCGTTTCGCCGAAGCTATTGGTGACCGTAAAGGCCGCGAAGGGCCCGTCGGACCTGGGCGGCGCGGCCCCCTCGGGCGAGGCGGCTTCCGCGCCGTGTCCGGTCCGGGGTACGCGGGCGCTGGTGCTGCCCAATTGCGGTATGGCGACCACGCAGGCAATCGCGGCGGCGGCGACCGGCAGCCCCAGGCGCGCGCCGTGCCAGCGGGACGTCGCCGCGCCACGCGCGCGCCGGACCAGGCCGTACCAGGCGAGCGCGGTCAGGCCGATGAGTACGACGTTCTTGCCGATCGCCTGCGGGGGCGTGAACGAGATGGCGCCGAAACAGCCGCAATCCTTCAAGCCGTGCACCTGCCACGCGTATACGATGAGCAGGGAGAAGAAAATCAGGACAGCCACGCCCAGCCCCAATACCAGCGGACGCCATCGCAGGCCCAGAACCATGGCGCCCCCCAGGAAGGTCTCCACGGCGAGGGTTCCCAGGGCGACGGCGACGAGGGCGCCGGGGCTGGTAAATACCTGGTAGGCCAGAATCTGGCCAATAAACAGATTAATGTCCTGCGCTTTCAGAACGGCGGCCACGAGATAGACGAGGCCCACGAAGATCTCGGCGCTTCGCGCGACGTACCAGAGGGTCGATTTCATGAACTGCTCGGATATCCTGATTGGTTGCCCAGCCCGGAAACGGGGGCTGGATTGCCCTGGCCAGGGGCCGGGGGCTCCGCAAGCCACAGAGGCTGTATTCGCGCAGCCCGGATTTTAAGGCGCCAGTGGCGTTAGAAGTCGAATTGTATACTTGCGCCAAGGCTGGTGTCGACCGAGTCAATCGGTTCGAAGACCGTCGCGGGCTCGTAGCGCAAGAGCATGTCCAGCCGCAAGCCCAGCTGGTCCGTAATGGGATAGCGCAACGACGACGAGGCGCCGGCCCGGAAATGGTCGGCGTCGGTCAGGCTGGGCCGTAGGTAAATCCGGTTATCCCAGTCGGCGTGCCCGAAGAGCCGGCGGGAATAGCGCAATTCAAGGTGCAGATTCAGATCGGTCCGGTCGGCGCGATCATCGCGCACCGCAACGTTGCGGGCCTCGATCAAATCGCGATCCCACACGCCGTAGCTTCCGCCGAACCCCGCGATGGCCTCCAGGTGGTGCGATTCCGTCCGGTCAAACTGGTAACGAACGCCAACCGTGAGGTCCGTTCGGGCGGTCAGGGCCAGGTTTCGGTCGCGTTCCACGAGCGCCTGTACGAACGGCGCCCATTCCGCCTCGCGCGCACCCGAAAGCTCCAGCCCGCCGCGAAAATACTCGGGGAAGGCGCCGGAATCCTCCGGGTTGAACCGCAGGTCGAGATCGAGGCTGCCGCGGGAGTCCGCGCCGCGCAGGCCGACGCGGGCCTCCGGGGCGAGGATCCCATCGACGCCGTCGTGCGCGCGCACGCCAATGCCGGCGGAGGCCTGCCACCTGGGGCCGGCGTCCGCGGAACCCGCGGCTCTCGCGGCGGGCAGGAGGCGTGCATCCGTGACTTCGCTCAGAGCGATCGGGCCGGCCTTCGCGCCCTCCCCCGACACCACCAGGCCCTCCGCCGTGAACTGGCCGATGTGCACATCTCCGTCACGATCGGTGACGGCCCAGTCACCCCCGGTGGTTGTCAGCGTGCGCACTTCGTCGACGGGCATCATCATCTGCCCGCGCATGGAGGTGCGAAACACCACGATTCCGCTGGCGATGCGGCTCAACTCGCCGGAAAGGGATTCGCCCTGGCCCGTGACGAGGAGATCGGCCCGGGCGGCGGGCGGCAGACACAGGCCGACCATCAGGAGGAGCAGGAAGCTTCCCCTAACATGCGCGCGGGCTCTGAAACAACAACGAAACACAAAACCGCTTCAAGTTCGGTCAATCCCGCGCGGACCGCGCTCACGCGCGCCACAACGCCACGGAACGGCAACCTGCTGTCGCCTTTCCCGCCGGAATCGCGCCGGGATTGTTCAACAAGGTCTCTATCATTTCTATTTTATCATTTCCGGCGACCACAAAGACGACCTCGTCGACGCGCGCCAGCACGTCGGGGCCAATGGTCACCCGGTGGGGCGGCGAATCCTTGTAGACGGGGGCCGCGAAGCGACCCTCGCAACGCGCCAGGTCGGCGTCGTTGAAGAGCGAGCAGGTGTGCCCGTCCGCCCCGAGCCCGAGGTAGGCCACGGGGATGACGCCGCCGGCGGCAAAGAAGGCGGCCCAGTCGTCGTTGTAGCGATCGGCGGCGGCCTCGAGGGAGAGTTCGGGATGGATCCGGAGCAGGCGGTCCTCGGGGATGCGGAGCGCCTCGATCATGGGCCGGGCGTTGCCGTAATTGCTCTCCGGCGAATCCATCGGCACGTGGCGATCGTCCGCGAAGGCCAGGCCGGCGCCTGGGGCAATGGCGGGCGGATTCTCGGCAATGGCGTTGTATACCGGCAGGGGTGTGCTGCCGCCGGAGATGATCGCGGCAAAGCGATCCGCATGGGACGTGGTCAACGCTTCCCGGAGGCTCACGTCGAGCGCGGCCAGGAGGGCGGTTTTCGAGTCAAAGGTGGTTACGGCAATGGACATGAATCTAATATTCCCTTCCTTCGTACAGGTTCCGCGGGACCGCAACCCAAATTGTGTGAACCACGAATGAACGCAGGGCAGACTTGGGCCGCAACCGAATGAACTTGAACCGCGAATGAACACGAATAAACGCGAATTGTATGGTGGTTCAAGGCGCGTCGTTATTGAATGTAGAGTAGACTTGGGTTTCCCGCCCTTCCGGTCGGAAGGGCCAATGCAGCTTCGGGGCGTTTTCTCAAGGCTTTGCCGATAGATGGGGCCGAATCTCGAACCCGCGCTTCGGCTACGTAACCTGTTTTGTATGAATGAATTACCGCTTGACTCTCCAATAAACTTGCTGAAAAACAAGAAAATGACGGATAGTAGTTTGCTTTCACACGAATGAAGAAACGATTAATTTTTCCTGGGATTTCGAGGTTGCGGAGCAACAGTATAATCCAACGTTCGAAGGCACCGCACACGCTGTCTCAGCCTGGAAGGCTACGCCACGTTGGCGCACGTTGAACGATCCGGGTGAATGCCGATCCCCGAGGAATTTCGGGAGGTACGACGGTGATCTCGGGTCAGGCAAGGATGCGTAACCTCCTGTGCGCGTCTCGCGCGGACTGGCGCGGGAAACATCGTATTCGTTGGGGCGCGATGCTACCAGCGGGCGCCGAAGCGGGCGGCGAGCGCGTCGGCGGCCTCGGGACCGGCGGAACCGAAGGGGTAGGTCTCCGGCTGGACTTTCCGCGCCTCCAGTTCGTGCAGGACGGGGGTAAAGATATCCCAGGCCGCCTCCAGTTCGTCCGCCCGGATGAAGAGGCTCTTGTCGCCCTGGATCACGTCGAGGATCAGCGATTCGTAGGCGTCGGGAATGGCCCCTTCGAAGGCCGAGGCGTAGCGCAGGTCGAGCTTGGTCTCGTCGAGCCGGATGCCCAGCCCGGGGACGCGATTGACGATGCGCATGGTCAGGCCGGCATCGGGTTGCACGGAGATAACGAGTTCGTTGCTGGGCAGCTTGGCGGCGGCATCGGCGAATATGTTGCCCGGCACCTCCCGGAAGCGTATTCGTATCTCGGTCTTGGAGTCGTCGAGGCCCTTGCCCGCGCGGATCAGGAAGGGTACGCCGTCCCATCGGCGGTTTTTGAGCTTGAGCACGGCGGCGGCGTAGGTCGGCGTGATGGAGCCGGGCGGCGTGCCCTTTTCCTCGAGGTAGCCGAAGTGCTGCTTGCCATCGGCGACGCCGGCGGTGTACTGGGCCACGACAAGGTCTTCCAGCTTCAATGGCGCTACCGCGCGGAGCGCCTTGACCTTCTCGTCGCGGACGTAGCTCGAATGCAGGGCCACGGGCTGCTCCATGGCCACGAGGGCCACCATCTGGAGCAGGTGGTTCTGCATGACGTCGCGAATGATGCCGTACTGGTCAAAGTAGCCGGCGCGGCCCTCGAGGCTCAGGTTCTCGGTCCACGTGATGCGAACATTCTTGATGTGGGTGCGGTTCCAGATGGGATCGAAGATCAGGTTGGCGAAGCGCAGTACGAGCAGATTCTGGATCACTTCCTTGCCCAGGTAGTGGTCGATCCGGTAGGTCTGCTCTTCGTTGAAAACGCGGCACATGCTCTCGGTGAGGGCGTCGGAACTGGCGCGGTCGCTGCCGAAGGGCTTCTCGATGACAACGCGGCTCCAGTTCCTGTCCTCGCCCTGGGACACCAGCTCGGCGTCGCGCAGGGCGTGCGCGACGTCCAGAAAGAGAAACGGCGGGATCGCCATGTAGAAAACCCGGTTCTCCTGGCGTCCCGGGTCGAGCTTGTCGAGTTCCGCGTGCAGTTGCCGGAAGGAGCCGGCCTGGTCGTAGTGTCCGGCGACGTAGGCGCAGCGGGCCAGGAATTCGCGCATGTGCTCGTCGCAGCGCTCGCCGGGGACGTAACGGCAGGTCAGGCGGGCGGCGACGCGTTCGCGGAAAGCCTCCACACTCATCTCGCTGCGGGCGAATCCGACAATGTGAAAGGAATTGGGCAGGAGGTCCTGGCAATAGAGGGCGAACAGGGCGGGGAATATCTTTTTCAGCGCCAGATCGCCCGAAGCGCCGATTACGACCACGGCCAGGGGGTGGGATCTATCGATTGCATTGCGCATGGGTAACCTTTCTTTTCGGGTGGCAACCGCGATCCGCCGGAAGGCCGGCGGAGCGCGCATAATGGAAACGCGGGAAGCGCCGGTTTATTCCGCGGCGCCGCCCGGTCCCGTCGGGGCGATCGCGTAGACGGCCATGCCGAGGTAGCGGTTGGCCTGTTCCGCGGCATAGGCTCCCAAGTCCATGCGCACGACCTTCCCCTCCCGGGAACTGGCGTGGTAAAGGGATCCGGCGCCCGGGCCTTCCGGCAGGAAGACGCCGCAATGCAAGGCGAAGAGCCAGTCCACATGCCCGATAAAGACGATGAGGGCGGGCTGGTCCAGGGTGCGGGCAAGCTGCTCCGCCTGGCCGATCGGAATATAGGTCACGCTGACGTCGCGATCGGGGATATCCTGCCCGACCTCGGGGGCCTTTACCTTGCGGAAGAACTCGGCCCTGGATATGGTGCGCGTTACGGTGGCGGTCTCGATACCGAGCGCCCCCGTGATCTCACGGCACCAGGGGTTGCCCGGAATCCAGTCGGCCACGAGGAAGTGATGGCGCGCCCCGAAATCGATTTGGCCGCCCGCGTAGCGAATATGCTGGAGCTTGTCCGTAACGTCGGGAAATGTCCGGCCCCAGGCCAGCGCGGCGCTCTGCTCCACGAAGGTCACGCAATCGACGCGGGTCAGGTCGATGAGGGGGTCGCTGTCGTGGGGGGCGCCCGGCCCTTCGCCCAGGGGCCCGTCGTGGTAGGGCGTCCCGGCGCTGTCCGCCACGATCTGCTTGAAGCGCGTGAGGAAGTCGGGGTGCGCGGCGTGTAGCGCGGCGAGATAGGCATTGACTTCCGCCGGATCCTGCCGGTGGAGCGGCGTCGCGGCGAGCGCGATGGCGCAGATAATCATGACTTTCACTGGGATGCTTCCTTCACTGGGGCCGAGCCTGCCTGGCTTCTGCAAGCATAGCACGGAACGCGCCCGCAACCGGAATGAAAAACGCCCCGGATACGTCGTGGGACGCACCGGGGCGAGAATCGCCTTCGGGGCAATGGGGTCAGGAGGACTTGGCCGCCAGCGCGGCGAGTTCGGCCTTGCGCGCGCCGCGCGGGGACTTGACGAACTTGCCGGCCTTGATGTAGCGCGCGCAGACCTTGATGGTGTGTACGCGGCCGTTTTCATCGACAACCCGGATCTTCTGGAGGTTCGGCTTCCAGCGGCGGCGCGAAATGCCGGTCACGTTGAGGCCGATACCGCCGCTCTTCTTGGATTTACCGCGGCGGACAACGCGGTTGCCAACCTGCGGGCGCTTTCCGCTGTATTCACATACACGTGCCATCGTTCATTCCCTTTCTCCCGCGTCGCGGGCCATCCCGGCATCCGGGATTGCACCCAAGTGCACCCTGCGGGCGGTATTGCTCTGGCCGGCCTCGCGCCAGCCCCTTCCCGCGCCCTATCCAGGACACGGCACTCCCTGGACTGGCGCTTGCTTACATGAAATGATTGGGTTTGTCCGGCCGCGCGTGCTATACTTCGCGGCGCAAACTGCGGAATCATAGCATACGAACGGGCCCGATTCCAATCCCCCGCCCTCCGGCGCAGGGCAATCGCATTTAAACTTCCAACTCGAGCCGAGCGCCACATGAACCACCTTCAATCTTATAAAGGGCGCGTGTTGGAGCGCTGGCATTTCGCCTGCGGCGAATCCCGGACCTTGCCGGCACGGATGCCGGCGCTCCAAAACGCTCACTATCGTTGATTCAAGGTTCCAAATCGACTCAAGTTTACGCCCATATACCGAGATCGACTTTAAATGCGACTGCCCCGCCCTCCGGCGCAAAGACCCTCCATGCGACACTACCCACTCTGTATCCTGATTATTCTCGCCGGCCTGGCGGGATGCCAGCACCTGCCCCAGACGGCCGCTCCCGGGGGTGATCTCCCGGCTGGAGCCCCGGCGCCGGGCGAAATATTGGCGGACCTGACGGCCCCGGACCGGGCCGTGACCAATTTTTCGAGCGGCGGGACCATCCGTATGCGCCTGCCGGGGCAGGCCGCGACGCAGCGTTTCGATCGGAGCCATGTGCGTTACCTGCGCCCGGGGCGCTTCTACGCCCGCGCCTTCAAGGTGGGCCAATCGGTCAACATTTACGCCGACGGCCCGGTTTTCCTGCTGGACGTTCCGCAGGAGCAGACCTTCTACTACGGGCGGGAAGGCGACCGCTTCGAGGATGTCGCCCTGGACATCGCGCCGTCGTTGATCTTCCGCGAGTTTTTCCTCGTGGACGCGCTGCGGGGCGTGGCGGAGGAAAGCCTGCGGATTCTGGAGTATGACCCGAAAACGCGCCGCGCGGTGGTGGCGGTGTTTGCCGCGGATCGCCCGCGCCGCCTTGAACGGGAACTGGTTGTCGCGCCGGGTCCGGAGGGCTGGTTCGTGGTGGAGAGCACGCTCTTTGGCCGGGACGGGTCGCGGGTGGCGCGCACGGTGTACGAGAACTACGGCCGCGTGGACGGCGTGTACATGGCGGGCAAGACGACCTCGTTCCTGCCGGATGGCGACGGGGAGTTGAGCTTTGAAGTCCAGTCGAACCCCCAGGTTAACCGCGCGGAGCCCCGGCCCGTGGAGGACGTGGAGGACGTGCGGCGCGATCTGCTCTCCCGGGGCTTTCGCGAAGTGCGCGGCGCGCGGGAAGAAAGTGAACGATGACCCGAATTCCCTTAACCGACCTGGACAAGAAAACGGTGGCCGAGCAGCTTGGCCTGAAACCGTTTCAGGGCCGCCAGATCTTTCAGTGGATCCACGGCAAGCAAGTGTTTGATTTCGCCGCGATGACGAATCTCGCCAAGCCGCTGCGGGAGCGCCTCGCGGCGGAGGCCTCGGCCTCGCAACTGACGCTGGCGGAGATGCAGGTTTCCAAACGCACGGGAACGAAAAAGGCGCTCTTCCAGCTGCACGACGGCGAGACCGTGGAGTCGGTGCTGATTCGCGATCGGGACCGCGCCACGATCTGTGTCTCGTCGCAGGTGGGCTGCGCGCTCAAGTGCAGCTTCTGCGCGACGGGGCTGGCCGGGTTTACCCGGAACCTGAGCCCGGGCGAGATCGTGGAGCAGGTGCTGTATTTCCTGCGCGACGAACCGGGTGCGGACCGCACCCCAAACATCGTCTATATGGGTATGGGCGAGCCAATGCGGAACTATGACAATGTGGTGCGCAGTATCCGGCTCCTGATGGATCCAGACGGGGTCGGCATCGGCGCGCGGAAAATCACCGTCTCGACCGCGGGCGAAATCAAGGAAATCGCCCGCTTCGCGGCGGAGGACTGGCAGGTCCGCCTGAGCGTGTCGCTGCATGCGGCGAACAACGCGCTGCGATCCGAGCTGGTGCCCCTCAACCGCAAGTACCCGCTGGAACGCCTTCACGAGACGCTGGTGGACTACGTGGAGCGGTCGGAACGCCAGATCACCTTCGAGTGGACCTTGCTGGATGGCGTGAATGACACGCCGGAATGCGCCCGCGAATTGCTCCGCTTTTGCGCCGGGCTGAAAACGTCGGTGAACCTGATCCCGTGGAACCCGGTGTCCGGGCTGCCGTATACGCCGTCGCCGCCGGATGCCTGCGCGCGGTTTCAGCGCATGCTGGAGGCCGGCGGCCTGAAGGTCACGATGCGGAAGGAGAAGGGACAGGATATCGACGCGGCGTGCGGGCAGTTGCGGCGTACACACGGGGCGGCGTAGGTTGGGGCGGGGTGTTGAATCGCTCGTGTGCGGTGGCGCTGGACAGGTTGGGCAGGCCTTGCTCCAGGCACACGAAGGCGCTAGGGCGCCATCGCGTGGCACGAGGCGGGCGCCTGGCCGTCCGGGATCTGGAATCGCTCGTGTGCGGTAGCGCTGGGTGGGTTGGGTGCATCTTGCTCCAGGCACACGAAGGCGCTGGGGCGCCATCGCGTGGCACGAGGCGGGCGCCTGGCCGGGGCGGGCGCGGGCTTCTCGGGATGCTTGACTTTCTTCGAATGCGCGGCACACTATAGCGCCGGATCGTGCGGGGGTGGCTTTCGTTCTGAACTCGTGGCAATCGGGAAATTCAGGGCTGGGGTTTTGTGCGCAACGAAGCCCAGGGAGGAACTTGGCTGGATGGACAGCAGAGAGGCGCAGGACCGTTTCCGCAAGGCGGACAAGCTCTTCACGTACGGCCGGTATGAGGATGTGCTGGTCGAACTGGAGGCGCTGGAGCAGCATTTTCCCAGTAATCACCGCCTGCTGAACGCGAAGGCGCGGACGTTTGAGCAGCTCGGCCGCCTTTCGGAATCGCTGGCGGTGTGCGACCGGCTGCTTAACGAATTCCGTTATGAGAAGATCCAGCCGGTGCGGGATCGCGTGGCCGCCGCGCTGACCCGGCAGAACGCGGCGCCCCAGCAGGCCTTCTGGGCCAACGAGCCCGCGGCGGAGGATGCGGAGGAGATTCCGGAGGCGGAGGACGCATCGAATGATGCGCCGGCGGCGGAACGCCGCTTTCGCATCAAGCCGGTCCGGCTGGCGCTGCTGGCGGCGGTGCTGGCGGCGATGTATTTCGGGTATATCAGTTATCTGACCGGCGGCATCCTGATTGCGGGGTGGTTCATTCTCGTGTTTCTCGTCAAGAAGCTGGTGGGGGCGCTTTTCATGCGGCTGTTCACCACGCCGTTCCGGATGAAGGGGAAGGCGCTGGCGGGGGCCACGTGCACGGTGCACGGGCACGCGTGGGCGGAGAAACCGGCGGACGCGGATGGTAACGGCGAGGATGAGGATGAGGACGAGGACGAGGACGAGGGCGAGGGCGAGGGCTGTAACGGGGCGCCCGATCGCCCGCTTCGCTATGTCTGGATTGACGTGACCATTACGCCGCAGCCGCGCACAAGCGGCTTCACCCACTGGGAACCCGGCGAACTGATGCTGGCCCCGCTGTCCATGCGCTACAAGGGCCTGGACGATATGGACAAATGCTTCGGGGTTCGGGACATTAAGCTGGTCGTAGATGGCCAAATCCAGGAGGAAGAGGGCATGAAGTACCACGGCCCGCTGCGGCTCCGGATCCTGGCCGGCGTGCCGGAAGACGAATCCGCGTTCAAGTTCGTCTATTATTTCGAA
This sequence comes from Candidatus Hydrogenedentota bacterium, assembly GCA_019637335.1. NCBI lineage: Bacteria > Pseudomonadati > Candidatus Hydrogenedentota > Candidatus Hydrogenedentota bacterium. The sequence goes on along the minus strand of JAHBVV010000003.1, from coordinate 275,575 downwards.
CAGTTCGGCGAGATCCACCTGACCCCGTAGCCACCCGGATCGCCCCGGCCGTGACCGGTGTGCTAGTGTGTAGGCAGCGGGTGGAACACGGGAGAGCCGCATCCAGCCATGGCGCAACGAACTCCAGGCCGCTACACGATTCACGACATTGCGCACGAATTGGGCGTTTCCGCGCGCACGGTGAGCCGCGTCATCAACGAACAGCCGGGCGTCGGCCGGGCCACGCGCGAGCGCGTGGCGGCGTTTGTGCGGGAGGTCAACTTCCACCCCCACTCCGGCGCGCGCAGCCTCCGCCGCCAGCGCATTGACTGCATCGGGGTGGCGGTCACGTCGCCGCACGATATTATCCCGATCAGCGACGATGTGCTGAGCTGGCTCTTTTTCGAGCTCAACCGGATCTTCCAGTCGGGCGAATTCATCGGATTCGACTTGAATCCGCCGCTCCGGGGGGACGAGTACGACTATGCGCGGGGCGTGAGCGAGCAGCGCTTCGGCGCGTGCGTCGTGGCGGGTCCGTTGCGGACGCACGACACGATTATTCACCGGATCCACGACGCGGGCTGCCCGTATATGGTCATGGGGCGGCTGGACAGCTTCCCGGAGGTCTCCTGCGCGACGGTGGATTATGAGGCGGCGGCGTATCTGAGCACGAAGTTTCTGATTGACCAGGGGCACACGCGGGTCGGGCTGTTGCTCGGCCTGGACGGGTTCCAGCCGGGGGTGGAGCGCCGCCGGGGCTACGGGCGCGCGCTGGAGGAGGCGGGCATTCCCTTTGACGATTCGCTGGTGCGCCCGGCGGGCTTCGACACGGAACAGAACGCGCGCCTGACGCACCGGCTTCTCCTGGAGCGGGATGTCACGGCGATTGTCGAAAGCAGCGGCGCGGAAGACGGCGGGAGCATCCGCGAGGGCGCCCGGCGCGCGGGGCGCATGCCGGGCGAGAATCTGGATATCGTGGAGTGGACCTACACGTACCGGGCGGCGGTTGTTTCGGAGGCGCGGGCGCATGTGTGGCTGCCGCTGCGCGAGGCGGGCTCCGAGGGCCTGGAACTGCTGGCCGACTGGTTCTACGAGCGGCGGGCTGAACCGTTTCAGGTGGTGTACCAGCCAATCCTGTACGACACGCCGCACGACACGGAGCCGGCGCCCTGGAAGCCGATCTTCACGACGCATACGTGAGTGTGGGATTTTCACCGTCCCAGTCCTGCTCAGACAGGAAGGCTCATCCGGTTTGAAGGTACATCGGCAACGGTGACGGCCGATCTGAGCCGATTGCCCGGTTCTCATTTCCAGGCGGCGACGTTATGAGCGGATAGAAGATTCCCTGGACCTTTTCTGTAGCGCAGACGGTGTACTCGGCAGCAGAACTGGATGCCAACGCACTCTTTTCGGCCCGAAGGGCCAACGCAGGGGTTTGAGTGGCGGGTTTCTTATACGCCCTGAATGGGCCGAAGATACGCCGAAGGCGGACAGCGCAGTTGAACTTCGGAAACGCTGGACTGGCTCACCACTGCGCTGCCCTTTCAGGGCGGAGAAGGTGGTGTCCCCGTGTTCCCCGGGCGTTGCCCGGGGCTGGGAGCTGCACTGGCCCTTCGGGCCGAAAGACCAGTCGAACCGATTTCGTCAACTGAGGCTCCAACCGGCATACATTGGCGGTTCCGGATAATTCGGGCACGAAGAAACGCCTGTGAATAATCCCGTACGACCAAACCGGATGAACCAACGGGAATGTCCGGGTCCCTGGCGCGCCTTCGGCGCGGAACACAGGCGGGACGCCCGCCTCCGGCGCGTCATGGACCTGTGCCACTTTCTTTTGCAGGTGGTTTTGGTCGCGTCTGGTGGCGCCGAGGGCGGGAAGGTTTGCGACACCATACGCTCAGACTGGAATGCCGGAGCCCCTGGGTCGAACGTACACCAAACAAGCCCAAACCAACCTAATCGGTGCAGCGCAAAACTGTCAACTGTCAACTGTCAACTGTCAACTGTCAACTGTCAACTGTCAGCCGCCCCTCAGGCGCGGGGGTGGAATTTACGGTGGGCCTCTTTCTGGCGCGCGGTGCTGACGTGGGTGTAGATCTGGGTTGTGGCGATGTCGGCGTGGCCGAGGAGTTCCTGGACGGCGCGGAGGTCGGCGCCGTTGTCGAGGAGGTGGGTGGCGAAGCTGTGCCGCAGCATGTGGGGCGTGACGTTTCTGGCGATGCCGGCGGCGCGGACCCAGTGCTTCACGATTTTCCACACGGCCGCGCGGCCGAGACGCTTGCCGGCGGCGTTGAGGAAGAGCGTGTCGTCCTTGCGGGGCCCGGCGTTTCGAAACTGTAGCCAGGCGAGCAGCAGGGAGCGCGCGCGGGCGCCGAGCGGGATCAGGCGGACCTTGCTGCCCTTGCCGCGCACGCGCACGACGCTCTCTTCCAGGTTGATCATGTTGACCGGCAGGTTGGCCAGTTCGGAAATGCGCAGGCCGCACGCGTAGAACAGTTCGAGGAGGGCCGAATCGCGCGCCGCGCGGACTTCATCCTCGCAGGCGGCGGGCGCGGCGAGCAGGCGCTCGACTTCGTCGCGGGAGAGGCTGTGCGGGAGCAGGCGCGGCAGGCGCGGCGTCTCGATGCCCTCGGAGGGGTCGCCGGGGGCCAGGCGCTCGTCGCGGGCGAACTGATGAAAGCGGCGAATGGCGCTCAGGTGGCGCGCGATCGAGCGGGATTGCAATCCGCTCGCGATGAGGCCCCCGAGGTGATCGAGGATGTCCTCGCGCATCACCGCCTCCAGATCGGTCACCCCGTTGTCGACGAGGAAGCCGGTGTATCGGCGGAGGTCGGCGCCATAGGCCGCGAGCGTTGCCTCGGCGAGTCCGGCCTCGAAGACGGCCATCTCGAGGTAACGATCCAGGGCGGCGTCCAGCGAGGTCATGCGCGGCTCCATTCCGATATCGCGGGGCGCGGCCCCGGCATAAACGAAGCCCGGCGCCTCGAAAGGCGCCGGGCTGAAGGTACGTCGTTTCGCGTCACGCGCGGCTTAGTTGCCGAGGGTGATCTCGAACTCGGCGCGGCGGTTAAGCGCGCGGTTCGCGCGGGTGTCGTTCGGCACCGCGGGCTGGCTCTCGCCCATGCTCTTGGTGGCGATCCGGCTGGCGTCGATACCGTTGGCCGACAGGTAGGCCGCCACGGAGTCCGCGCGGCGCTGGCCGAGGGCCATGTTGTAGGCGTCGGTGCCGATGCTGTCGGTGTGGCCGATAACCACGACCGTGTCGCCCGGGAACTTCTGCATCTCGGCGATGAGCTTGTCCAGTTCGGCCTTGCCCTCCGGCTTCAGGTTCGACTTGTCGAAGTCGAACAGGACGTTGTTCAGCACGATAGCGGTACGGCTCGGCGCGGGCTGCTGTTCAACCGGCGGGGCCGGGGGCTTGGTCTCTTCCTCCACCATGGGCTTCTGCCAGGGGCTGTGGTAGACGATACCGCGGTTGCCCCAGAGCTCGCCGTCATTGGCGTTGGAAGCGGGCTCTTTCGGCCACCACCAGTACCCCGAACGGCCCTTCGTGTCGGCCGTCGGCTCGGGCGTCGCGCCCGTGTTGCCCCACCAGGACATGTCGTCCCACTGTTTTGCGGCTTCCGCACTGCCACCAAATCCACAGAGGGCGGCAATCAGAGCCAATGCGATCAATCGTTTCATCACGGTCGTTCTCCTTCTTCGCTTCAACTGAAACAAGTTTTTCCGCGTTGTTCCATGGTCATACAAAGTACACGGTACTCTGTAACCACCATTTAACCACAATGCTCAGGGCCTGTCAAGCAATACCCGGATTTTTTGCACTGTTTTCGGGTATCGCCAGCGGCGCACGCCGTCCGGGCCGAGTGCCCGGATCCCCTTTGAAGGTATTCTAACACGCAGGGGGGACCGGTGCAACATTCGGGCGGGCGCATCGCGAGAATACTGGAAAAACTGGGCCGCGCGCGCCATCAAACCGCCTCCCGCAGTTTGCCCTGGAGCGCCGCGAGCGCCCCCGAGATCTTCGGGTCATCGCTCTGGTCGACCAGCTTGCGCAGTTTCGGAATCGCCCCGCCCACCTTCTTGCCGCCGCGGACGGTGCCGAAGAGGTGCCGGCTGACGGTGGACTGGGTCAGTTGGAGAATGACCGCGATGTCTTCCTGGGTCTTCCCGTAGTAGTAGTAGAGCTTCACCACCTCCTGCTGCCGCCGCGTGAGGCAATTTTCGATGAAGCTGTTGACGGAGGGGCGCACTTCCTCGTAGAAGGCCTGCATGGCGTAGCGCCGCTCCCGATCTTCGTCGGATTCGTAATAAAGGGCTTCGGTCGAAGGCACCCGATCGAGCGTGGCGGACTCGGTGGGGACCTCCCAGAAATCTGGATTATAGCTGGCCATAACGTTGTTCACTTTCCCTGAATCGTTGTTCACTGTCACCCTGTCCCGTGATGAACCATCGGCTGGTTGCGCGCAGTCGCGTCCCGGCGGCGGAGGCTACACACATGGCGTTGTTCGGTACGGTGGTGATTACGTGTTTCATTGGGGTATTCCTTCTTGGGTTTGGGTTGTGGCCGGCCCGGAGGCCGCGTCCGTGGGGTACGAAAAAAGCCGCGGGCGATTCGCTTTCGCCCGCGGCCTGGTATGCGCTACTGAATGTTGCTGGATTTCGTCAGTGCATATACGTCACCTCAGGCCGGGCGCCGCCACGTACAATGGCGCGCCACACCACGGCGTTTACGCGCGTCGCGGTGCACATGGTTTTGTTCTGGCCTGACGGGGTATGCATCGAACGAATTCCTTGCGATTTCAATTGCAGAAGTCTATCACGTTCCGGCGCCATATACAAGGGCGTTTTTCGATGGCGCGAACACGATGTGAATATGCCTTAATCGGGAATATGCGCACTTTTTGGGGACAACTCAAAAAGAAAACCTGGACGTGCGTTATGTTCCACGCTGGCGCATTGGAAAGCCCTTCGGCGCTGCACATTTCTGTACACATTCTCGGGCCTGAACGCCCTTCGTACAAAAATGTACATCGGACGCCGACAACGCAGGCCCCATAACCGATATCTTTACAGCATGTTATACCATTTCGCAGTTTTGGCGTAATTTGTGCTTACTTATGGGCAGCCGTCCGAAATTGCAGCGCCATCGACACGAGGCCGCTGCGATCCGGACGGACAATGGTGTGGTCTGGTTTGATCCCTGGAATGGAGTTCGCCGTGGAACTGGTATCCCCGCTCTTAACCCCCCTGGAGCATCAATTGGCGGTCGCCTCGGCGGAGCCGGTTCGACACGCCGCCGCCAGCCGCGGCCCGGAGCCTATGAAAAGCACCCGCAGCACGGCCCAGTCCCTGGGCGATCTCAACTTGGACGATACGTCGCGCATCCTGATTGTGGACGATGAAAATGGCCCGCGCCAGTCCCTCCGCGTGTTGCTGAAGGAGGAGTATGAGGTGGCGCTGGCGAACGATGTGGAGTCCGCCCTGGCACACCTTGAACAGGAGCCTGTGGACATTGTCATCACGGACATCCGGATGCCGCGAAAGACGGGCATTGATTTGCTGCGGGAGGCGCGGCGCCGGGGCTTCGATACGGAGTTTATCATCCTCACGGGCTACGGCGAACTCGACACGGCGATGAAGGCGATTGAATACGGGGCCTTCGCCTACCTGGAGAAGCCATTCGACCACGAGACGATGCAGGAGAAGGTCCAGGCCTGCATGGAGAAACGGCGCCGGGACATGAACCGGCGCGCGCTGGAATGTCTGGCGATGGAGGCCAACCGCTTCGAGACGCTCGGGCGGCTGATATCGGGGACGATGCACGACCTGGGCACACCGCTTTCCGTGTTGGGCACGCACCTCGAACTGCTGAGCGCGGATCCCACGGCGGAGAGCCTGGCGAAGCGCCTCGGCACGATGGAATCGCAGGTTCGCCACTGCACGGAGCTGGTGCGGTCGACGATGAATTTCCTGCGGCACTCGCCGGAGGAGTTGATGCCCTTTGACATCAATTCGGCGGTGGAAGTGTGCCTGGACGTCGCGCAGCCGCTGCTGAACCGGCAGCGGGTGGCGTTGCACACGGAACTGAGTACTGAAATCTCCATTTGCGTCGGCGATTTTGTGCTGGTCCGGCAGGCGATCCTCAACTTGATTTACAACGCGTGCCAGGCGATGGAGAATCAGGAGGAGTCCCAGGAGATACACATCCAGACGCGTTGCGAGAACGGCGAAATTCTCCTTCAGATCCGGGACACGGGCCCCGGAATCCCGGACAAACACCGGCCGCGCATCTTCCAGACGCTGTTCAGCACGAAGGGCAAGAAGGGCACGGGGCTCGGCCTGAGCGTGGTGCGCAACATCATGCTCAAACACGGCGGCGACGTCACGCTGATGCCCCGGGACGGACGCGGCGCCTGCTTCCTGCTGCACTTCCCCGTCCGGACGCAGGAGAGGCGCGGCCCGGCGGCCTGAAGGCTTTCACGACGCGGCGCCGGCGCCATCCGTTGCGCCGCATTGCCCCCTCCTGTCCAGCCAACGGCATATCCATTGCGGCGCGCCGTTCTTTTTTGCACACGCCCCGGCCCGGTGCTACTATAACCGGCGATGTCTGGCAGCCGGCGGCGCGCCGGCCCCCTATACCCAAGGAGTATCGCCATGTGGCGTGGTAAGCAGTACCTGGGCGGCCTGGCCGCCCTTGTCTTCGTCGTCAGCGGCGCATTTTTCACCGGCCCGGGTTGCGGGCTGATTGCGGATACCGATCGCATCGTGGTCGCGAAGATCGGGGACAAGAGCATCACGCGCGGGGATCTTTTCCGGCTCATCTACGAGATGGACGACGACGAGCGCCCGATCATCCGGTCGCGGATGGACTATCGGCGTGTGCTCGACCAGTACATTGACCGCCAGATCAAGATGCCGCTCGGGCAGCAGATGGCGCAGGAGGGGAAGCTGAACATCGATCGGGAGATGGCGCGCGAGCAGTTCTTCAAGCAGAGCGGCGACCGCGAGCAGGAATACCGGCACATGTGGTCGGTCCCGGTTCCCAAGGATGGCGAGGAGACGGAGTTGATGAAGGTGTACAACCTTCGGGCGGCGGACATCCAGGCAATGAAGAACATCATTGAGCAGGAAACGGATCGGCTCATCGAGCAGATGCAGGGCGAGGCGGCGGTGCACACGCTTGCGGCGGAGGCGTTCCGTAACGGGGAGATCGAACTCGACCCGGAGGCGCTCCGTCTGGAATATGAGATCAACCAGGAACAACTGCACACCTTCGAGGGCATGACCTTCCTCGGCCTCCAGTTCCCCGCGTCGGATCCGGAATCCAGCGCGGAGGCGAGCCGGGTCCGCGAGCGCGTGAACAACGGCGAGTCGTTCGACGCCATCCTCGAAGAATACCTGGCGCGCAGTATGCGTTACGGGATTGAATCGGACATTGAGAACAACCCGAGCCTGACGCGCTTCCAGACTTTCTGGGACCAGGCCTCGGGCGCCCGGGAGGGCGACATCCTCGGGCCGCTGTACATGCCGGAGTATGCGCGCGCGGGGCAGGACGCAAGCGGCCAGCCGGTTCAGCAGACGGTGCCGGCGACCTACCTGGTGTTCAAGGTCCTGGAGCACCGGCCCGCGCGCACGTTAACGCTGGAAGAGGCGACGCCGATGCTGGCGGCGCCGATCGCCTACGCCGCCATGATGGAGAAACTACGCGATGAGCGCGGCGTGGAGGTCTACGAGGATAAACTGCCCGAAGTCCGCGGCGGCGAACGGGATATCTTCGGGGACTAGCGCGGCCTGGTGGGGATGTATCGCCCCGGGGCGAGCACGCCGCCGGGGTCCAGGGTGTGCTTGATTTCGCCGGCGACTTCCCAAAACACATCGCCGGGCAGCGCCAGTTTGGCCATGCCCTGGGGGCTGCTGCGGTACGGTATGAAGCCGAGGGCCATCGCTGCGGAGGCGGCTTCCTCGTAGCACGCGGCGGCGCGCTCCCCCTCCCCCGGCGCGCTCCGGTCGAAGGAGACGTTGAGCACGGCGACCATGGCGCGCTCGTTAAGCAGGGTGAAGGTCACGGGCAGATCGAAGCCGTGCGCGTGGAAGACGGGCTCGACGGCATCGAGCAATTGCCGCGCGCCGGCGCCGCACAGGGGCAGCACCGGGGCGAGCCAGATCAGGCCCGCGCTGGTTTCGAGGGGGTCCACGATGCGTTCGGGCTCGGCGTCGCGCAGGCGCCAGCCGAGGCTCTGCAATGGCATGTCGGTGGGAATGCCCTTGAGCAGGCCGTAGTTGGGATCGAGGGCGTCGAGGTGCTTCTTGAGTGTGCGCCCTAAACCGGCGCGGTTCAGCCATCCGCAGACCCATTTGCCCAGCGCGAGCTTGCGATCATTGACGAACATGGTGCGCCCGAGCCCGCGAAACGCGCGCCGCAGCCGCCGCCTGGCGTCGCGCACCTGTGCGGGCGTCCCGCTGAGGGATCCGGTGATGTTCCAGGCGCCGAGCCGCGTTTCGGCGCGCAGCTCCTCGCGCAGGGCCGGGGGCAGGGGCGTTTCGCCGCCGGCGCGTTCCCAGGGGTAGCGGTCCATGCTGGTGAAGACGCGAAGATCGTTGCCCAGGTGCACCGCGCTGTTGAGGATGCCGTGCATGCGCAGGGGTCGCAGACGATCCACGGCCTCCGCCAGGTCCTCGTCGCGAGGAACGCGGATGAGAAAGAAGCTGAAGGCCTCGGGGCGCGGGTACAGCCAGACGCCCATGCGAACCACGATGCCGAGGTTGGACTGGAGGAAGAGGCCGTCCAGAATGGGCCCGACGCCGTAGGGATAGACGTGCTTCGTTTTCGCGCCGGGGTAGTGGCCGAAACCCGTTTCCAGGAGGCGTCCATCGGGCAGCACCACCGCCATGCCGCAGGTGCTTCGCACGTGATCGCCGTAGGGCGTGTGGCCGAAGCCGCGCTCGACCGCATTGCCCGCGATCGTCGCATCGGGCCCGGCGCCGGTGATGTCCACCCAGTAGTCCGGCGCGGCCGCGCGCACCGCCTCGTACAGTTGCTGCTGCGTGACGCCGGGCTCAATGACCACGTAGCCGAGTTCCGCGTTGATTTCGAGAATCTGGCGCATGCGGCCCAGGTCGACGATAGCCGCGCCCGGCTCCGGAGCGCAGGCGTCGCCATAGCCCCAGTTGCGCCCGCCGGAAATCGGGTAAATCGGGCAGGCATGCTCCTGGGCAATGCGGGCGATGGCCTGGACGTCGGCGGCGGACTCGGGATAGAGGACGCAGCGTGGCGCTGTGCCGTGGGGCTGCATGGTGCGCGCATAGCGCGCGATGGTCTCCGCGGAGGCGTCGACCCGGGAAGGATCCAGCGCCGCGGACCAGGCCGCAATAGCGGGATGGATCGCGTGTTCGTCGGACATCGCCTTTCCCCCACTCAATGCCGGAAATGCACGAACAGCCGCCCGAAATTCTTGCTGTCCTTTTCGATCCGGTGGTAGAGCTGTTTGATTTCTCCGCGTTCGAGAAATTTCAAGACCTTCTTCTTTAGCTGGCCGCTTCCCTTGCCGGGGATAATCTCCACGAGGCTGATCCGCTTTTCCACGGCCTCGCGGATAATCCGGTTCAGCTCCACCTCGATGCGGTCGCCCTTGTTGTATATTTCGTGCAGATCCAGTTTCAACTTCGCCATGCCGGCCTGTCCCATCCGTGCTGGAGTTGTACCGCGCGCGCGGATGCAGTACCATCAGCCGCGCGGGGCGTGGCGGAAAGTATAGCGTATGCGCGCGGCAAAGGCGAAGGAGAGAAGCCCATGCTCAATGCGGTGGACTGGACGGTAATCGGGGGCTATTTCGGGCTGGTGTTCGGGGTGGCCTGGTGGGCCTCCCGCGGCGAAAAGGATCACGAGCGCAACAGTGCGGACTACTTCCTGGCGGGACGCAACGTGGGCTGGTTCGTCATCGGCGCGTCGCTCTTCGCGTCAAACATTGGATCGGAGCACCTGATCGGCCTGGCGGGCACGGGCGCGGCCAGCGGGCTGGCCGTGGCGCAGTTCGAGGTGCAGGCCTCGCTCGTGCTCCTGCTGCTCGGCTGGTTCTTCGTCCCCTTCTACCTGCGCAGCGGCGTGTTCACGATGCCCGAGTTCATGGAGCGGCGCTACTCCCCCGCCGTGCGCTGGTACCTGGCGGGGATCTCGGTGGTGGGCTACGTCCTGACGAAGATCTCCGTCACCATTGCGGCGGGCGGGATCGTCTTCGAGTCGCTGATGGGCATCGACTTCTGGACCGGCGCGCTGCTCGTGGTGGTCGCCACGGGCGTGTACACGATCCTGGGGGGCCTCCGAGCGGTGCTCTACACGGACATGCTCCAGGTCTTCGTGCTCATCGGCGGGTCGGTGCTGGTCACGATCATCGGCCTGCAGCACGCCGGCGGCTGGGACGCGTTGCGCGAGGCCGCGCCGGCGGGATTCTTTTCGGTGTGGAAGCCGATGACGGATCCCGCGTTTCCCTGGACGGGGATTCTCTTCGGCGCGCCCATTCTGGGCGTTTGGTACTGGTGCACGGACCAGTTTATCGTGCAGCGCGTGCTTGCGGCGCACGGCGAGGACGATGCGCGGCGCGGCACGATCATGGCCGGCCTGCTGAAGCAGCTTCCGCTGTTCATTTTCGTGGTTCCCGGTATCATCGCCATGGTGCTCGCGCAGTCGGGCGCGCTGGCGCTGGAACGCAGCGATCAGGCGTTGCCGGTGCTGGTGGCGACGGTGCTGCCGATGGGCCTGCGCGGCGTGGTGATTGCCGGGCTGCTCGCGGCGCTGATGAGCTCGCTTTCGTCGGTGTTCAACTCGTGCTCGACGCTCATCACGTGGGACATCTACCGCAAGCTGCATCCGGACGCGAGCGAGCGGACGCTCGTGCGCGTGGGGCAGCTTTCCACCGGGGTGCTCGTGGTGCTGGGGCTGCTGTGGATCCCGCTGATGGCGAATGTTTCCGAACAGCTGTACCAGTATCTCCAGAGCGTGCAGGCCTACATCGCGCCGCCGATCGCCGCGGTTTTCCTGATCGGCCTGCTGTGGGGCCGGGTCAACGCGGCGGGGGCCATCGCGTCGCTGCTCACCGGCTTCGCCCTGGGGATGGGCCGCCTCGCGCTGGAATTGAACAAGGCCAGCCTCGGCGAAGAGGGCGCGCTGATGTACATCGCCACGATCAACTTCCTGCACTACGCCCTGCTGCTCTTCGGGGTTTGCACGGCGGTGCTGGTGGTGGTGAGCCTGATCACGCGGGCCCCGGACCCCAACCGGGTCCAGGGCCTCACGCACGCCACCGTCCGGGGCGTCGCGCCGCTCGGGCAGCCGGTGTCGCCATCGTGGCGCCGGGCCGATCTGGGGCTTACGCTGGTGCTCCTCGGGCTCGTGCTGCTTGTGTGGATCTACTTCCGGGGATAAGACCGCCGGCCAGCGGGAAGTCCGCGAACAGCCGTCACCCTTTGACATCGCCCGTGGCGACGCGCACCCCGCCGGTGAAGGTGCTTTCGCTGCCGCCGGAGACTTGATACGACGTTATGCGCACGTTCTCGAGCTCCCAGCCGCCCTGCACCATTTTCGCCTCTTCACTCGACACTTCGCGCTGCTCCAGATCTTGAATCTTAATGGTCGCCATTGGTGTTTCCTCCACCCCTGCGGGGGTTGTTCTGTGTCCATGCCCGCATCGGGCGTCTGCGGGGTGATGAGCCGGTTTCGTGCCAAACTGGCCTATGGACGTTAACCTGCTGTGTTGCAGTGGTTTAGATTTTCAGAGCCTGGTGCTGAGGTCGTGCGCCCGTCGGGGGTATCAGTCTCAAAACGGGGATCCGGCATCGAAACAGGGCCGCGAATTGCGCGGGGCAGCATCTGGCTGTAAACGCGTTAATTTGAACCGCGAATTCACGCGAATTCACGCGAATGACGAATTGACTGCATTTCCTCGGATTTCGAGGCGGGTGAACATGGGTCGAACGACGGTCCGAGTGCGCCGCTCGTGCGGGGTGAAGCTGGCGAGGGTTGGTTGGTGGATTGGGGTGGACTTGGAAGGGGTGGGGTGTTGTGGGTGTTGCAGCACTCGTTGCCGCGGGCAGGAATGCCCGCGATCCTGTGTAGCGCTCGCGCGGGGTAGCGCTGGCGAGGTTGGGGCGTCTTGCTCCAGGCACACGAAGGCGCCGGGGGCGCCATCGCGTGGCACGGGGCGTTGGGGGCTGCGCCTCTTTGCCGGCCAATGTCGCGGTCGTGATGGCGTGGGCGTTTGTTGTGTCGGGCAGGATGCCCAACCTCCTGGGGGGCGCATTTCAGCCAGATTTGCATCAAACCGTCGCAATCTTTACCTTCGCTCGCCGGAACGGGTACGCTGATGCCGGAAGGAACCTCACGCCATGCTGCTACTTTCGGCCGTTATCCTGCTGGCCTTTGCCGTTGTTCAGTGGGTGATCAGCCTCGCCGCGCGGGACGCGAGCATCGCCGATCGCTTCTGGGGGCTGGGCTTTATCCTGGTCTGCGTTGCCGGGCTGCGCACGGTTGATCCGGTCACGCCGCACAAGGTGCTGCTGGCGGGCCTGGTGTTCCTCTGGGGCGCGCGCCTCGCCATCTACATCACCTGGCGCAACTGGGAGAAGGGCGAGGACTACCGCTACCGCGCGATGCGCGCACACCACGGCGCCCGCTTCGCGTGGATCAGCTTTTTCACGGTCTTTCTGCTCCAGGGCTTCCTGACGTGGTTCATTGCGCTGCCGATCCAGATCACGCTGATGGCGGAAAACGCCGTGCCGGCGGAGTCCGCGCTGGTGATGGCGGGCACACTGGTATTCGGGGCGGGGCTCTTCATTGAAGCACTGGGCGACTGGCAGCTGGCGCGATTCAAGGCGAACCCGGAAAATGCGGGGAAGGTCATGGATCAGGGGCTGTGGCGCTATACGCGGCACCCGAACTATTTCGGCGAGGCGGTGGTGTGGTGGGGCCTGTTTCTCGTGGCGCTCCCGGCGCCCAATGTGGGCTTCACGATACTGAGCCCGATCGTGATGACCCTGCTGCTGCTGAAGGTGTCCGGCGTACCGCTGCTGGAAAAGCGGATGGCGGAAACCCGGCCGGCCTACCAGGAATACGCGCGTAAGACGCCCGCGTTTTTTCCGTGGCGTCCGCGGGCGTAGGGCGGGTGGACCCCAGCCGGGACCTACCGGCGCGCGGGCCCGGATTCATTCGGTCAGAAATGTGGCGGAAAAGAGTTCTGCCGGATACTACCCATACTTTCAGCCCAAGATCTGGCCCTCACAGACAATTCAGGTCCGTCGATTAACGCCACGTACTCGTCGATCATTCCAGGGTCTACAAAGGCTATCACCTTCAACGCGCCATACAACTGCGACTGGCCCCGCTTGTTGCGCCGTCCCCCCGACAAGGGCGTAAGGCAGGCATTGCGAAACTCGCTCAAAACCAATTCAAACACATAACGCGGCCCATAGGCCGCTGCCCCAATTAGAAACTCCAGTGCGTCCGCACGTCGGATCGGACTGGGTTCTTTGCTCATGATTTCCAGCAGGCGTTTACACTCGAGCTCGGTCCACTTCGCGTCATTCGACTCCGCAATGACTCGAAGGGGCCAGGCGGATACGCTAACAACTCGATTCCGCTCTCTCAAGAGCAGCGCTGCTTGGAAGGCGTCAGCAATCAGGCTTCTCCGGGCGTTCAACTCCTGGGTGCGCAGTGCCACAAACGACAGGGCCTGGCACCTAAACCACGGATCAGGAATCTCGCGGGCCATGACAAGCGCCCTTTCCAAATCCTCTGAGACCAATGCCTTTACCTGATCACGAATCTGGGTGCTGATACACATCACTCTCAACTCCTGTCGGAGCAACAGCCTCGAAGGAAAATGCCCCGCGCCAAACCTGGCGCGGGGCCGCCAACAGGGGCGAAGCGCCCCGACTATGCGACGCCGCGTTTTTGTTCGTAGGCCGTGATTTCGGCGTCGTGGAGGAGGGTCAGGCCGATCTGATCCCAGCCGTTGAGGAGGCGCTCCTTGAGGAAGGCGTTCAGCTCGAACGAGAGTGTCTCGCCGTTGGGCCTGGTGATCGTCTGGCTGGGCAGGTCGATCTCGAGGCTGTAGCCTTCGGTCGCGCGGACCTCGGGGAAGAGGCCATCAACCACGTCGGACGGCAGCACGATGGGGAGCATGCCGTTGTTGAAGCAGTTGTTGTAGAAGATGTCGGCGAACGACGGCGCGATGATGCAGCGGATGCCGTAGTTGTCGAGGGCCCAGGGCGCGTGCTCGCGGGAGGAGCCGCAGCCGAAGTTGTCCTTCGCCAGGAGGATGCTGGCGCCCTGGTAGCGCGGGGCGTTCATCTCGAAATCGGGGTTGGGCGTCTTGCCGTCTTCGAGGTAGCGCCAGTCGAAGAAGAGCATGTCCTCGTAGCCGGTGCGCTCGATGCGCTTGAGGAACTGCTTGGGGATGATCTGGTCGGTATCGACGTTGAGCGCTTCGAGCGGGGCGACGATGCCCTTCAAGGTCGTGAATTTCTGCATGGTGTATCTCCTGCGGTGGATGTGCCGCGGTGGTTTTATGTTATAGCCGCACATTTGGGGCTTGCTAAAGCATCCATCGTCACTTCGCCCGCGTTACTGGATTCCCGCTTTCGCGGGAATGACGGAATGGCGGGGCGACGATGCCCTTCAAGGTCGTGAATTTCTGCATGGTGTATCTCCTGCGGTGGATGTGCCGCGGTGGTTTTATGTCTTCTCCGCGAAAGCGGGGCTCTTGAGAATTTCTACTGTGGCCTCGTCCGCGTTCCTGGATTCCCGCTTTCGCGGGAATGACGGAATGGCCTCGCCCGCGTTACTGGATTCCCGCTTTCGGGACTGTCGATTTAACTGGTGCGGACGCGTCAAAACCTACAAGTTTGTGCTAACGCCCTATGGCGTCATTCCCGCGAAAGCGGGAATCCAGTGGAATTCGGAGGTTTGCGCGATCGCGTCGCTGGATCCCCGCGTTCGCGAGGATGACGAATCTGCTCCTTCCTTCCATAGTGTAGGGTGAGTTAAGTAAACCGACAGCCCCTTTCGCGGGAATGACGGAATGGCGGGGCGACGACGCCCTTCAAGGTCGTGAATTTCTGCATGGTGTATCTCCTCAAGGAGGGGGGACATTCGTGTCCCCGTTCGGGGACTGGAAAGTCCCCGCTCCATAGTTTCAGTTAAACTGCCACTCGCGGATGTCGACGAAGTGGCCCTTGATGGCGGCGGCGACGGCCATGGCGGGACTCACGAGGTGCGTGCGTCCGCCCTTGCCCTGCCGCCCCTCGAAATTCCGGTTGGAAGTCGAGGCGCAGCGGTCGCCGGGCTGGAGGATGTCGTCGTTCATGGCCAGGCACATGGAGCAACCCGGCTCGCGCCATTCGAATCCGGCTTCCTTGAAGACCTGGTCGAGGCCTTCGGCTTCGGCGGCCTTCTTGACCTCGTAGGAACCGGGGACGACCAGCGCCTGCTCGATGCCGGGGTGCACGGTGTAGCCCTTGATCACGCTGGCGGCGGCGCGGAGGTCCTCCAGGCGCCCGTTGGTGCAGGAGCCGAGGAACATCTTGTTGATCTTGATCTCGGTGAGCGGCACGCCTTCGCCGAGGCCCATGTAGCGCAGGGCCTTCTCGGCGGCGAGGCGTTCGTTGCCTTCGAGTTCGGCGAGCACGGGCGTTTTGCCCTTCACGCTCTTCACCATGCCCGGCGACGTGCCCCAGGTGACCTGCGGCTCGATGTCGGCGGCATTGAGCTCCACCACGCGGTCGTAGGCGCAGCCGGGATCGGAGGCCCACTGCTTCCATTCCCCGGCGAGTTCCTCAAAGGACCTGTCCTTCGGGAGGTAGGGGCGGCCCTTGAGGTATTCCACGGTCTTCTCGTCGGGCGAAATGAGGCCCGCGCGCGCGCCGCCCTCGATGCTCATGTTGCAGACGGTCATGCGGCCTTCCATGCTGAGCGCGCGGATGGCCTCGCCGGTGTACTCCATGACGTAGCCCGTGCCGCCGGCCGTGCCGATCTTTCCGATAATGGCCAGCACGATGTCCTTCGCGGTGACGCCGACGGGGAGCGCGCCGTTCACGCGCACCTCCATGGTCTTCGACTTCTTCTGGAGGAGCGTCTGCGTGGCGAGAACGTGTTCGACTTCCGAGGTGCCGATGCCGTGCGCCAGCGCGCCGAAGGCCCCGTGCGTGGAGGTGTGCGAATCGCCGCAGACGATGGTCATGCCCGGCGTGGTGAGGCCCTGCTCCGGCCCGGTCACGTGCACGATGCCGTTACGCCGGTCGTACATGTCGAAGCAGACGATCCCGTTCTCTTCGCAGTTTTTCTTCAGGGTTTCCACCTGCTGCTTCGAGAGCGGATCCTTGATCGGAACGGACCGGTCCGTCGTCGGGATGTTGTGGTCCATGGTCGCGAAGGTGAGCTCGGGGCGGCGCACCTTCCGTCCGTTGAGGCGCAGGCCTTCAAACGCCTGCGGCGACGTGACCTCGTGCACGTAGTGCCGGTCGATGTATAGGATCGTGTCCTGTCCCTCGGGCTCCGCCACAACGTGGGCGTCCCAGATTTTCTCGTAGATATTCCTGGCCATTTTTTCCTACCTCTTCTCTTGGCGTAAACGCGGCGCACGCGCGCCGCGCGATTGAATACTCACTCCGGTCATGCGAGTTCGCGGTAGCGGAAACAGTCCACCACGTGATCGTTCACCATGCCCGTGGCCTGCATGTGCGCGTAGCAGATGGTCGAGCCGACGAATCGGAACCCGCGCTTTTTCAGGTCCTTGCTCATGGCGTCGGACACCGGCGTGCTCGCGGGCAGATCGGCGAGCGACTTCCAGCGGTTGACTATGGGCTTTCCATCCACGAAGCGCCAGATGTACGCGTCAAAACTGCCGAATTCCTCCTGAACCTGAATGAAGGCCCGGGCGTTGGCCACGGCGGCGGCGATTTTCAGCCGGTTTCGGACGATATCGGGGTTCTGGCGCAGTTGTTCCTGGCGCGCCTCGGTAAAGCGCGCCACCTTTTGGACTTCAAAGTTCGCGAAGGCCTTGCGGTAACCCTCGCGTTTTTTCAGTATCGTGCTCCAGCTGAGGCCGGCCTGGGCGCCTTCGAGGATAATGAACTCGAAGAGTTTCTGGTCGTCGTGCACCGGCACGCCCCACTCCGTGTCGTGGTAGGCGATGTCGAGGTCGCCCTTCGCCCATCCACAGCGGGTTTTTTCGCGCATCGTTCGACCTCCCGGCGTTTGCCGTGTCGTGTTTGTTCCGTCACCCCCTTCGGGGGTTCCATGCTGGGGGACGTACTGACCCAGGGTTCGCTCGTTCGCGCTGTTGCGCGACCTCGCTTCACCCTACGGTATGCCGCCACTACGTGGCTATGCCGCGACGCGCTGTCTTCCGGCGCTGTAGCTTTTCGGGCTTATCCGCATTCCGGCGCGCCTTGCGGCGTTTTTTCACAGGCGGGCCGCCTGTGCCACATTCCTGTTCGGTCTTCGTTCACGGGAGGGACGCCCGCGCCAGGCCCCTGCCCGGCGTCATGTCGCTACCCACCTTCACGACCCACTACTTAATCGCTACAGCCTACAGCCTACAGCCTAAAGCCTAAAAAGCCTCCTCACGCATTATACTTCCGCAGCAGGTCGTTCAGCGCCTCGCGCAGCAGCACGGCCTCGCCGATTTTCTTGCGCTCGGCGAGGCGTCGCAGGCCGAGGAGCTGGCCCTGCATGTAGTGGCTTGTCTTCGTCACCATCTTCTCCTCGCGAGCGAGGCAGACCTTGTTTCGGCCGCTTACTTTCGCGCGGTACAGCGCCTCGTTCGCCTTGTGCACAACATCCGGGGCCTTGTCGCCGTCGTCCGGGTAGCTGGCGAGTCCGGCGCTGACCGTCACGGGGATTTGTACGGTCTTCCCCGCCACCGCCACTTCCCGATCGCCCGCGCAGGCCGTGCGGAACGCTTCCATCTGGAGGAAGGCCTGCTCCTTCTCCACGCCCGGCATTACCGCCGCGATCGCGTCGCCGCCGAAGCGGTAGACTGCGCACGAGGCGTCAAGGCGCGCGCGCAGGGCTTCCGCCAGATCGCGGATGAGCTGATCGCCGCCATCCCGGCCATGGGCCTCGTTGATCGCGCCGAACAGGTCAATATCCAGGACCGCGAGGGACACCACGGCCGGATTCTTCGCCTTGCGCGCGAGCCGCGCCGCGAAATCGGCTTCGAAGGCGGCGCGTCCGGGCAGTTTGGTCAGGGGGTCAATGCGATCCATCGCGGCATCCGACATGGTAACCTCCGGGTATGCACATTCTCATACATAGGATGACCTATGTATTATTTCCTATGTATAACATAAGAGCCTGCGGATTGCAAGTGGAATCGCCCGCATTTCGTGCGTTCGATTCCTCAAGCGCGGGGATATCGTTCCAATTTGGTTCAAAGCCCGGATTCGGCTTGCGGGAGCCGCGGGAGGCGTGTTAGGGTCGAAGAACCCTATCGGCAGCGCTTCCCACCCTACACGGCAAAACCCCATCTTGAGCGCAACGCTTTCGGGAAGCCCCTATTGCCGCGATGCGCTTGAATCCAACGATGAAAGGCATATCCATGACTCCACAACGAAAGCGGCGCATCTGGATCCTGACGGGAGTTTGCGGCGCGGCCCTGGCCGCGCTCCTGGGGTCGCAGGGCACGACCCGCGCGGCCGAAGGGTTTGCGATCGGCACGTTCGAGCCCGGCCGTATTGCGGAGGCCACCGGTTTGCAGCAGCGCCTGAGTGAGCAGATTGGCGGTTTGCAGCAACGCATGCAACAGGCGCAGCAGGAGGGCGACCAGGAGCAGATGCAGCAGATCCAGTCGGAAGCGCAGGCGATGCAGCAGAAGGCGGTGGCGGAATTCGAGGCATCGATTGACAAGGCCCTCCCCGCTGTGGCGGAAGAGGCGGGCCTGAAGCTCATCGCGGTCGAAGTCTCCTATATGGCGCCGGACATCACATCGAAGGATGTGACGGACGAGGTGATCGAGGAGATGGGCGGCGCCGTGGCGGCCGCTCCGGAGTTGTCCCTACCGCCACTTCAGGGCCAGTAGCCCTGAGGTCGATGCCGCCCCGGATCCTCCGCCGTCTCGCGCGGCGCGTCCGGGGCGGCTTTTCTTTGTGTGTTTGCGTGGCGTATAACCACCGTGATACTGTGTGGCGCTTATTCTGCGTTGCTTTCCCTTACTCCTTCCCGTTCCCAAACCGGCGCACCGGCCGGGGGAGCAACGCGTTTTTCCGTTGCGCTCCACCCTGTACCTTCGAAAGGCACCCAGCATGTCCGCACCACGCACGAAAAAGATCTGGATTGTTACCGGCGTTTGCGCCGCCGCCATCGTGGCCCTGTTCGGGCAACACGGCACGTTGCGCGCCCAGGAAGCGGCGCCCGCCATTACCGTCGGGACATTTCAGCCGGGCCGCGTTGCCGAGGCCACGGGCGTCCAGCAACGCCTCATGGAGCAGGTCAACGGCCTCCAACAGCGCATGATGCAGGCGCAGCAGAGCGGCGACCAGGCGGCCATGCAGCAGATCCAGACCGAGGCCCAGGATATGCAGCGGAAGGCGATAGAGGACTTCGAGGCGTCGATTGAGCAGGCCATGCCCGCGGTTGCGGAAAAAACCGGCGTTCAAATTATCGCGCTTGAAGTCTCCTATATGGCCCCGGGCATCACCTCCAAGGACGTGACGGCCGAGGTAATAGCGGAGCTTGGCGGCACGGAGGAAGAGGCGCCGGCCGAGGAAGGCGCCGAGCCGCAGGCGCAGTAAGTTACCCTGAATTCCAGCGTCCCGGGCGACCGCTTGCGTGTCGCCCGGGGCTTTTTGTTTTCGGGTGGTTCAGCGGCGCGCCTGGCTCCAGCGGCCGCGGTAGTAGTCGAGAATGACGGCGACCACGATGACCGCGCCGGTCACCACGCGCTTCACGGGGTCGTCGACATCGATTTGGACGAGCCCGGAGCCGAGCACGGCGATGATGAGGACGCCGAAGAAGGTGTTGATGACGGATCCCCGTCCGCCGAGCAGGCTGGTTCCGCCGACGACGACGGCGGCGATGGCGTTCAGCTCGTAGCCCGAGCCCATGTTGGGATCGGCGCTGGAGAGGCGCGCGCACAGGACCACGGAAGCCAGGCCGGCGGCGGCGCCGCTGAGCATGAAGACCACGACCTTGAGGCGGTTCACGGGCAGCCCGGAGAGCCGCGCGGTTTCCTCGCTGGCCCCGAGGGCGAAGAGTCCGCGCCCCCAGGTGGTCATCGAGAGCGCGCCCTGCGCCAGCAGCACGACCGCGATGGCCACGAAAAACAACAGGGTCAATCCGCCGGCGGTGATGCCGGTCAGCTGATCGACGGGGCGCCCGATATAGAGGGTCTGCGAGTTCGTCACGAGGTAGGCGGCCCCGCGCGCGGCCTCGAGCATGCCGAGGGTGACGATGAAGGAAGGCAGGCGCCAGCGCACGACGATCAGGCCGTTGATCAGCCCGCAGGCGGCGCCGGTCGCCAGGGCGAGCGGGATGGCGAGGTACACCGGCCACCCCCAGACTACGATGGCCGTGCCGAGGACCGCCCCGCAGAGGGCCATGACCGAGCCGACCGAGAGATCGATACCGCCGATGATCAGGACGAAGGTCATGCCGGTGGCGATGAGCAGCGCGTCGGGTATCTGGTTGGCCAGCGACAGGAAGTTGCCCTGGCTGAGGAAATGCTCCGACCGGGACCCGAAGAAGGCCACGAGCAGGGCGAGCGCCGCGGCGAGTCCCAGGTAATTGATGATATGGCGGAGGACCGGCATCAGGGGGCCGCCGTAACCAGGTCCACCGGCGTTTCCTGGTCCGCGGGCTGCGCGCCGCCCCGCAGCATCTCCAGGGCGTACTCGATGCCGAAGACCGCCAGATCGCCCGCGTGCTGGTCGGCGGTGGCGAGGAGCGCGCCCTCCGCGAGCAGCGCCCGGGCGGCGGAGATATTGTCGAAGCCGACCACCTTCACCTGGCCGAGCTTGCCCGCCGCGCGCAGCGCCGAGATCGCGCCCTGGGCCATGCTGTCATTGGCGCAGAGTATGGCCTTTAGATCCGGGCGGCTCGTGATCATCGCGGTCACGACCTCATTCGCCTTCGCCTGCTCCCAACCGGCCGACTGGCTGGTGACGATGCTCATGCCGGCGGCGTTCATGGCGTCTTCAAAGCCGAGCTTGCGCTGGATGGCGTTGTAGGCCGAGGGCACGCCCTCGACGATGGCCACGGGATCGCCCGGCTGGAGCTGCGCCGCCAGGTAGTCCCCGACTTTTTTCGCGCCGGCGCGGTTGTCCGGCCCGACGAAAGGCACGGCCATGCCCTGATCCGCGAGGACGGCCGCGTCGAGTTTGTTGTCGATGTTCACCACGATGATGCCCTGGTCCTGGGCGCGCTTGCACACCGCGACGAGCGCCTTGGAGTCGGCGGGCGCCAGCACGATCGCATCCACCTTGCGCGCCATCATCTGCTCAACGAGTTGGACCTGCCGGTTCACGTCCAATTCATTGGGGATGCCCTCGGCGATCAGGGTGTAGGCGTCTGGATTCGCCGCCTGGTGGGCCTTGGCGCCGTCTTCCATGGTCTTGAAGAACTCGTTCGCCAGGGACTTCATGATGAGGGCTACGGCGGGCTTTTTCGTGTCCGCCCCCGCGCTCTCCGGGGCCGATCCGCCGCCACAGCCGGCCAGCGGCCCGAGGCACATTGCCAACGCAAGTATTCCAAACAGTCGCTTCATGGGTCTCTCTCCTTCGCTAACGCGGCGCAATCGCCGCGGATTCATACAGGCCGGCGCACCGGCAGCGGATTGCCGCCCCCATCCCCTCCCCTATTCCTGCTCTTCGTGATCGTGCTGCGGTTCCGTTTTTTCCTCCAGGGGATGGGTCGACTCGCCGGTCTGGCGTTCCAGGGCGGCCGCAACGCGCCGCCGCATTGCGACGTAGCGGCGCCAACCCATGAGGGCGACCACAATCGCGGCGAGAATGAAGACAACGCCCGCCGCGGAAATCAGCGGGGCGTCGAAGAACTTGATGGCGGATCCCCCGGTGATCAGGAGCGCGATCGCCGTTCGCCCGTAGGCCAGCAGCGTGCGCTCGTTCGCCAGCTCGGTCCGGTCAATCGCCAGAAAATCGTTCAGTGTCAACTTCTGGCCGCGAAAACGTTCGTAGGGGTTTGGAAACATGGCCCCCAGTATACCGGAACCCGCGATCCATCTGGCAATGGGGAGTTAGGCTTTAGGCTTTAGGTCTTTAGGCTGGAGGCTGTAGGCTGTAGGCTGTAGGCTGTAGGCTGGAGGCTGTAGGCTGGAGGCTTTAGTGGAGCGGCAACTGTGTACCAACTGTCAACTGTCAACTGTCAACTGTCAACTGTCAACTGCCAACTGTCAACTGCAAAACCGCTCTTGCGCCTTTCCCGTTTTGCCTAGTATAATGCGGGTTTACGGAGGTTGGGACCTCCACCAGAGCCGGCGCGCAACAATAAATAGCGCCCCGCCGGCACGCCCGGCGGGGGTGTTCAGGCAATCGCGCCCGCACGGTTGTGCACCCGCGCCTCGCGCCCGGGGCAATCCGTTCAAACCGCGTTCTTCCAGGAAGAGGTGTTTAGCATGGCATTCGATATTGACATGATTGAAAAGGTGTACGCGCGGGCGGCGGAGCGCATCGCCGCGGCGCGCAAGGTCGTGGGACGCCCGCTGACCCTTTCGGAGAAGATCCTGTATACGCACCTGTGGGACGGGGCCGCGACCCAGGCCTACACGCGCGGCGTGGACTATGTCGATTTCGCGCCGGATCGCGTGGCGATGCAGGACGCGACGGCGCAGATGGCGCTCTTGCAGTTCATGCAGGCGGGCCGGAAGAAGGTGGCGGTGCCGTCGACGGCGCACTGCGACCACCTGATCCAGGCGAAGTCGGGCGCGGTGGCGGACCTGGCGGAATCGATCACCAACAACAAGGAGGTCTTCGACTTCCTGGCGTCGGTGTCCAACAAATATGGCATCGGCTTCTGGAAGCCGGGCGCGGGCATCATCCACCAGGTGGTACTGGAGAACTACGCGTTTCCGGGCGGCATGATGATCGGCACGGACTCGCACACGGTAAACGCCGGCGGACTGGGCATGGTCGCCATCGGCGTCGGCGGCGCGGACGCGGTGGACGTAATGGCCGGCATGGCGTGGGAGCTGAAATTCCCCAAGCTCATCGGCGTGAAGCTCACCGGCGAAATGGGCGGCTGGACCACCCCGAAGGACGTGATCCTCAAGGTGGCCGGCATCCTCACGGTGAAGGGCGGCACGGGCGCCATCGTGGAATACTTCGGCGACGGAGCCGAGAGCATGTCCTGCACGGGCAAGGGCACCATCTGCAACATGGGCGCGGAAATCGGGGCCACCACCTCCACCTTCGCCTTCGATGACTCCATGGTCCGCTACCTGGAAGCGACGGGCCGCCCCGACGTGGCCGCGCTGGCCCAGGCCCAGGCCGATCACCTCCGCCCGGACCCCGAGGTGTATGCGAATCCCGGGGAGTTCTACGACCAGTTGATCGAGATCAACCTCAGCGAGCTGGAACCCCACCTGAACGGTCCCTTCACGCCCGATCGCGCCACGCCCATCTCGCAGATGAAGAAGGCCGTCGAGGAAAATGGCTGGCCGAAGCACGTGGAAGTGGGCCTCATCGGATCCTGCACCAACTCCAGCTACGAAGACATGACGTCGGCGGCGTCCGTGGCGCGTCAGGCGCGGGAGAAGAACCTCAAGGCGAAGTCCGAGTTCACTATCACGCCCGGTTCCGAACTCGTGCGCGCGACGGTGGAGCGGGACGGCGTGCTGGGGGATTTCGAAACCATCGGCGGGAAGGTGCTTGCCAACGCCTGCGGGCCGTGCATCGGCCAGTGGGCGCGCTACCGCCATGGCGAGGAGCAGAAGGAGAACACGATCGTGCACTCCTTCAACCGCAACTTCGCCAAGCGCGCGGACGGCAATCCTAAGACCCACGCGTTCGTGACGTCGCCCGCGATGGTCACGGCGCTGGCGCTCGCCGGCGACCTGACGTTCAACCCGGTGACCGACACGCTGGTTAATGAAGACGGCATGGCCGTGAAGCTGGATCCGCCCACGGCCGTGGAACTGCCCCCGAATGGCTTCGGCTGCGACGACCCGGGCTACCAGGCCCCGGCGGAGGACGGCAGCACCGTGGAGGTTGTCGTGGCTCCGGACTCCAACCGCCTCCAGCTGCTGGAGCCCTTCCCGCCGAACAGCGGCAATATCACGGGCGCGCGGCTGCTGATCAAGGCCAAGGGCAAGTGCACGACCGACCATATCTCCATGGCGGGTCCGTGGCTGCGGTTCCGCGGGCACCTGGACAACATTTCCGACAACTGCCTCATCGGCGCGGTGAACGCCTTCAACGACGAGACGAACCAGGTGAAGAACCTGCTCACCGGCGAATACGGCGAGGTGCCGGCGACGGCGCGGGCGTACAAGGCGGCGGGCGTGCCGACCATTGTGGTGGGCGACGACAACTACGGCGAGGGCTCCAGCCGCGAACACGCCGCCATGGAGCCGCGCCACCTGGGCGTGCGCGCCGTGCTGGTGAAGAGCTTCGCGCGCATCCACGAGACGAACCTCAAGAAGCAGGGCATGCTGGCGCTGACCTTCGCGGACCCGGCGGACTACGATCGGATCCAGGAGGACGACACCATCGATATTCTCGGGCTGGACGCGTTCGCGCCGAACACCCCGCTGACCATCCGCCTGACGCACGCGGACGGCTCCAGCGAGGAGTTCCCCGCCAACCACAGCTTCAATGCGGGCCAGATCGGCTGGTGGAAGGCCGGCAGCGCCCTGAACCTGATCAAGCAGCAGCAACAGAACAACTAATCGCTTTCGGAAGCCACACCCCGGAATCGCCCTGGCGCGGTTCCGGGGTTTTCTTGCGCGCGCCCGCCGGTTTCCTCGCCGCGCCAAGGTTATTGTTTTTCGCGGACCGCCACGCTACCATGGGCGGTAGCCGCCGGTCGGGCGGCTGTCTGTGCGAAGGAGAATGGATTCATGGCCGAAGACTGCCTGTTCTGCAAGATCGCCGCGGGAGAGATTCCCTCCACGGAGGTCTATTCCGACGAGGAGTTCTACGCGTTCCGCGACATCAATCCGGGCGCGCCCACCCACTGCCTGATCATCCCCCGGAAGCACATACCCCGGATTACGGACGCGAGCGCGGATGACGCGGCGCTGATCGGCCGGATGTTTCTTCGCGCCAATGCCATTGCGGAGGCCGAGGGCATTGCGGAGCCCGGGTTCCGCTACGTCATCAACTGCAACGAGGAAGCCGGCCAGACCGTGTTTCACGTTCACCTGCATTTGCTCGGCGGCCGCCAGCTTTCGTGGCCCCCGGGCTGATCCGGCCATCCCGCGCCCCTCAACCGAAAAAGTTCAACCGCGAATCCCCTTGCCCGTGATCCCTTCCATCGATACCCAGACGCAGTTTTGCGCCGTAATCGGCAATCCCGTCGGCCATTCGCTCTCCCCCGCCATCCACAACGCGGCTTTCGCCGCCGCCAACCTGAATTTCGTGTATGGGGCGTTCCGGGTGGAGGATGTGGCCGCGTGCCTGCGCGGCATGCGCGCGATGGAGGGCTTTCGCGGGCTCAGCGTCACTATCCCGCACAAGGTCGCGGCGATGGCGGAGATGGACGAGCTCGATCCGATGGCGCAGCGTGTGGGCTGTATCAACACGGTGACGAACACGAAGGGCGTCCTGCGGGGCAGCGTGACCGACGGCACCGGGACGCTCCGCGCCTTTCGCGAGGCGGGCGTTTCACTGGAGGGCCGCCGCGTGCTGTTCCTGGGGGCCGGCGGCGCGGTGCGCGCGGTGGCGTTTGCGTTCGCCATGCAGCCGGGCATCGGCCAGGTGAGCATCCTCGCGCGGGAGCCGCGCAAGGCCAGCGCGCTGGCGCACGAGGTGTCCACCGCGGCAGCCTGCCCCGTGGGCAGCGGCCATCTGCGGGAACAGATCGAGGGCGCGCTCGCCAGCCACGACATAATCATCCAGGGCACCCCCGTCGGAATGCATCCGCACGAGGGGGCGATGTGCGTTCCAGCGGGCCATCTGCGGCCGGACCAGATCGTTTTTGATATGGTGTACCGCCCGCTGAAGACCGCCTTCATCCGCGAGGCCGAAGCCACGGGCTGCACGACGGTTCTCGGCTCGGAGATGCTGGTGCAGCAGGCGGCCGAACAATTTGAAACCTGGACCGGCGCGCCCGCGCCGGTCGCCGTCATGCGGGAGGCGCTGCTTTCGGCGCTGGCCCCGCCGGACGCTTGAATCACACCCTGCCAGGGGAGAAGAGAGAAATCATGAAAGTACGGACCTTCATCGCCAAGTCGAACCTGGACGGCCTGTCCCAGTGTGACGGCCAGATCAACGCCTGGATCGAGCGCGAGAGCATTGAAGTGCTCTTCGTCAAGCAGAGTTGCGGGATGGAACGGCACCACGGCCAGAGTTCGGACCCCATCGTGGTCACGTCCATCTGGTACAAGTAACCTGGCCTTTACATTGTTTGTCTTCGCGGTCACGTGCTAGTATACTCCCCGGGTTTACACGACCGGCGCCGGGCGCGCGCGGCGCGCGCGCAATACTTCCGGTCGGGATTCGCCACGAAGGACCGACCTGCATATGCTGATTACCGATTTCATTACCGAGGACTGCATCGTCACCAAGCTGAAGGCCCGCAACAAGGCCGACGCCCTCAAAGAGCTAACCAACCATCTTTTTGAGACCAAGAAGTTGAAGAACGCCGGGCCCGCGCTCGACCAGATCCTCGCGCGCGAGACCACCGAGAGCACGGGCATAGGCCACGGCATCGCCGTGCCCCACGCACGCGTTTCCGGCCTCAAGTCCCTCATCTGCGCCGTCGGCCGGATCGACAAGGGCCTCGATTTCATGGCGGTGGATAAGAACCCGGTCCATCTGGTCTTCCTCATCTGCTACCCCCCCACCCAGCAGACGACCTACCTCAATTTCATCGCGACGATATCGAAACTGCTGCGTGAAGAAGACCACATGAAGGCCCTCCTGGAAGCGAAGACCGACGGGGAGCTCTTCTCCCTGCTCGAGAATCTCTCCGCCTCCCTGGTCAAGCAGGAAGAAACCTACGAGAGCCAGGTCAAGACGGATCCGGACCTGATGAAGGCCCAGGACGCCCACGCGGACCTGGTTCTCCTCGCCCGTCTCCAGCTCTGCCAGGAAATGTACGAAACCGCGCGCACCGGCAAGAAGCAGATCAAGCAGCGGATCGAGAACATCCGCGCGATGATCGACCCCCGGATCCTCAAGCACTACGACCGCCTCACGAAGGGGCGCGCCCCCGCGCTGGTGCCCGTGGAGGGCGACACCTGCCAGGGCTGCTTCATGAAGCTGCCTTCCCAGTACGCCCAGCGCGTCCGCCAGGACAACGACCACATACACACGTGCAACAATTGCAGCCGCTTCATTTATATCGTGTAACCGAAACGCGGGATAGCCCGGCCCCGTGAGGGGCGTGACGGATGCCCGCCGCAGGGGAGTGCAGGGAACGATGGATGCCGCAACGGTTGATAAGTACATTAAGCACGTCTCGCTCTTCCACGGCCTGTCCCGCGAGGAGGTCGCGAAGATCTTCGCCAAGGGCATGACCATGCACGTCGACGCCGGCCAGGACATATTTGTTCAGGGGACGGTCGGCAGCCAGATGTACGTCGTGCTCGGGGGTAAGCTGGGCGTTTTCGACGGGGAGAAATGCCTGGCGGAACTGCGGACCGGCGATATGTTCGGGGAGATGGCGCTGGTAAACAAGGAGCCGCGCAGCGCTACCGTGACCGCGATCAATGACAGCCGTTTGTTCGTGCTCACCGAGAGCACTTTTGAGCGGTTAATGTCGAAACGCGTCGCTATTCGCGTGCTCTTCAACATCATAAAGACCCTGAGTCACCGCCTGCGCGAAGCCAACAAGCGGCTGGCGGCCTTCAAAGAGTAGCGGACATCGGAGCGGCGCATCGCACACATTGTGGTGTTTTTTCCGCCACAAGCGTCGATTATGAATCGTTATTGTTGGTATGTGGTTCTTCCGACCCTCGCCGCTCTCCATTCGATATTATCGATCAGTGCGACTTTCGCCGCCATACGTTGTCCTGGCGCAGTGGTCCAAACTGGAGAAGGCGTCGTCGCAGCGCTGCGGATACCCGCCCGCGCACGGCCCCACACCACGCCTCCATTCTCGCTAAAGCCTGGCGCAAATTTGCCGATAAAACCCTTGGATGATTGGGCCGGCAAGCCGTGCGCCATGTGGCGCGTGCGCGCGGCCCGGGCCGATGGAGTGTCACTATGAGCGGTACCTTCAGCGCGGGCGGACTGATTACCGGCCTGGACAGCGAGTCCCTGATCCGGTCGCTGATCCAGCTCGAGCGGCAGCCCATCCGGCGCATTCGGGACCGCATCTCCCAATTGGAGACGCAGCAAACCGCTATTCGCGGGCTTCGCACGACGCTCCAGACCCTCCGCAACGCGGCGCAGGATTTCCGCCTCAACAACATTTTCAACGCGTATGCGTCAACTTCCAGCAAGCCCGAGGTGCTGACGTCCTCGGTCTCGTCGAGCACACCGGTCACCGGCGCCTTCACCATCGACGTGCAGCAACTGGCCACGGCCACGACCGCCGTAAGCGGCGGATCCATAGGCGCACCGATTAATTCCGCCGCCACGCTGAACAGCAGCGGCATCGTGACCGAAATCGCCGCCGGAACCTTTACCATCAACGGCGTGCAATTCAATGTCGATCCGGCGAGCGACTCGCTCGATTCGGTGCTGAGCGCCATCAACAGCAGCGCGGCCGGCATCACGGCGACCTACGACAGCGTCTCGGATAAGGTCACGATCGCCAATACGGTGGCGGGCGACGGCAGCATCATCAATTTCGGGGCCAGTTCGGACACGAGCAACCTGTTGAGCGCCCTGAACGTGGCGGGCGCCACCCAGCTCCCCGACGTGAACGGGTCCACCTCGGTCACGAGCACGCGCAATCTCGGCGCGGTCGATCCGGCACAGACCTTGAATGAATACAGCTTCCGCGATGGCGCGCTCACCGCGGGAACCTTTTCGATCAACGGCGTTTCCATCGCCGTGGACCCCTCGTCGCAGTCGTTGTTTGACGTGCTGGGCGCCATTAACGAATCGGGCGCGGGCGTAAACGCCACGTACGATTCCGCGACGGACCAGATCCGGGTGGTTTCGAAGACGCTGGGCAGCCCCACCATCCGCTTCGGCGGCGCGGGCGACACGAGCAATTTTCTGGATCTCGTGAACCTGGACACGGCGGTGCAGACGGCGGGCGCGAACACACAGTTCACGGTGAACGGGGGGCCGCTCCAGACGCGGAACACCACGACAATTACGGACGCCATTGGCGGCGTCACGCTGGAGCTGCTGAGCGCGGGGACCAGCACAATAACGATCTCCAACGACAACGACGCCATCGTGGAGGAAATCCGCGGCTTCGTGGAGAATTTCAACACCGCGCTCTCGGAACTCCGGAACCAGCTCGGGGCGAACGGAAACCTTCGGGGCGACAGCGGCATCCGGTCCATTGAGAGCTTCCTCGTAAACAATATCTTTCAGCAGGTGGCCGGGCTCGGCGGCGATTTCGAAAGCCTGCTCGACCTGGGCATCAGCAGCGGCGCGGACTTCAACAGCGAGGCCGGGCTGACGCTGAGCTTCGACGAGGACAAGTTCCGCGAGGCGCTGCAGAAGGACCGTTTGAACGTGCAGAGACTGTTCGCGAATGACGGGGAGAACGGCATCGCGGACAAGCTGTTTACGTTTTTGGACTCGGCAACCCGGACAAACGGCTTCCTGAACGAGCGTATCCGGGCCAACGGCACGATAGACCAGCAGATCCAGACGGCCAACGACCAGATCGCGCGGCTCGAGGAGCGTCTGGAGATGCGCGAGACGCGCCTGCGCCGCCAGTTCACCGCGCTCGAACAGATTTCGGCGGTGTACCAGAATCAGGCCGCGGCGCTTTCCCGCATCGGGTCGTTCCGGTGACGCGCCGCCCGCCGCCGCCCTTGCTTTCGGGCCGCTTTCGCGCTATTGTTTTTTAACGATTGCCTTCGCAATCAGAAGAGGAGTGCCGCTATGACCGCTACCGCTTCCAGACTGAATACCTACACCACGGTCGATGTCGAAACCGCGTCGCAGGGCAAGCTCGTTGTCATGCTGTTCAACGGGGCCATCAAGCGCGCGGAAGAAGCGAAGCGCCAGCTCGGCAAGGGCAAGAATGAGGCGGTCCACAACAACCTGATCCGCGCGCAGGAGATCATCGCCGAACTCCGCGGTTCGCTGGATATGAAGCAGGGGGAAGTGTCCCGGAATCTGGACCGCCTCTACGAGTACTTCCAGCACCTGCTCATCACCGCGAATATCCGCAAGACCGCCGAGCCGATCGACGAGTGCGTCCAGCTGATGGCGGGCATGCGGGACACCTGGCAGGAGGCCTTCCAGCAGGCGGCGGCCCAGGCGGGAGACGCGCCCCGCATCAACCAGCACGGATCCTCGGTGCTGAACATCCAGGGGTAGCGCCCGGAAGACAAGAAAGAAATGTCGCCCCGGCGGATTGCCCCGCCGGGGCGTTCGTTTATTCGTGTGAAATGCGCGTGCCCAGCAGCGCCAGGAACTGCGCGAGCCAGGCCGGGTGCGCCGGCCAGGCCGGCGCCGACACGAGGTTGCCCTCGGTGTGCGCCGCATCCACCGGGATATCCACGTACTGGCCGCCCGCCGCGCGCACTTCCGGGGCTACCGCCGGATAACAGCTGCACGCCCGACCGGAGAGCACGCCCGCCGCGGAGAGTATCTGGAGGCCATGGCAGATGGCCGCGATCGGCTTTTCCGCTTCGGCGAAGTGGCGGCACATGTCCAGGACGCTATCGTGCAAGCGCAGGTATTCCGGCGCGCGGCCGCCCGGCAGCACCAGGGCATCGTAAGAGACCGGATCCACCTCGCCGAAGGCCGCGTTCAGGGAGAAGTTGTGCCCCGGCTTCTCGCTATACGTCTGATCGCCCTCGAAATCGTGGATGGCCGTCCGGACAGTATCGCCGGCCTTCTTGTCGGGGCAGACCGCATGCACCGTATGCCCCACCATTTGCAGGGCCTGAAACGGCACCATGACCTCGTAATCTTCCACGAAATCCCCCACGATCATCAGGATACGCTTGGCAGCCATTGATATTGCTCCTCTTTCCGGACGAAACCCGGCGGCGCGCCGCCGCCAACCCAACACCAACCCTACCATACCCGCCGTCCCGCGCGCAGCCCCGAGGCCGGGGCTGAAGCGGCGGGCGGGCGCGGTCGGAACCGCGCATCAGGATGTGGCGGCCCCGAAGCGGCTGGCAACCCGGTCCCAGTTGACAATGTTCCAGAATGCATTCACGTATTCGGCCCGGCGATTCTGATAATGCAGGTAGTAGGCGTGCTCCCAGACATCCAGGCCGAGCAGCGGCGTGCTGCCGGCCATCAGCGGCGAATCCTGGTTCGGGGTGCTTACGACTTCGAGCGCGCCGGTAGGATTGACGACAAGCCAGGCCCAGCCGCTTCCAAAACGGCCCATGGCCGCCTTGGCGAACTGCTCCTTGAAGGCGTCGGCCCCGCCGAAGGTCTCGCCGATCGCCCCGGCCAGCGCGCCGCCCGGCTCGGGGGCTCCTCCGGGCGTCAGAATATCCCAGAACAGCGTGTGGTTCGCGTGACCGCCGCCATGGTTGATGACGGCCTGGCGCCGGTCCTCGGGAACGGCGCCAATGCGCCGCAGAATCTCTTCCACGGACAGCCCCTTCACCGCATCGACCCCCTCCACGGCGGCGTTCAGCCCGTTGACATACGCCGCATGGTGCTTTCCGTGATGAATCTCCATGGTGCGGGCGTCGATGTGGGGCTCGAGCGCGCCGAACGCGTATCCCAGCGGCGGAAGTTCAAAGGGGCCCGCGGCCTGTGCGCCGCTGCCGGGCGCCACGGCAAGCGCCCCGGCGAGAGCGGCCGTGCTTGCGAGAAAAGTACGGCGGGTGGGATTCAGTGAATTCATGGG
The DNA here is from genome assembly GCA_019637335.1 of Candidatus Hydrogenedentota bacterium. Lineage (NCBI taxonomy): Bacteria > Pseudomonadati > Candidatus Hydrogenedentota > Candidatus Hydrogenedentota bacterium. The sequence goes on along the minus strand of JAHBVV010000003.1, from coordinate 243,474 downwards.
GATATCTCCTGTCGGGGCCTCGGTTCGACGGAACCCCGGGGTTGTGCTTGCTCCATCCGGGCGCGCGGTCAACGCCAATTCAGCACGGAGCGGGGCATACGGAAACTCAATTCACTACGGCGCCAGGTTCAGGTCGCGGCAAACTGGGTCGCCGCGTTGTACCGAGCGGCGCAAAGCGGGACTTGCGCCATTCTATCCCCCTGGTCATACTGGAGCATAGCGGCCGTCGGGACGCCGCCGAGGTTGGGCCAGGGAGTGGAGGGCGCGTGCGCATCGGGGCGCGCGGTGAGGAAAGCCGGAACATGCGTGTTGGCGATCTGCTGGAGTATTCCCGCAAGGCGTTGCTCGGGGCCTTGCTTTGCGCGCTGGTGGGGCCGCCGCTCGTGCTGCTGCTCCGCCCGTCCGTCTACTATGTGGAACGTCCCGGGGCCATCCGCGTCTACGGGAACGGGCTTCGCGAGCCGGTGGATCTCCCGTGCCCGCGCTTTCAGGTCTCCGCCAGCGACATCACCCTGGCGGGCTATTTCGGAAGCCACAATCCGGAAACGCGGGGCGAGTTCGCACACGTACCGGCGCGCGGTGTTCAGGCGGTCGGATCGGTGACCATTCGAACGGCCCCGCGGCCCGGCGAGGCCTCCGCCATCGTTCGCCTGCACAGCACGGCCCACCCGCTTGTGCCCAACGCCTTTATCCATATGGCCGACAGCGAAGTCCGCCGCCTGGTCGCCGCGCGCGGCCGGGAATTGCTCGTGGTCGCCCGTTGGAAGGGATCCGTGGACGCGACGCACCCGCCCCTCACCGCGGTGGAGTGCGACGGCAAGCCCATGCCCCGCCGTTTCACCGCGCTGGGCGTTTTCTAAGGGAAATGCATCACGCCTCCCGGCAAGGCAACCGCTTTTAAACCTCGTGTACGAGCCTATAGCCATACGATCCACGGGAAACCCGGAAGAGGGCGCGTGCCGGAGCGCGGGCATTTCGCCTGCGGCGAATCCCCGACCTTGCCGGCAGAGATGCCGGCGCTCCAACACGCACTCTTTCCTTGATTCAAGGTTCCGAAACACTTCAGCCGTCTGAAGTAAGACGTTCGCCGATACGAGATGCCTTACTTACACTGGATGTTTTCGTCATTCCCGCGAAGGCGGGAATCCAGTGGAATTCGGAGGTTTGTGCGATCGCGTTACTGGATCCCCGCGTTCGCGGGGATGACGGATCTGCTCATTCCTTCCATAGTGTAGGGTGAGTTAAGTAAATCGACAGCCCATTTCGTGGGGATGACGGTGCTCGATCACCGAGGGCCGCCACCGTTGGGTGCGACGAGGGTGACTACTTCAGACCGCTGAAGTGTTACAAGGTTCCAAATCAACACAAGTATACGCCCATCTGCCACGATCGGGTTCTAATGCGATTGCCCTGTGTGCTCCGGCCCTTGATACCGGCGGGTTACGCGTTTTACGCTAGGGACATGGCCAGAAAAGACCCCAGCAAGGAAGCGCTCGACCGAGTTCGCGCCCTGGAGAAGGCGGCGCCGAGCGATAGCGGCGTTGCGGCGTTGCGCGGGCTCCTGGCGCACCAGAACAACCATATCGCGGGGCGCGCGGCGGCACTTGCGAAGGAATGGAAGGCCGAGGCGCTCATCCCCGAGCTTCGCGCCGCCTTCGACCGTTTTCTGGAATCGCCGGTGACGTCCGATCCCGGCTGCGCCGCGAAGCAGCCGATCATGGACGCGCTGAGCGTGCTCGGTTGCGCCGACGCGGAATTCTTCCTTGCAGGGACGCGCTATGTCCAGCGGGAACCGGTCTACGGCGGCGGAACCCGCTATATGGGCCCGCGCGCAAGCGACTGGCGGGATCCGGAGCCACGGGGCAGCCAGGACACGGCGGCCGGTGTTCGCGGGGCGGCGGCTCAGGGGCTGCTCAATATGGGCTATCCCGACGCCTACCTGGAACTTGCCAATCTCCTGCGCGACCCCGACGCGCGCACCCGGCGCATGGCCGTTGAGTGCCTGGGCGACTCGGGGGCCTACCAGGCGGAACTACTGCTTCGGGTGAGCGCGCTGGCGGGCGATGAAGAGCCCGATGTCGTCGCGCTCGCCTTGCAGGCCCTGATGCGGCTCGCCCCGGAACGTTCCCTGCCTTTTGTCGCGCAGTTCCTCCGCACCTTCAACCTGGTGATTGCCGAAGGCGCCGCCCTGGCCATTGGCGAAGCGCGGCTGCCGGAATCCTTCGCGATCCTGCGCCGCGCCCTGGAATCGCCCGGCCGACGGTCCGCGCCCGTGAATTTTCTGCTGCCGATCGCCCTGACGCGCAGCGACGACGCCTTCGACTACCTGCTGGGGATCGTGCGCGAGGATCGCGAGCGCGAGGCGATGCTGGCAATCAAGGCCCTGGCGATCTACGCGGGCCAGGAACTGCGCGTGGCGGCGGTGCGCGCCGCCGTGGACGCGCGGGCCAGCCGCGACCTGGCGCAATTCTTCAACCGCGCCTTCGAGCCGCAAGAGGCGGACGATTAGGAATTCCGCCGGGGGAATGGGACGCGGCGGGCGTTCAGAGCGGGTTGGACTCGGCCCACTCCGGGTTGAGGCGGCTCTGGGCTTCCCACGCATCGAGCACGACCAATGCGGCCATGGCCTCGATCACCGGCACGGCCCGCGGGACGATGCAGGGATCGTGGCGCCCGAGCACTTCGATCGCCACGTTGTCGCCGTGCTCGTTGGTGGTGGTCTGTTCTTTCGCGATGGAGGCGGTCGGCTTCACGGCCACCCGCATAACCACCGGCTCGCCGGTGCTGATCCCGCCGAGGATGCCGCCCGAGTAGTTCGTCAGGAACTCACCATCCTTCATCGCGTCGTTCGCCTCGCTGCCGCGCAGCTTGCACAGGGCGAATCCGCCGCCCACCTCCACGCCCTTGATCGCGCCGATGGTCATGATCGCGTTGCACAGGCGCGCGTCGAGCTTGCCGAAGACCGGATCGCCGAGCCCGACGGGCAGGCCGTGAATTTCGAGCTGGATAACGCCGCCGACCGAGTCCTTGTCGCCGCGCGCGTCGAGAATCGCCTGCTCCATCGCCTTTGCGGCCTCGGGATCCGCGCAACGCACCGGGTTTTGCTCGATCTGATCGTAGTCGCAACTTTCCGCGGCTATCCCGGCGACCTCCACGGCGTGGGCCACGATCCGCACGCCCTTCTCCTTCAGGATCCTCATCGGAACGGCGCCGGCGGCCACGCGGCAGGCGGTCTCGCGGCCGGACTGGCGCCCCCCGCCCCGGTAGTCGCGGAAGCCATACTTCTTGTAGAAGGTGAAGTCGCCATGTCCCGGTCGGAAGACGTCCTTCACGTTGTCGTAGTTGCGCGATCGCTGGTCCTGGTTGTAGATGACCATGGCGATTGGCGCGCCGGTCGTTTTCCCCTCGAAGACGCCTGAAAGAATCTCGACCTGGTCGGGCTCTTTCCGCTGCGTGACCACCTTGCTCTGGCCGGGACGGCGCCGGTCGAGCTGTTCCTGCAGAATGGCCTCGCTGAATTCGATCCCGGGGCGCAGCCCTTCGAGCACAGTCCCGATGGCGCGGCCGTGGCTCTCGCCGAATCCGGTCATGCGGATGATCTCGCCATAGGTGCTCGCGGCGGTCTGGCGGACGGCAAGTTCCTCGCCGATCTTCTCCAGGAGGCGATCGGCCTGCACCGCGGGCGTCCCCTCCGACGTGTCAAACACAATATCAGCAAAGGGGTGCATCACTTCATAGCGTATGGCGACCTGCATCTCAAATTTCGAGCGCCCGTCCTCGCCCGCCAGCCAGGGCGGAAGCCCTTTCTCGGTGGCGCGGGCCCAGAGGGTGTCGGAATCGGCCGTCAGCAGCACGAGAATGGCGCCGCACCGAAGCGCGCGGCGGGATTCCGGGTCCATCATCATGCCGCCGCCGGTCACGATGAATTTGTAGGACTGGGCGGCGACCTCCTGCGCGACGGCCCGCTCCAAGGCCCTGAAGCCCGCTTCGCCGGCCGCCTGGTAGATCTCGCGGCAGGTTGCGGCGCGCCCCTCGCTGGCTTCATAGCGCGCTTCGATGCGGCGGTCCGTGTCGATCGCTTCCATGCCGGTGGCCGCGGCGAGGGCCTCGCCCAGGGTGCTCTTTCCGGCGCCCTTGGATCCCATGAGAACAATATTCATCGCTGGTGCTTTCTTCCGGTATTGGACGGTGGCGCGCGGCAATCGCCGCGCGGGCGCACGAAGGCCGCGAACTGGGCGGGCTGAGGTGGATTCCGCTCCGGCGGCGGGGCGCGGTGACGCCGCCTGAGGGCGTCACGATTCACTCCCCCCGATCTTTTCACACCCAGCGGGCCGGGATCCAGTTTTTCGCGGCGCCGGGCGCGCATTCAGGCGCGTTCGCCGCGGGCCAGATCAAACACGGAGGCCGCCGGATCGCGCTCCCGGAATGATTGACAATCGGGATCCCACCCTTTACTATGGCTCCCGGTCATGTGCGATTCGGCGCGCCGGGGGGCGCCGGTGGGGTGGTTCCCGCCAGGGACAGGTGTTCTTGCGAAACGCACGCGCGGGTTGTACGGATGCGTCCGGGAGAGATGGCGCCACGTGACGGGCGCATGCATGCGGGCGAACGGAGGAAAGGGAGTGTCATGCGTATTCTGGAACACCTGAACGATTCCACGGGCGACACAGACGCGTCCGGATTGATCCACGAGTGCGGGCTGGCCCCCACGTACCACCGCGTTTTCTCCCCCGAGGAACAGCAGCGCATTGAATCGCGCCAGGCCGATTTCCCCTTCACCCGCGGGGAATACATCGCCACCCGGCTCGGCGAGATCGATATGATCAGCGATCTGGCGCTGTTTTCCCAGCGCTTCTCCAGCGACCTGGAAGACCGCTTCCTCGCCGTGCGCCTCAAGTGGGTGGGCGCGCATTTCCTTATTGAAGCCGGGGACTGGTTCGCCCTCCACATGTTCCTCCAGGAAATCATCCGCGATGCCGACCACCTCCGGATGCAGCTGCCGCGCGCCCGGGCCTTTACCAAGGAATGCTGCGAGCAGCACATCCGCTACTCGCTCCAGATACTCCAGAGCATGCCCCCGGGCACGGTGCAGGGCGAGCATCTCGGCTACTGGGTCATGTCCCACCTGCTGGAAGAAGAGACGAACTACGACCGCGCGCTGCACTACGCGGAGCAGGGCCTCCACCACGGCTGGAAGGGGAATTGGGACGCGCGCATCAAGCACCTGCGGAAGCTCGCGCCGCCGCGTAGCACCAAGACCACCGTCGTGAACCTCGGCAGCGGCGGCCGCGCCACCCCGCCCCCGGGCAGCCTCAAGCTCGACGCCGTTCCGTCCGTCGTGCAGCCCGAGCGCGCCGTGGAATGCGGCCAGTGCGGCCAGAAGATGCGTATCCCGGCGAACTTCACCAAGACCTTCGGCGCCTGCGTGCGCTGCGGCAATCGGGTCGACATCCCGCCGCTGTAGCAGCCCGATCCCCCCCGCGCCGCGCGATCGCGCCCCAGGCGCGTTCGTGAGCCTGGATCAACACCACCCCACCTCCGCCAGATCCCTGCCGGGACGAAATAGTTCCAAATTAACGCATACTTATCACTATTTTTAGCTAGCGTATTTCGCGGGCCTTTGCTATACTGAACCTGCAACACGTATGACGGTAACCTCAGCGTGTTGGGTAGGGCCGCCGCGCGGTGATTGAACCACCCACGGCGGCTGATTTTTTTTGCGGCCTTCCGCCCGAAACTTCACCGAACAGCCGCGGGTCCCAACTGTGCGTCTGGGGCCACCCGGCGCGCCGGCCGCGGCCGGCTTCCCGCCAACCACCGTTTTGGAAAAGGAATCGAGCCCAATGAAACGTATCCTCCTTGCATGTTGTGTATTGTCCCTCCTGGCGGTCACCGGCCTCATCCTCGGGAGCCTGCCGGTGCGCGCGGAGTCCGCCGCAAATCCCGACGCGGAACTGAGCGCGGCCATCGCCCGGCTGAGCGTGGAGCAGAAGGCGGCCCTGCTGGTGCTGGTCAAGGGCATTGTGGACGCGCAGAACACGGGCGCGTCCCCGACCGACGCGGCGATGAAGGCGGTCTCCGCCTATGTGGAAGCGGCGGAGGCCGGCGATCTTGATACGCTGATGGAACAGATCGCGGATGATTTCAGCCACTATGAAGTCGGCGACAAGATCGGCTACCGCGGCTTTCTCGACCGGGTAAAGGCCGACGGCATGCTTGAGGACATCAAGGGCAACACGGCGGACGCCAAAGCCGTGGTCAAGGGCGATACGGTCGTCATCAGCCCGGTCGAGCTCGAGGGCATCTTCGGCACGGTCACGATGGAGTTCGAACTGCGCGATTACGGCGGCTCCTGGCGGATCTTCGGCATGGAGATGTCCGGGGTCTGAATTCCGCGCGCGCCCCCGGCCCCCATGCGGGCGAAGCCGGGGGCGCGCGTTTTTCTTCCTCCCGCGCTCTGTGTTAGGGTCGTAGCTTCGCCAATTCCGGAACGGCCCGTATGACCTTGCACCGAAAGATTCTAATCCTGCTGCTGACGGGCATGTCGCTCTTTACGCTGGCGGGCCATGTGGTGCACCGCTACCTGATCATCCCGAGTTTCCTCGCTCTGGAACAGGATGAAGCCCGCAAGGACATGCGCCGCTGCCTGGAGGCGGTCCAGGCGCAAATCGACCGGATCGATCTTCTTTGCTTTGACTGGGCCGCGTGGGACGACACCTACGCGTTTGCGGAGGAGCCCTGGCAGGCCTACCGCGACGCCAACCTGATTCCGGCCTCGTTCGTCGACAACGGCCTGAACGCCATTTACCTTTACGGCGCCGACGGGACCTTAATCTGGGGCCGCTTCCACGACCTCGAATCCGGCGCGCCGAGCCCCTTTCCCGACCTGGAGAAGCCGAGCCTTCCCGCGGGCCACCCCCTCCTCGCGCACGGGGGCCGCGACAGCCATACCGGGGGCATCCTCTCCACGTCGCGCGGGCCGATGCTTGTGGCGTCGCGGCCGATACTCCCCAGCAGCGCCACGCCGGGCGAGCGCGTCCGGGGCGCGGTCGTAATGGGGCGCGTTGTCGACAGCGCGCTGGAATCCCAGCTGCGGCTGCAGACCCAGTCCAACCTGAACCTGGTCGACATGTCCCGGGAAGCCTCTCCTCCGGGCGCGCGCGGCCTGGCGAACGATGAGATACGCATCACCCCCCTGGACGAGGAACGGCTCCGCATCCTGTCGCACCTCCATGATCTTGAGGGGCGCGACGCCCTGCTGCTCGAATTAAACATGCCGCGCGCGATTCTCGCCCGCGGGCTCGCCGCCGTCCGGCTCGACTCCATCGCGGTCAGCGTGGCGGGCCTCGTGTTCTTCGGCATGATCCTCCTGGCCCTCAAATGGCTCGTAACGGATCCGCTGGGGCAGCTCGGCGAACACGTGCGAAGTGTTCGGCTGGGCGGCGACCCCCAGCCCACCCCGCTCGCCGCGCGCCAGGACGAAATCGGGGCGCTTGCCCGCTCCCACGACGAGATGCTCGCGCGAATTCGGAAAGAGGAGGCCGGATTGCGCGAGGCGGAGCGCGCCCTCCGCGCGAGCGAGACGCGCCTGAAGACGATCTTTGAGACCGCACCGGACGCGCTGCTGACCCTCGACGCCGAGGGCCGCGTCGAATCGGCCAACGCGGCCGCCGCCGGCCTGTTCGAAATTCCGGCGGAGCGCCTTCACGGCATGCCGGCCAGCGACCTCCTGGCCACGAGCGAAGGGGACCGCTGGCGGGCGCTCCTCCGGGACGAACCCGGCGCGCCGCTGGCCGATCGCGAGTGGCGCGGCCTTCGCGGCGGCGGCGAGGAGTTCTCCGCCCTGCTCAACGTCTCCCCCATGGAACGCGAGGGCGCGCGCGGCTACGTCTTCGCCGTGCGCGACATCTCCGCGCTGAAGGCGATGCAGGAAAAGGTCGCCCGCAGCCAACACCTGGCCACGATCGGTGAAATGGGGGCGACGATCGCGCATGAAATACGAAACCCGCTCGCCGGGATGCAAGGCGCACTCCAGATCCTCGCAAGCGCGCCGGATTCCCCGCCCGAGAATTGCGAGGTGATCGCCGAGATCCGAATTCTGGCCGACCGCATCGAAAACACGGTCGACCAGTTGCTGCGATACGCCCGTCCCATCATGCCACGGCGTGAGGTTGTGCTGCTCCGCCCGCTGTTGCTCGCCGTCTCCACAGCGCCGCCGCCCGGCGCCGCCGTGTCCCTCGATTGCGATGAACAACTTGCCGTTTATGCCGACCCCCGGCTCTTCCGGCAGGTGCTGGAGAACCTCTGGCGCAACGCCTGCCAGGCCGTATCGCCCGGGGGGCGGCTCGCGTGGCGGGCGTTCCCCGAGAACACGGGAACGGCGATCTCCCTGTACAACGACGGCGAGCCCCTCTCCGAACATATCCTCCCACACGTCTTCGAGCCGTTCTTCACCACGCGCGTCGATGGCTCCGGCCTGGGGCTATCCGTTTCCCATCGCATTGTGGAAGCCCACGGTGGTACACTACAGATAGGGAACTTGGGGCGCACTGGTGTCGTGGCTACCATTGGCATACCGGGAGATATGTGAGCGTGCCGGGTTCAATACTCGTCGTTGACGACGAAAAAATGATTCGCTGGTCCTTGCGCAAGCGCCTCGAGCAGGATGGATACACCGTCACCGAGGCGGAATCCGGGGACGTCGCCCGGCAGCATTTCCGGAAGGAGAACTTCGAGCTCGCGCTCTTCGACATGCGCCTGCCCGACACCGACGGCATGTCGCTCGTCCGCGAACTCCACGAACTCCAGCCCGATTCCGCCGCAATTATCATCACGGCCTATTCCAGCCTGGAAGGGGCCGTGGACGCCATCAAGAATGGCGCTGCGGACTACCTGGCGAAGCCCTTCGACCTCGATGAGCTGAGCATCACCGTCAAGCGCGTGCACGAGAGCAGTGTCATGCGGCGCAACCTCTCCACGGAGCTCGACCAGAAACGATCCCAATTCGGGCTCGACAATATCATCGGCGAGAGCCCCCAGATCATGGACGTCAAATCCCTGATCCGGAAGGTGGCCCAGGGGCCCAACACCACGATCCTTCTCCTGGGCGAAAGCGGCACCGGAAAGGACCTGGTCGCGCGCGCGCTACACTACGAGTCCTCGCGCGGCGCCTACCCCTTCATGAACATCACCTGCACGGCCCTGCCCGAGTCGCTGCTGGAATCCGAGCTCTTCGGCTACGAGGCCGGCGCCTTCACCAGCGCAACCGCCCGGAAGAAAGGCCTCATCGAGCTCGCCGACCGGGGCACGGTCTTTCTCGACGAGATTGGCGACATGGCCCCCACGCTTCAGGCCAAGCTGCTTCGCATACTCGAGGAGAAATCCTTCAAGCGCATTGGCGGTGTCACGGACATTCACGTCGATATGCGCCTGATCGCCGCGACCAACCGCAACCTGGAGACGATGGTCCGCGATCGGACCTTCCGCGAGGACCTGTACTACCGGCTCAATGTCGTCCCCATCACCATGCCGCCGCTGCGCGATCGCAAAGGGGACGTCACCGTGCTCGCGCGGCACTTCCTCAGCCAGTTCAACCGCGAATTCCGAAAGGGCATTCTCGGCATCTCGCCGCCCGGCCTCGAAAAGCTCAACCAGTACGCCTGGCCCGGCAATGTCCGCGAATTGCGAAACGTAATCGAGCGCGCCGTGCTCCTCAACGAGGGCCCGTGGGTCGGACCGAGCGATATCATCCTCGGACGCGCCAACTTCAACACGCCGCCCGAAAGCCTGGGCGAGAAGGTTTTGCTGCCCGCCGGCGGATGCACCCTCGCCGAAGCCGAGGAAAGCCTCCTCCGCCAGGCCCTCAACCGCGCCGACTGGAACCAGACCCGCACCGGGGCAATGCTCGGGATCTCCCGCGATCAGGTTCGCTATAAGATCGAGAAGTTTGGATTGAAGGGGCCTCGCGCCAGTGAACACGAGGAATAGCCAACGTCCTTTCGAGGACTTCGCGCGGGCATCGGCGCCGGGCGGCAGCCGCGCGTTTGGGAATAGGTCGGGCCGATTGATTCGAGAGTCGATAGCGTAAAAATTCGCACAAACTGCGTATTATTACGCAAACATGTTTGCCTGCACCAAACAAGGACACGAAACCAAGTCTACCTAACCCCATTGTTTCCAACCATATATCCAAAACATTCACCCTTGCGATCCATATTGGCCCGCTTCGTGCTTAGACCTCCCTGGAACTTGCGTGTCAGCGTTGGAGGAGACGTAAATGAAAAAGCAAAGCCTGCCCGACAATGCGGGTCTCAGTCTTATCGAAATTACCTTCGCCATGGGGATCCTGGCGGTGGCGCTGTCGCTGATTTTCGGTTCGATGATCAGCGTCCTGGTGATTGGCCGGGTCAACGAGGAGCGGGCAATCGCCAATACGGAGCTCTCCAGCATATTGGAGTCGATGCGGGGCATGCCGCTGAGCGACCTGGTGACCTACGCGCCGGAAAAGCCCGCGCATCCCGGCGCCGACCGGACGATTCAACTCGAATGTTTCGACGCGGACGGGGCGTCAATCTCGCTGCCCATGAACCTGGCGACGGACCCCCTGACGGGCAAGATCACCGGGCCGCTTCCGGATCTTCCCAATCCGGTGGAAGTGAAGGCCACCCTGCTATGGACACGAGAAAACGGGCAAGTGTACAAGTCGTACGTTACAACTTCGATTGGGCGCTGATATGAAGAACCTCCACGACAAACGGCGGGCCGGCGTTACCCTGCTGGAACTGATGATATCGATGGCCATCCTGACGGCGGTCACGGGCGTGTTGTTTACACTTTCGCTGACAATTGGCGACACGGCGCGCATTCAGAACTCCAAGATCAACTCGAACGATGAGGCGCGGCGCGCGCTGCTGGCGATCGTGCCGCGCCTGCGCCAGGCCCAGCGGGTGAGCGTCAACACCGCGCAGTTTCCGGGCGATGTGCTGTCCTTCCGCATGGCCGCGGATATCGACGGCAACGGCAGCGCGGTAAACGTGGGCGGGGCCCTCGAATTGAGCGGGGTGATCACCGTTCAGCGCGACGCCGACGACCTGAACGGGGACGGCCTGACCACGACGCAACTGATCATGATAAACGGGGACGCGGTTACAGTCCTCGCAAATAATCTGTCTCCCGATCCCGGCCCGGCTCCCGTGCCGGATGGGGCCGAATTGCCCGAGAACACGGCGGGGTTCTGGGTCGAAAGTCAAAATGGTGGCGTACTGATAACCATACGGACACAAGGCCATTCCCGCCGGGGCCACGTGATCCGGCAAGAGTTCACCGAACTAGTGAACCCGAGGAATTAACCATGGTACGACCGCAAAAGACACAGAACAATTCGGAAAGTGGCATGGCCCTCATGCTGGCGCTGTTTTTCATCGCCATCGGGATCGTTGTGGTGGGCGCGCTCATGTCGCGCTCGCTCCAGCAGCGGACCGCGGTGGGCCAGTACGAGGACTACACGACCGCCTTTCAGGGCGTCGAGGCCGCCGTGAGCGCGGCGCGGGTGCAGTTGGAAACCGGAGACAGCGGCATCATCGGCATGGACGGCTGGACGCCGGTCTATGACGAGAACAACCGCATCGTGCTCCCCGATTTCGATGCCGAGGGCGTCCAGCCGCAAACGCTCCAGTCGATGGAAGACGTCGAATTCGCCGCCTACACCGTGCATTGGGCCGAGGACGGCCGCGACAACAACGGGGACGGCATCATCGACAGCACGGCGGAAGACGACATGTTTACGGTGTACGCGATGGCCCGCAACGGCGCGAACACGCGCCGTGTCGAGGTGGTCTACGAGGCGAGCAACGTAAACGTTTGGGAGAACGCTATCTTCGCGGGGTCCGGCCAGGCGGGCGGCCTCATCAACGGCAACGTGAGCATTCACGGGTCCGTTCACCTTCTGGGCGACAACCTATTCAACGGCGCGCTGGCGCTTGCGGCAATTGACCTGAGCGGCACCAGCCTGATACACAACAACTACGCCGGGATCCCCAACCACCTGTTCGCGCGCGTGCCCCCGCTGAAGCAGACGCTCTTCAACGGCGAGGCCGTGTACACCCTGGAGGCGAAGCTGCGCGCGAAAGAGGGCCTGGTCGGCATGTCCGGCAACTCCGAGATCGGCGAGCCCAATGTCGCGGGCAACGATTACAAAGAGACCATGGACGGCACCTATGTAAACCGCGGCTGGACCGGAAACTCCGTGGTGGATGACGGCGACCGCGGCGACCCAAAGAATGTGTTCAGCGACAACGGCTGGGACGAACTGTACGACCTGGGCGACAAGGTGCCCTTCCCCCTGCTCACGGACGACTGGCGCGATCCCGACGATGGCTCCAGAGTCCAGAACCCCGCCACGGGCACGTGGTACACGCACGAGGACTACTTCAACGAGGTGCTCGTCGCCGATCCGAACATACCCAACGACGGAATCTACAATGGCAATATCGTGCTCAATGCGCGAGGCTCGTCGTTCTACTGGAACGCAACGACCGGCGAAACGTTGAGCGGATCGCTCCCCGCCTCGCTGCCGCCCGCGGATCACGACTATCTCTACTTCGATCCGGCGACCGATGTTCTCCGCATCAATGGCCAGATCCGGATTAACGGCAATTTGTCCTTTACCGGCCAGGGCAATGACCGCACCATCAACTACAGTGGGCGCGCGGCCTTCCTGGTCTATGGCGATGTGGCTATCGACGCCAACCTGATCACCTGCAACAACGGCAACAAGACCAACATCGCCAACAGCTTCCCGGTGAACAACATCATCGGCATTATGGCCTCCAACAACATGATGGTCGGTTCCACGGCGCAGTTGGACATCATGGGCGCCTTTTACGCGCAGAACCAGATTACATCGCAGAAACAAACCAATGTCATGGGCACCTTTGTTTCCAATTACTTCGACATGGGAACCAACGTGCCGAACATCTATCAAGTGCCCGCGCTCGCGGACAACCTGCCCATTGGCATGATCGGGAACTACCCGATCCTCGCCGTGTCGCAGGTCGCCTGGCGTGAGCTCGGCATCGATTAACCCAAGGAGCACAACCCCGTGCTGGCGTGGCTGATAAAGAACTGGTACATTCCCCTGCTTGTCCTTGGAATCGCGGTGGCCGTGATTGTCGGGCGTCTGGGCAGCGCCCGGGACGCGGCCCCGCCCGGCGGCCCCGGGTCCGCGCCGGACAGCCAGGAGGCCCTCCGGGCCGAGTTTGAGCGGGCAAAGGCCGCCGAGTCCGCCCGCGGTGGCGACACCGACGCCCCGCGCGACACCGATACGGTTATCGCCGAGCACCGGGCCGCGCTCGAATCCGATGCCCCCTCGGAGGAAACCCCCGCGCGCCTCGCCGCGCTGGGCAACCTGTACCGGCAGAAGAAGCAGGATTACGCCACGGCGGCCGGCTACTTCGAACAGGTCATTCAGAACCATCCGGACTGGCCCGGAGTCAACGGCGTGTACCACCAATTGATTGCGTGCTACACGCAACTCGAAGACCAGCCGCGCCTGCGGTTGCTCTACCGTAAAATGCTCGATGTCTTCCCGGAAGACAGCAACGAATACGAATTCGCCCGGCACGCCCTGGAAAACCCCGAGATCGCGGAACCCTGACGCCGGGCCCCACAGGATCGCGGACACCCATTCGTGTCCGCGGCAAAGGGAGCTCGGGACGTGTAGACACGGTAACACTTTAGCCGTATGAAGTAGCGCCAGCCCATCCTTGTAATGCCGCGATACTACGACGAGAGCGCGCAAGGCTGGGAGCGCACTTCCGTTCCGGCGCGGGATTGTGTCGTCGAGGAATCAAGCCAGCTTCATTCCGCTAAAGAATTACAAGACACGTAATTCGTCTGGAATGGAAATCCGGCGCCCCCAGGAGGAAAGCGGAACCATCGGGGGCCTGGGCCTCTTCACGTGCGCATCGATTGCGAAATGTCTTGCGCTCGTCCTGCCGCGGAGGAATGTCCGCGATCCTGGCGCGCCTTCGGCGGTGGACAGGCGGGACGCGTATCCCACGTTCTGGAGGTTGGATGGCGGTGCGGGTGGATTCGGGTTATCCGCCGACGAATTTCTGAAGCCACATGCCGAGGTGGATGATGGGGTCGGAGTAGGCGATGCCGAGGGGAATGTGCTGGATGGTCATTTCGGATGGGTCGACGCCGGGGCCGAGGACCTGTTTTTCCTTGCCGGAGACGATCATGCCGATGACTTCGGCTGTTTCCGGGTCGAATACGGGGCTGCCGCTGCTTCCGGGGCCTGCGCTGATGTCGAGGATGAGGCGGCTGCCCAGCTCGAGGTGGCCGATTCGGATGTTGGTGGAGGCGCTGACGACGCCGGTGGTGAGCAGGCCGTTGAGGCCGATGAGGTCGCCGACCTGGTATCTTACGCCCTGGTCGTAGTAGCCGTACTGGGCGATAGGCTCGCCGCGGCGGAAGTGTGTTTTTGTGGAGAGGCGGAGCGGGTGGTAGGTCTTTTGCGGGGCCTGCACTTGCAGTACGCCGATGTCCCAGGCGTGTTTCATGCGCGGGTCGTCTTTTTCCCGGTTGATGGTCAGTTGCTCGACCATGACGTCGCATTCGAGCAGGGTTCCCTCGTAGAGGGCCCATTTGTGCTCGCGGCGGACGACGTGTGCGGCGGTGGCGAGGCATCCGCGCTCGTGAATGAAGAAGCCGGTGCCGCAGATCATGAGCTTCCGGGGCGCGTCGGGAAAGACCGAGAGGATGGGGACCACGGCGCGGGCGACGGCTTCGGTGCTCGCGATGAGGGCGTGGTTTTGCATGGTGATTTCCTCCCCGCGGGCGCGCGCTGGCGGCTACTGGGCCTCTAGGCCGTGTTTCTGGAGGCGGTAGCGGAGCGATCTGGGTGTGAGGCCCAGGAGGCTCGCGGCCTTCTTCTGGGAGTAGCGGCTTTTTTCGAGGGCCTGTTTGAGGAGTTCGACTTCGAGGTCGGCGATGAGCTTTTCCATGTCCATGCCCTCGTCGGGCACCTGGGCGCGGGTGGCGGACGAGCGCAGCTCCGGGGTGTAGTTCCGCAGGTTTTCGGGCAGGTCGTCGAGGCCGATGGTGTCGGTGGCGCAGAGTGCGACGGCGCGTTCCATGACGTTTCCGAGCTCGCGCACGTTCCCGGGCCAGTTGTATTCGCAGAGGAGCTTCTGGGCGTCGGGGCTGATATCGAGGCGATCGCGGTTCATGTTTTGCGCGTGGACCTGTACGAAGTGGCGGCAGAGCAGCGGTATGTCGTCCCGGCGCTGGCGGAGTGGCGGGACGTAGAGGGGGATGACGTTGAGGCGGTAGTAGAGGTCGCTTCGGAAACTTCCCTCCTCGGCCATTTTTTCGAGGTCGCGGTTGGTGGCGGAGATAACGCGCACGTCGACTTTGATATCGGTGGTGCTTCCGACGGGCGTAACGGTGTTGTTGTCGAGCACGCGGAGGAGCTTAACCTGGAGCATCAGGGGCATCTCGCCGATTTCGTCGAGGAAGATGGTGCCGCCGTTGGCAACGACGAAGAGGCCTTCCTTGTCTTCGGTGGCGCCGGTGAAGGAGCCGCGCTTGTGTCCGAAGAGCTCACTTTCGAGGAGGTTCTCCGGGATGCCGCCGCAGTTTATGGCGACGAAAGGCTTGTTTGCGCGGTTGCTGAGGTTGTGGAGGGCGCGGGCGACGAGTTCCTTGCCCGAGCCGCTTTCGCCGTGCACAGCGACGGTGCTGGGGAGTGCGGCGACGCGCCGGATCATGGAGAGCACGTTCTGGAAGGCGGGGCTCTTTCCGATCATGTTGCCCAGGTCGCCCTGCTGCGCCTGCTGCTGGCGGAGGGCGACATTTTCGCGGACGAGATTGCGCTTCTTGATGGCGCGCTCGACGAGGATGCGGATTTCGTCGTTTTTGAAGGGCTTCATCATGTAGTCGTCGGCGCCGCGCTTCATGGCTTCGATGGCGGTTTCGACGGAGCCGTGGGCGGTCATCATGATGGCGGGGGTGCCGGGGGCGTTTTCCTGGAGCCAGGTGAGGAGGGCCATGCCGGCGTTGCGGTCGTGCCCCATGTAGAGGTCGGTGAGCACGACATCGTAGTGGGTCTTTTCCAGGAGGGCGACGGCGCTGGCGACGTCGTTTGCGGTGTCCACGTCGTAGCCGTCGTTCTGGAGCACGATGACCATCAGCTCGCGCATGCTCAGCTCATCGTCGACGACGAGGATGCGGTGTTTTACGGGCACGGCTGTGGACTCCTCAGTTGAAATCGGATCCGCTGGCGGCCTCGCGCGCGCGGGGCAGACGGACATGCATCGACGTGCCGCCGCCGGGGCGGGACGCCGCCTGTATGGTACCGTCATGGGCGGTGATAATGCGAAGGCAGATGGCGAGGCCCATGCCGACCCCGCGTTCCTTCTCGGTGTAGAAGGGCTCGAATATTCGGGCCATCTTGTCGGGGGCGATTCCGGGGCCCTCGTCGTCGAAGCGAATTTC
The DNA here is from genome assembly GCA_019637335.1 of Candidatus Hydrogenedentota bacterium. Taxonomy (NCBI): domain Bacteria; kingdom Pseudomonadati; phylum Candidatus Hydrogenedentota; species Candidatus Hydrogenedentota bacterium. The sequence continues at coordinate 226,974 of JAHBVV010000003.1, read as the reverse complement.
GACGGGGCCGCGGGTCTCGTTTTGAAGCACGATGATGGCGAGCGCGCCCTGGCCGTCCATGGCTTCGATGGCGTTTTGCCCGAGGTTGGTGAAGACCTGCCAGATCTGTGTTCGGTCACCCAGGACGAGGCAGGGATCGGCGGGCGTTTGCAGGGTAACGGTCAGCCCGGGGGCGCCGCCGTACTTGCGGTTGAGCTGCTCCTCGACTTCGCGGGCGACTTCGCGCACGTCGAGTACGCCGTAGCGCCGCCCGGGATCGCGGGCGAAGTCGAGAAAGCCGCTGACGATTTCGTTGAGGTGATCGGATTCGCGGACGGCGATCCTCGCGAGGCGATCGACGAGCGAGGGGTTATCGATGTTTCGTTGGAGCTCGTCCATGCTGCCGCGGATGGAGGCGACGGGATTGCGAATTTCGTGGGCGAGGCCGGCGGAGAGCTCGCCGATGACGGCCATGCGGTCCTGTTTCTGGAGCTCTTTTCGCATCTGGGCCATTTCGGTGAGGTCGGTAAAGGAGGCGATAACGCCGGTGACGTGTTCGTGGGCGTCGCGGATGCGGTTGGTGGTGAGACCGAGGAGCTTGGTTTCGCTTTCTCCGGTTCGGGCGTAGAACTCGTAGCTGGTGAAGTCCTTCTCCAGGCGGAGGGCGGTGGTAACGGGGCACTCGGCTCCGGACTCGGGGACCATGATTCCGTCCACGTGAAGGCCGGCGACGTTTTCCTCGACGAGATTGAGGATGCCGCAGGCGGCTTTGTTCATGGCGATGACGACGCCTTTTTCGTCGGTGATGAGGAAGCCGCTGTTCATGTTGTCGAGGATTTCGCGCTGGAATTGCTTCATGCGGCTGACGCGCTGGTTCCAGTATCCGCTGATGAAGGCGGTGAAGAAGAAGGCGAGCGCCTGGATGAGGTACTGGTACCAGTGGAGGAGGGGGTCGCTGGCCTGCGGGGCCTGGATCAGCGCCTGGTAGACCATGAAGGCGGAGGCGGCGGTGGCGAAAACGAAGCCCTGGAGGAGGCCCATGAGGACGCCGGCCTCGAGGATGACGATGACGAGGAGGAAGGTGAAGGCGCTGCCGTGGCCGCCGGTGAAGCTGATGGTGGCGGCGACGACGCCGAAATCGACGAAGACCTGGGTCCAGGTGAGGATGGCGGGTATGGAACCCTCGCGGCGGAGGACGACGAGGTACCAGAGGCTGCTGGCGAGGGCGGCGATGTAGATGCCGTTCAGCAGGTAGCGGAAGGCTTCTTTGTCGCCGGTGACGAGCTCCGCGCCCAACGCCACGACCACGACCATCCCGATGCGGGCGATTCCGACGAACCAGAGCCAGGTTGCGGGCCCGTCGTAGGTCGGGTGGAGGTACTCGAGCAGTTTCTTCATGATAGCGCCGGGGCCCGCCGGGTTACATTCCCTTTTCCATCAGGTGCTGTAGGCCTTCGGGGTCGGCGCTGCGCTTGAAGGCCATTTCGGTGGTGATGACGCCGCGTTTGGCGAGCCGGTAGAGGGACTGGTTCATGGTGAGCATGCCTTCGCCCTTGCCGATTTCGATCATGGAGGGGATCTGTTCGAGTTTTTCGGCGCGGATCAGGGAGCGAATGGCCGGGTTCGCGAGCATGATCTCCATGGCGAGGACACGGCCCATACCATCGGCGCGGGGAACGAGCTGCTGAACGACGACGGCCTCGAGCACGAAGGAGAGCTGCGTGCGCACCTGGGCCTGCTGGCCGGCGGGGAACACGTCGATGATGCGGTTCATGGTCTGGAGGGCGTCGTTGGTGTGCAGGGTGGCGAAGGCGAGGTGGCCGGTTTCCGCGACGGTCAGGGCGGCCTGTATGGTTTCGGTGTCGCGCATTTCGCCGATGAGAATGACATCGGGATCCTGTCGCAGGACGCGCTTCAATGCATCTCCAAAGGAGTTGGTGTCCGCGTGTACTTCGCGCTGGTTGACCACGCTTCGATTGTGGCGGTGCAGGTATTCGATGGGGTCTTCGATGGTGATGATGTGGGTGTTCCGCTCGCGGTTGATCTTGTCGAGGATTGAGGCGAGGGTGGTGGATTTACCGCTGCCGGTGGGGCCGCACACGAGGACCAGGCCGAAGGGTTTGTAGGCGAAATCGGCGATGACGCGGGGCAGGCCGAGCTGTTCGAAGGTGAGGATTTCGAAAGGGATGGCGCGGAATGCGGCGACGACGGAACCGCGGTCGCGGTAGACGTTGAGACGGAAGCGGCTGAGGCCCTCGACGCCGAAGGACATGTCGCACTCGCGCGTGGACTCGAACTCGGCGATCTGGTCTTCGTTCATGACGCTGTAAATTATTTCCTGCGTCTCTTCGGCGGTGAGGCGCTCATAGCGCCCCAGGGGCTCGAGGCCGCCGTGGAGGCGCATCATGGGCGGCGCGCCCACCACGAGGTGCAGGTCGCTCGCGCCCGCCTTAATGGTCTTGGTCAGCAATTCCTTGATGCTCGGTGTGGACATCGTTTCTCCTTTGCTTCCGTTCCGCGTGGTCTCTCGGGGCGAATCTAGTCCGCGGGCGAGTGTTCCAGCACTTGTTCGATCGTGCTGAGGCTCTTCGCCGCTTTGGCGAGGCCGTTTTGCCGCAATGTCTGCATGCCGCAGGCGATGGCCTGTTGCTTGATGGCGTAGCCCGAGGCGCGCTCGAGTACGAGCGGCTGCAACTCCGGCCAGTTGAGGAGGACTTCGATGACGGCGACGCGACCGCGGTATCCGCTTTCCTTGCACCGGCTGCACCCGCGGCCCCGGACGAACTGAACGCGCTCGAGGTAGTCGAAGCCGCGCCACTGGATGCGGTCGAGCACTTCTTCGGGCACGTTGATCGGCTCCTTGCAGTCGGTGCAGACGCGCTTGAAGAGGCGCTGGGCGGCGGCCAGGGCGACGGAAGACTGCACGAGGAAGGGCTCGATGCCCATGTCGGTGAGGCGCGGGAAGACGCCGGCGGCGTCGTTGGTGTGAAGGGTGCTGAGCACGAGGTGGCCGGTGAGGGCCGCTTTCACGGCCACGTCCGCCGTTTCGCCGTCTCGAATTTCGCCAACCATCACGGTATCCGGGTCCTGGCGGAGGATCTGGCGGAGTGCCGCGGCGAAGGTGAACCCGATGGTGGATTGGACCTGGACCTGGTTGACGCCGAAGAGGTCGTATTCGATGGGGTCCTCGACGGTGACGACGTTTTCGGCGGGCGAGTTGAGCTTGTGCAGGGCGCTGTAGAGCGTGGTGGTTTTACCGCTGCCGGTGGGGCCGGTTAGGAGGATCATGCCGTGCGGGAGCTTGAGGGCCTCCTTGAAGGCGCTCATGGGCTGGGGCTCGAAGCCCATCTGGTCGAGGTCGAGGGTGAGGGATCCCTGGTCGAGCACACGGAGCACGATTTTCTCGCCGTATTTACAGGGGAGAAAACCGACACGGAAGTCGATCTCGCGGCCGTTGTAGCGGATCCGGAAGCGCCCGTCCTGCGGGAGGCGGTGTTCGTCGATGCGGCAGCCGCAGAGGATTTTGAAGCGCGCGGTGATATTGGGCTGGAGGCTCTTGGGCGGGGCCTTGGCCTCTTCGAGGGTGCCGTCGACACGGTAGCGGATGCGGATGATTTTCTCGAAGGGCTCGATGTGAATATCGCTGGCGCCGCGCTCGAGGGCGTTGAAAAGGATGAGGCGGGCGAGCTTCTTGACGGGCTCGTCCTCGGCGCCGGCTTCAAGCTTGGAGACGTCCTCGATTTCGTCCGCCGCCTTGAGTTCCTCGACGTCCGCGTCACGCTCTTCCCTGCCGACGAGGGATTCGTAGAGGTCTTCGGCCTTGCCGCCGCCGTAATGCTTGTTGATAGCGGCAGCCAGCTCGGAGGCGACGGCGACGACGGGCTCGATCTCGTAGCTGGTGAGCATGCGGAGGTCGTCGAGCGCCATAATGTTAAGGGGGTCGGCCATGGCGAGGGTCAAGACATCGCCGGTGACGCTGACGGGCAGCATCTGGTACTGCCGCGCGAGGGTTTCGGGGACTTCGGAGAGGACTTCCTTGGGGATGGAGTAGTGGGCGACGCGGATATGGGGAATGCCGAGCTGCTCGCTCAGGGTGATGACCAGGTCTTCCTCGGAGAGGTAGTTGTTCGCCACCAGCAGGCTGGGCAGGCTCTGTCCGGTCTGCCGGTGCAGGTTGATACACTCCTGCAGCTGCTCGCGCGTAACCAGATTCTGCTCCAGCAGCATATCCGGCAATCGCTTCTTTGGTGCGCGTGTGGCCATCCATGCACTCCTTTTAAGACTCTAACGCCCCCGGGGCGCAGTGTTTCGGTTCTCTTTGAGAATAATACAAATCGCGGGGAAAGTACATCTCGCCGTCAGGCGGCCGCTTCGCCCCCCAGGTGGCTGAGGATTTCGGTGGCCAATTCGACGGTCATCGGGCCTTCGCTGTGCGCGGCGAAGGCGAGCACCTTGCGCAGGCAGCCGACCATCTTGCGGACGTCTCCCGGGACGCGCATGGCGATCAGGGAGAGGATTTCCTCGGGGACGGGCGAATTCCCGGCGTGGCTGCGCAGGATTTGCATGCGCGTTTCCCACTCGGGCGGCTTGATCTCGACCACGATGCCGCTGGAGAAGCGGGAAATAAGGCGCTGCTCCAGGAGGCCGAGCCGGTCGGGGGCCTTGTCGCTTGCGATGATAATCTGTCGGCCCTGCTGATGCAGGACGTTGAAGATGTGGAAGAACTCCTCCTGCGCCTCTACGCGCCCGCCGAGGAACTGAATGTCGTCGAGAATGAGGACGTCCCAGTGGCAGTAGTTGTCGCGGAAGGCGTCCTGGGCGTTTGCGGCGAGGGCGTCTTTCAGGCGGCGGGAGAAGTGGCTTGCGGAGACGTAGCCCACGCGCTGGCCGGGCTGCTCGCGCTGGATCTGGTTTCCGACGGCGCTGATGAGGTGGGTTTTGCCGAGGCCGACGTTTCCGTAGAGGAAGAAGGGGTTGTATTCGCCGCCGGGCTTCCGGGCGACGGACTGGCTTACCTGCAGGGTGAAGGCGTTCGCCTTGCCGGCGATGTAGTTGTCGAGGGTGAATGTTTCGAGGGGCACTTCGGCTTCGAGCGCCTCCCGTACGCGCTCGTCTTCGGCGGCGTGGGAGCCATCGTCGCTGGCCGGGCCAAAGGCGGCGACGGAGCTGTGCCGCGCGCGCGCGCCGCCCGCGGCGCCGGCCTGCACGAGCGAGGCTTCGACGAGTTGGGTGGTCTGCTGCGACGAGAGCACGGCGGCTTCGGCGAGCTCGGCCAGGCGCGCGCCCTGCACGGCCTGTGCCGCCAGGGCGGAGTTGATGACTTCCTGGAGCGCGCTTGCCGCGGCGTCCTGGGCGGATCGCAATTCGGCGACGAGCGCCTGTTGGGCGGCGGCTTCGCTTTCGGAATGGGCGGCGCCCGCGCGAATCTGGACGGCCAGCGATGCCATGGCTTCTTCGAGGACGCCGCCAATGGCGTCTCGGAGGACCTCGGCGAGGGCTCCGGTGTCCAGTTCGGGCGCGGCCGCCTGTACCGGCTCGGGGGCGGGGCGGCTCACCAGGGGCTGGATGGCTTCCTTCATGACCGACGAGACGGCGTCCCGAACCTGGTTGGCGATGTCTTCCGATTGGGCGGGCGAATCGTGGCGCACGGCGGCCAACTCGCGCACGATGTCTCCGAGGCTCTCTCGCAGGGCCTCGGCGAGGCCTGGCGCGCCGGCTCCGGCGGGGGCCGGTGCGTGCATGCCCTGGATGGCGCTCAACAGGTCCTGGGAAACGCCGCGCATGCCGTCGTGTATGGCTTGAACCAGCGCGGCGGAGTCAATGCCGGGGGCCGTGGAAGCCGCTCCGGCGGGGGGCGCCTGCATGCCCCGCACGGCGCCGATAATATCCTGGGCGACGCCGCGCATGCCGTCTTGTATGGCTTGAACCAGCGCGGCGGAATCGATGCCGGGGGCCGCGGGGGCCACACCCGTGGCGGGCGCGGGCGCGGGCTTTGGCGCAGGCGGCTGGGGCGGGGCGACCGATTTGGGCGGAAGTTTGGCGAGCCCAAAGCTCTCCATGGTGACTTCATTGCCCTTTGCGGCGGCGCCTCCCTCGGCGAAATACTTGCCGGCTACCTGTTCGAAGTGCGCCCAGTTGCAGAGGATCGGCTTCAGGCGCAATTCGGCGCAATGATCGCGAATGATGGCGAGCGCTTCGCTGTCCAGGGGGTCGACCATGGCGACGGTGAGGATGCGGCCGAGCTTGTCGATGGGAAGGAGGCCGTATTTCTCGCAGACCTCGCGCGGTATTAACTGAAGAACGTCGGCGCTGATTTCGTAATCGAGCAGACTGATGTGCGGGATCTTGCAGCGCTTCACGAAGCAGGCGTTGATATCGTCCTGGGTGATTAACCCCTTTTGCACCATCACCTTGGAGAGGAATGCGCCGCTCTTTTCGGCCTCCGCTTCCGCCTCGGCCAGTTGCTCGGGGGTCAACAGCTGGCTGGACACGAGCAACTCCCCCAGCCGCTGCGGCGGCGGGGCTGCGGCGGCGTCACCCTCCGTTGTGTTTCGAAATAAGGCCATGCGTCCCGGACGACTCCTGAAGGGGTGGCGGCACGCGGCTCCGCGCGGGAATCGAACGCCCCCGGAAGGAGCGCGCGAAATCGAGCCCATACGGAAACCCGTTGCCGGTAAGGCATTGTATCACCGGTCCGGAGGATGGTCAAACATAAACTCTTGACAACAGGGCGTATACGTCGGGTTGTTTTGGGCGTCTGGAACATTCCGGTGCAGCGTTGGGCCGCAACCATTTTCTTGAACCGCGAATTAACGCGAATGGACACGAATGGTAACACTTTAGCGGTCTGAAGTAGCGCCAGCCCATTCTTGTCATGCCGCGATATTACGACGAGAGCGTGCAAGGCTGGGAGCGCAGGCGTCCCCGCCTGCAATGCACCGGAGGTGCATGGCGTGTTTGCAATATCGGCACACTTGATCGGCGAGACAATTGGAGCCGGACTACCGCTGACTAGTAGACTCGCGCCTCCGGCGCGTTGCGGGCGGGCCGCCCGCGCTCCCATTCGTCCGCACTTCCGTTGCGGCGCGGGATTGTATCGTCGAGGAATCAAGCCAGCTTCATTCCGCTAAAGAATTACCACTAATGAAGAAAGGACTGTCTTGCTTTGGGAATCGGGATCTGTAATTACGGGTTGCATGGGGGGATTCGAAATCGCCGCTCGCGCTGCCTCTGCCTGGAAGGCAATGCCACGTTGGCGGGCGTTGGAGGAATGGTGCGGCTCGCCGATGTGTGCGGGAATCGGGAGGCGCGTGGCTGGTTGTGGGTCAGGCGGGAAGGTCTAGCGTGCTGGGCGCTGGGGATTGGCGACGCTTCGGGCGATTTCTGCGGCTGTCGGGTTACCGGGGGCTTAATCGTCCGCGATCTCCGTGAATTCGTAGACCAGTTCGCCCACGAGCGCGCCGGGTTTGAAGTCGTGGCATTTGGCGCACGTGGAGGCGGCGACCAAGGGGCCGCGCAGGCGGAGGGTCGCGCCCTGGTAGGCCACCCGGACGGTCGTGGCGTCGTAATCGGGGTCCGGGGCCAGGCCGTCGCGCGCTTTGGCGGGGTCCAGGCGGGTGTGCGCGCCGTCGGGGACGGAATAGGCTGCCTGGCGGGCGGGGACGTACATCCAGATTCCGTCCCGGGGCGCGATACCCCAGGCGGCGCCGTGGTGCTCCAGGGCGTCGGCGTAGGGCAGCAGGTGTTGTTCGGCGGGATGGTCGGCACTGGCGTGTTCGAAACGCGCGGTCCATATGGCGTGGAACTCGTCGAGGCTGTGTGCGACGACCCAGGGATCGAGGGGGGTTGGGGCCAACGCGAGGTTCGCCCGGGGCGCGGGGTGTTCCACGGAAAGCGCGGGGGGGCGGGCGATTGGGTGATCCGGGGCGCCGGTTTCCAGCGGCTCTCCGGAATCCGGCTGGAGGCATGCGGGGAGCGCGAAGGCGGCCAGAAGGGGGACGATGTGGCGTGAAATACGCCGCGCGCCTCGGGGCCTACGTTGTGTGAGAATGTGCATATTCGGTATCATACCCGAAGCCACGATGCGGGATGGGGAAGCCGCCGTGGCCCGGGGTCGCGGACGCGTGCGGGCATTGATCGCGCCGCCGTCCAACCTCGTCTCTTCGAATTCCACTTTCGCCGCCCGCCCGCCTGACGCAGTCTACGGGAGCGGCGAACAACCATGCCAACCGCAAGCCCCACGCCCCCCCCCGGGCGCGATGGGGCGCACGAAAGGATCCCACGGTGTTTGAACGACTCTCCATGGCTCCGGCCGACGCAATTCTGGGCCTGACCGAGGCATTCAAGAAGGATCCGGCGCCGCACAAGATCAACCTGGGCGTGGGCGTGTACAAGGATGAAAAGAACCAGACGCCCATCCTGGAATCGGTAAAGCGGGCCGAGGAGAAGCTGCTGGCCGAGGAGAAGTCGAAGAGCTACCTGAGCATTCCGGGCAGCCCGGCGTATGCGGCGTGCGTGAAGGAACTGCTGTTTGGCGCGGACCACGAAATTGTGACGTCGAACCGGGCGCACACCGCGCAGACGCCAGGGGGTACGGGGGCGCTTCGGGTAGCCGGGGATTTCATCCGGCAGCAGTTCCCGGGAGCGGCGATCTGGCTGAGCAACCCGACGTGGGCGAACCACAATGCGATTTTCGAGGCGGCGGGCCTGGAGACGAAGTCGTATCCGTATTACGATGCGGCCGGCAAGTGCCTGGATTTTGCGGGGATGACAGCGGCGCTGGAAAGCGCGCCGGCGGGCGACGTGGTCCTGCTGCATGGATGCTGCCACAACCCGAGCGGGATGGATCCGGATCAGGCGCAGTGGGAGGCGCTGGCGGCGCTGACGCTCGAGAAGGGCCTGCTGCCGTTGTTCGACTTTGCGTACCAGGGCTTCGCGCGCGGCCTGGAAGAGGACGCGGCCGGGTTGCGGGCCTTCTGCTCCGCTGGCCGCGAGTTGCTGGTTTGCAGCTCGTTCTCAAAGAATTTCGGGCTATACAATGAACGCGTGGGCGCGATGACGCTGGTGGGCGCGAGTGCGGATGTGGCCGCGTCGGCCTTCAGCCATGTGGAGAAGTCGATCCGCGCGAATTATTCGAACCCGCCGTTCCATGGCGGGGCGATCGTGACGACGATCCTGAATGATCCGGCGTTGCGCGCGCTTTGGATTTCGGAGCTGGACGCCATGCGCGACCGTATACAGTCGATGCGCGATCTATTCGTGGAATCGCTCAAGGCGAAGGGGGTGGCGCAGGATTTCTCGTTCATTTCGACGCAGAACGGAATGTTTTCGTTCTCGGGTCTGAACAAGGATCAGGTGAACGTGCTTCGCGAGAAGTATGCGATTTATATCGTGGGTTCCGGGCGCATTAATGTGGCGGGGATGACGCCGGACAACATGGGGCCGCTCTGTGACGCGATCGCGAGCGTGCTGTGATTTGAGCAGGTGATATTGAGTCTTTGGCCGGACGTCTTTCAGGGCGTCCGGCTTTTTTGTTTGGGTGGGGGTGTGGGGTGCTGGTCAGACAAGGATGACGGACCTCCTGTTGCGCCGCTCGTTCTGGGTGGCGCTGGGCCGAGTGGATCCGGCTTGACGCCAGGCCAGATGGGCAACGTGTGGCGTATGTGCGCGGGTACGTCCCTTTTGGTCTGGCAGGATTCCCAACCTCCTGTTGCGCCGCTCGTTCAGGGTGGCGCTGGTGGCGTTGGGTAACTGTTGCTCCAGGCACACGAAGGCGCTGGGGCGCCATCGCGTGGCACGAACGCTGACGCGGCGGACTTTCGGCGTGTGTTGGCGGTTCGGGCGGATCAGCCGGCGGGGCGGGGGATGATGAAGTAGAAGACGGCGAAGAAGTGGAGGGTGCTGCCGGCGAGGACGAAGAGGTGCCACACGGCGTGGTTGTAGGGCAGGCGCTGCCAGAGGTAGAAGGCGACGCCGCCGGTGTACGCGAATCCGCCGAGGGCCATGAGGAGGAGGGCGGGATGCGGGATCATTTCGAGCGCGGGCTTGAGCGCGAGGATGATCGCCCAGCCCATGGCGATGTAGAGCGCGGTGGAGACCTTGTCCCACCAGTGGAGGTGCGCGCCCTTGTCGATGAAGAGCACCTTGAAACAGCAACCGGCCACGGCGGCGGACCAGAGGAAGGCGAAGAGGCTCCATCCCCAGGGGCCGCGCAGGTGCACGAGCAGGAAGGGGGTGTAGGTACCGGCGATGAGCAGGTAGATGGCGCAGTGGTCGAGCTTGCGGAATACGCGCTTGACGCCGGGCTGGGGGAAGGCGTGGTACAGGGTGGAGGCGAGATACATGAGCACGAGCGTGGCGCCGAAGACGGCGACGCCGGCGGTGACCCAGGGATCGGCCGCCATGGCGGCGTAGACGAGCAGGACGGTGAGGCCGGCGACGCTCAGCAGCGCTCCGACGCCGTGGGTGATGCTGTTGGCGATTTCTTCGCCGGGGGAATAGTCGAGTTCGGGGGGCATGGGGCTTCTCACTGCGGTATGACCTGAATTTGCGATGATGGTACGCGACGGGGCCTTTTTTTGCAAGCTCAACGGTGGCGAACGCCCGTTCTTCCGGGTCGTCGCCGGGGGGTTGCGGGGCCTGATTGGCGATCCGCGTGATCCCCGGCGGCAGGGCGCGGTGGGGAAGTGTATTCAGGGCGCGCAATCGAACACTTTTGCCTGTGCAGGAGTGTTCATTGCGCGCATCGTGGCGGAGATCACCGCGCGGGCTCAAATATTGCCAACCTATTTATTTTAAACAGGTTATGATTGTTTTTCCGCTTTACGCCATCGTTGGCATAACTTATGCGCTATAGAAGACAGTTGAAGACAAGCCCCCGGGAGACCGGGAAAACCTTACGAGCACTGGACCATGATTCACCGCGCACCACATACCGAGAACGAAGCCCGCGAGAGCGGTCTCCGCGAGCGGTTTCGTGGATTGGTCCCGTGCCGAAATACCGGCTGTCCGCGAAAACGCCTCGCAAACGCTGAACACACCCGGAAGTGTGGGCCGCCATCGCCCCGTTCCGGCCGGACAGCCGGTTTCTTTTGCTCCTCACCATCACGCAATTCTTGCGTGATTCGACTCACTGCCTGCGGGCCCGCCGGTTCACTGCTGCCCAACCTACCTGAAGGCGGGCCCCCACTTCTTCCGAGCCGATGTCCAGCCAGACATTAGCCTAGGCCCATCGGAAGAAGCCAAGAATGGCCGGGTGATTGCAACGATCACCCGGCCTTCTACTTTTTAAGGGGGACAGCTTTCGGGAGCCGCATGTAATCCGGTATGATCGTGAAAACCGCTGTGTGGAGTGAAGGCATGCTGAATCACCTGGATTTGACCAATGTTGGCCCGGCTGCGTCGATGCGACTGGATTTCGGGCCACGACTCAATCTCCTCACCGGTAACAACAGCTTGGGGAAGACCTTCGTCCTGGACGTTGCGTGGTGGGCGCTGACCCAGACCTGGCCCGGCAAAGACGAGCGGCAGTCGATGGCTTGGCCATTGAACGGCAAGCGGCGAGAGGCTTCGATCACATATTCCTTCGACTCCAAGAGTGGTCGGGATATGGCTCATTCCAGCAAATTTGATTCGGAACGTGAGGTATGGCCACTGAAACAGGCACGTCCCGCGAATCCCGGCCTGGTGCTCTACCTCCGGATTGACGGCGGCTATTCTTTGTGGGATCCCGCGCGAAACTACTGGAAGAAGCGGTCCGCGCGGAATTTTGAGGATCCTGACCGTCCCAAGTCCTTCGATTTCGATATGAATGACATATGGAACGGCTTGCGCGGAGATGGAAACGTCTACTGTGAAGGTTTGCTCAGTGACTGGAAGACCTGGCGCGATAGAGGCCAGCTTGAGTACCAACTACTCCACGACGTGCTCTCCAAGTTGACGCCACACCAAAGTGATTGGATGAAGCTTGGAGAAATGACGCGTATTTCCCTCAGTGACGTGAGGGAAATTCCAACGCTGGAAACGCCCTATGGGCCAGTCCCCGTGACGCTTGCTTCGGCGGGAGTAAAGCGCATCCTCGCTTTGGCCTACCTCATCACCTGGGCCCATCTGGAGCATGTAAACGCTTGTAAACTTCTGGGCGATAACCCCACGCATAGATTTACCGTACTCATCGACGAAGTGGAACTTCACTTGCACCCCCAATGGCAGCGTGTACTCCTGCCTGCCGTGCTTCGTGTCATGAAAGGACTTGGTACGGAGGGGGCGATTCGCGCCGGTGAAGAGCTTCCTTCCGTTCAGGTCATCGCTTCGACGCATGCGCCCCTGGTTATGGCGTCTATCGAGCCGGAATACAGCGAACATTCCGACAAGGTATTTCATTTTGACGTACGCGATGGCGACATCCGCGTGGATGAAATGCAATGGGCGCCGCAAGGAGACGCGGTGGGATGGCTGGTATCCGAGGTGTTCGGGCTGGAGCAAGCGCGCTCGAAAGACGCCGAGATTGCCATCGAGGCCGCCGAGGCATACATGCGGGGGTCCGTTGAGGAACCGCAACCCAAGTTTACAAACCGTGAATCAATACAGAAGGAATTGCTACGCGTGCTACCCACCCACGACCCATTTTGGCCTCGTTGGATAGTCAGCAATGGGGACCGTGGAAATGATCAGGTTTAGCCCAGTTGCGGAACCGGTCGAGTTCGACGAGAAATGCAGGAAGCCGGGTGCCCGATGGCTGGCGGGCCACCCGAATGCCACCCGACCGTACGACTACTGGTCCCCCTTCCGCCCGGAGCTCCTTAAAGGCTTCGACAATCTGTGCGCGTACTGCGCCATGTTCGCAGTCGGTGACGAACAGGTCGATCACTACGTGGGCTGTAAAGAGGATATATCCCTCGCTTACGAGTGGAGCAACTACCGCCCCTGCAAGGCGCTGATGAACAACCTGAAAAGCCACCGGAAGCAAGGCGAACCGCAAATTCTGGACCCCTTCGCCCTCAAGGACGAGTGGTTCGAACTGCTGCTGCCTTCACTTCAGGTAATTGTGACGGATCGTGTTCCCTCCGAGCTTAAGGCGCGTGCCGAGTTCACCCTCCTCCGCCTTGGCCTCCGTGATGACGAACGGGTTATCCGCCTGCGACGGGCGTGGCTGGAATTGTACGAGCAGGGGGACCTGACTATCCATGGACTGGAGAAGATGGCCCCGCTAATCGCACGAGCTGTCCGTAAACGAGACGGCGAGGATCGCGAATAAACGCGGCTGGTCAACGGTGGATTGGGCCCGAGCGTCGCTCGTCGCTCATGTAGACCTTGCACGCCCCCCCGCCTCGAGTTGCATAATGGCCTTTCGTTCCCACCGAAGGAGTTCCCCCATGAATAACCGTTCCACACTGCTCTTGCTCGCCCTGTTGTTGTCCTGCTCGCTGACACCCGCCGCCCGCGCCGAAATACACTACTTCGTCTCTCCCGCGGGCAACGACGCCTGGTCGGGCTCGCTCGCCGACGCCAACGCCGAGGCCTCGGACGGCCCGGTGAAGACCGTGCAGCGCGCGCGGGACCTCATCCGCGAACGCAAAGCGGCCGGCGGGCTCACCGAAGCGGTCAACGTCTACCTGCGCGGCGGGCTATATCAAATTGCGGAGGCAATCACCTTCACGCCGGACGACTCGGGTACGGCGAATGCACCAATCAGCTACCGCGCCTACACCGGTGAGACGCCAATCATTTCCGGCGGCATGCAAATTACCGGATGGCGCCAGGAGGGCGACTTCTGGGTGGCGGACCTGCCGGCGGAGGCCGCCGTGAAGGATTTCCACGAGCTCTGGGTCGGTGATGCCCGTCGCACACCCGCGCGGATTCCCAACGAAACTAATCCAGCGGGGGACGAGCCCCTGGACAGCGAATTTTTCTACACCACGGGACCGGTGATGGAAACAGGCGCCGATGGCAAGGAGACGCCGAGTGCGACGAAGTTCGCCTTCAATCCGGAGCAGCTCCAACGCTGGGAATCGCTCAATGACGCGATCGTGGTGGTGTTTCACTCGTGGGGCACCTCGCTCCTGCGCATCAAGAGCATCGACTGGGAACGGAACATCATCGAGTTCACCGGTCCCGCGCGCTGGCACTTCACGCGGTGGCAGAAGGAGCAGCGCTACTACGTGGAGCACCTCTTTGAGGCCCTGGACACGCCGGGCGAGTGGTATCTGAACCGCAAGACGAACAAGATTTACTACATGCCGATGAAGGGCGAAACGCTGGAGGGCTTCCGCGCGACCATCCCGCAGGCGCGGCAGTTGATTGTACTGAAGGGCGACCCGGCGAGCGGCGCGTTTGTGGAGCATCTCCAGTTTCAGGGCCTGGAGCTGCGGCATTGCGAGTATCCCATTGCGCCGGAGGGCCACAGCGACGCGCAGGCGGCGTTCCGTGTGGACGCGGCCTTCGAGACGGCGGGCGCGCGGCATATCCTGATCGAGGACTGCCGGATCGCGAATGTGGGGACCTACGGCATCTGGTTGCGGGCGGGATCGCAGCACGTGACGGTCCGCCGGAACGAGCTGACGGATCTCGGCGCGGGTGGGGTGCGGATTGGCGAGGGGAGTTCCCCCGAGAGTGACGCCTTTGCGGCGGACCATAATGTAATCGACAACAACTTCCTGCACGACGGCGGGCGGGTGTGGCGCGAGGCGGTGGGGGTATGGATCGGGCGCGCCTCGCACAATGCGGTAACGCACAACGAGATTTCGGATTTTCGCTATACGGGGGTGTCGGTCGGTTGGTCGTGGGGCTACGATCCGAGCTCGGCGCATCACAACAAGATCAACTTCAACCACATCCACCACATCGGGCGGAGCCAGCTCAACGACATGGGCGGCGTGTACCTGCTGGGGGTGTCGCCGGGGACGGAGGTGAAGAACAACCTGGTGCACGATGTGATTTCGCACCCGGCGCTGTATGGCGGCTGGGGGTTGTACACGGACGAGGGCAGCACGGACATCGTGCTGGAGAACAACGTGGTGTACAACACGCGGACGGGGGGCTTCCACCAGCACTACGGCCGGGACAACCGGGTGGTGAACAACGTCTTCGCATTTTCGCACACGCCGAACATCATCCGAACACGGAACGAGGAACACAATTCGTTCTTCTTCGAGCGGAACATCGTGTATTTCAACAACGGCCAGCTGCTGGGGAGCAACTGGCAGAACGACAACTTCACGATGGACCACAATATCTACTGGGACACGAGCGGGCGGCCGATCACGTTCAAGGAGCGCACGTTCACGGAGTGGCAGGCGGCGGGGCACGACCGGCACAGCGTTATTGCGAATCCGTTGTTCCGGAATGCGGAGGCGGCCGACTTTACGCTGGCTCCGGACTCCCCCGCGCTGGCGCTCGGGTTCAGGCCGATCGATTTGAGCGCGGTGGGCCTGTACGGTCCGCCCGAGTGGGTGGAGAAGCCCCGGAAGATCGCGCGGGCGCCGTTTGTGCCGCCGCTGCCCCGCCAGCCATCGCTGGTGTCGGTGGAGAAGATCTGGGACGGCGCGCCGCACAACGCGTTTACGGATATACTGCGGCATGACGAGTACTTCTATGTGACCTTCCGCGAGGCGGAGAACCACGTCGGGACGGACGGGTTGATCCGGGTTATCCGGTCGAAGGACGGCGCGGCGTGGGAATCGTGCGGGTTGCTGAGCGAGGACAGCATCGACCTGCGGGATCCGAAGATTTCGGTGACGCCGGACAAGCGGCTGATGCTGATCATGGGCGGTTCGGACTATGAGGGCGGCGAACTGGTGGGCCGGCAGCCGCGCGTGGCGTTTTCGAGCAACGGCACGGACTGGAGCGCGCCGCAGCGGGTGTGCAGCCCGGGCGACTGGCTCTGGCGCGTGACGTGGCGCGACGGGGTGGCGTGGGGCGTGTCGAACCACTACGTGGTGGGCGAGGACGACCCGCGCAGCCTGTTGCTGTACACGAGCGCGGATGGGGTGAACTGGCGGATCCGGTCCGTGCTGGATATTACGGGCAACCGCTTCGAGGTGACGGCGCGGTTCCTGCCGGACGACACAATGATGCTGCTGGCGCGGCGCGAGGAGGCGGACCAGGGTGCGTATATCGGGACGAGCAAGCCGCCGTATACGGACTGGAACTGGAACAACGCGGGCCTCCGCGCGGGCGGGCCGGATTTCATCCGCCTGCCGGATGGGTCGCTGTGGGCGGGCTTCCGGAATTATGTGGGGAAGGCGACGACGGTGTTCGCGTACATGACGGAGACGGCGCTGCAGCCGGTGATTACGTTGCCGAGCGGCGGCGACACGAGCTATCCGGGCTTCCTCTGGCATGGGGATGTGCTGTGGATGACGTATTACTCGAGCCACGAGGAGAAGACGAGTATTTATCTGGCGAAGATTGCGTTTGAGTGATGGGCGCGGGGGCTGGCTGTCCGGTGTGTGTACAGGCGTTCCGCCTGCCTACACAGCCGGGACGGCTGTGCCACGTTCTTTGCGCGGTGACGGCGTCTTCCACGGGTACAGCGAGTTATGACGCTTTCCCTCACCCACTAAGGGTGAAAATGGACGGCGGCTTTGCCGCCTGGCAGGCGGGGACGCCTGCGCTCCCAGCCTTTGACGCTTCCTTGTTTGGACCTGCTGTAATTTGGTTTGGACTGGGCAGATACGGGGATGTTGAGGCGTGTTTTTTCGGAGCAGTCTCCGTGGGCACGGCTTTTTGGGGCACAGCCTCAGGCGGGTTCGGGGCATCCGTGCCATGCCGGGGCGCATGGGCCCGCCTGAGGCAGTCCCCTTGCTTTTTGGGGTACAGCCTCAGGCGGGTTCGGGGCATCCGTGCCATGCCGGGGCGCACGGGCCCGCCTGAGGCAGTCCCCTGGCTACCCACAGGCGGGTTCGGGGCATCCGTGTTATGCGGGGGCGCACGGGCCCGCCTGAGGCAGTCCCCTGGCGCGTCCGATGCAGTACTCGATGTAGGTCTGGATTGCATCTTCCGCCATGGCAATAGCCTCGGCGTAGGTGTCGCCCTGCGTGATTACCGCGGGCAGCGCCGGCACGGTCACGGTGTATCCACCCTCTTCGGCGGGTTCCAGATGGATGGTGTAAATGAGATCCTTTTTCATGGTAAAAGAATTCTAGCATGGCCCGCGGAATCGGGCAAACCATACCAAACCGGCGCCCCGCCAGTTCGCGATCGGCCCGGCCCGGGGTGGGTTGCGCCGTTATGTCCCGCCGCACGAACCGCGTTGAACCGAGAAGGGTGATTCCGAGATGAAACGTATCCTTAGCGCCGCCCTGGTGGCGTCCGCCCTGGTTTTCTCTGCCCAATCCGCCGCCGACGCGCAATGGTACAAGGGGGCGACGCATGTACACAGTCTCTGGAGCGACGGGGATGGTGCGCCGGAGATTATTGCGGACTGGTACAAGTCGCAGGGGTGGGATTTTCTGTGTTTTTCGGACCACAACATTCTGCTGGAGGGGGAGAAGTATGTGCCGGTGGTTGCGGATGGCAAGCTTACGCCGGAGCGTCTTCTGGCGATCCAGCAGCGGTTCGGGCGGGAGTGGATCGACCTGCGGCAGACGGGCACGAACCGGGAGATGCGGCTGAAGACGCTGGCGGAGCTTGCGGCGCATTTTGAGGAGCCGGGGAAGTTCATCCTGATTCAGGCGGAGGAGATGACGACGGCCGGAGGCAACCCGCACATGAACGCGATCAACCTGCGGGAGGTCGTGCCCGGGGCGCCGGAGGAGGGGGACGCGGCGCCGAAGATGAACGCGTATCTGGACGCGATCGAGGCGCAGCAGGCGAAACATGGGGCGCCGATGTTTGTTCACCTGAACCACCCGAACTGGCGCAATGCGCTGAGCACGGAGACGTTGCTGGCCGTGCCGCGCCTCCGCTTTTTCGAGGTGTACAATGGCGCGGGGCCGACGGATCGCGGCTACCCGGAGCGGGGCGTACCGAGCACGGAGCGGCACTGGGACGTTGTCCAGTCGATGCAGCTGCGCCGGAACCCGGACTATATTCTGTATGGCGTGGCGACGGACGACAGCCACAACTACCATAAATTCGAGCCTGGCGCGGCGAATCCGGGCCGCGGCTGGGTGATGGTGCGGGCGGAGGCGCTTGAAGTGAGCGCGATTGTCGAGGCGATGCGGCGGGGCGACTTTTACGGCAGCAGCGGGGTCACGCTGAAGGCGATCGATCGCGGCGCCGGGGGCCTGGGGGTTGAGATTGACGCGCAGCCGGGCGTGACGTATACGACGCGCTATATCGGCACGCGAAAGGGCTTTGCGGAGGCGGCGACGCCGTTTCTCGGCGCGGACGGCCAGCCCGTGGCGGGGAGCTCGCTGATCTACAGCGATGCGATTGGCGCTGTGCTGCACGAGACCACGGAGACGCGGTCGCGGTATGCGTTTCAGGGCGACGAGCTGTATGTCCGCGCGACGATCACGTCGGACAAGGTGATGGAGAATCCGCCGGTCGCGGGGGATGTGGAGATGGCGTGGGTTCAGCCGGTGCTGGTGAAGTAGGGGCGGGCTTGGGGCGGCTGTTGGCCGCAACCAAGGAATTGATCACCACGAAGGGCACGAAGAGCACGAAGAGAAATAGAGAAGGGCTTTAACCGCAGAGAACGCAAAGAGCACATAGGGTGTTTATTGCAGGCAGTTGGGTTGGGTGGTTGATTGACGGCGCGTTTTTTAACCACGAATGAACACCAATGCACACGAATGCATTGGGAGTTGCTGCGGGCGGCTATCAGGGTTGTCGCCCACGGATTACACTGATGACACGGATAGAAAATGATTTCGGTTGTTGAGGCCTGCCGACCGGTCCCGCGCACGCGCTGGATGAGACAGAGGCCGCGATAACGAATCGCGGTTGGCGAAGCTCTGAACGGCGCACAAAAACGAGTAGACACGAATATCCGGAGCCCTGGCGCGCCTTTGGCGCGTTGCGGGCGGGCCGCCCGCGCTCCCATTGGTTGGCGCTATTGTTGCAAGGTCGGGCTTCTGTTGCGGATCCACTCCGACAGGAATGTCTGAGTCCCGGGGGCGCCTGCAGGTTGGTTTCGCCGCCTGCCCGGTAGGTGAGATTTCGATTCTGGCGGGCCGCAACTGTATTCTGACGTTCGACAAGGGCTCGTTGAAGCCGGCGGGGTTTGCGAAGCCCTGAATGGCGCGGACGAACAAAACCGAGGAGAGCAGGATGTCGAGATTGTTGATCGCGGGGGCTGTTGTAGCGTTGCTGGCCGGGGTGGCGTCGCGGGCGCACGCGGAGTTGGTTAACCTGGCCGAACCGCGGATCGCGGCGGAAGTGGTTTCGGTGGAGAAGATCTGGGATCAGGGCGCGCACAACGCGTTTACGGATCTGGTGCGGTTTGAGGGGCAGTGGTATTGCACTTTTCGCGAGGGCGAGAACCATGTGGGCACGGACGGCCGTATCCGGGTGATCCGTTCGGCGGATGGCGCGGCGTGGGAGTCGTGCGGGCTGCTGGAGGAGGCGGGTGTGGACCTGCGCGACCCGAAGTTGTGCGTGACGCCGGACAACCGCCTGATGCTGAACCTGGGGGGATCCTTTTACGAGGGGGACACGCTGTTGAACCGGCGGCCGCGCGTGTCGTTTTCAGGCGACGGCGCGACGTGGAGCGCGCCGAAACCGATTTGCGCGGACGGGGACTGGTTGTGGCGCGTGACGTGGCGCGAAGGGCGGGCGTGGGGCGTGGCGTATGAGGCGCGGATCGGCGAGCCGCGCGAGTGGATCCTGCGGCTGTATTCGAGCGAGGACGGCGAGAACTATCGGATCCGGAGCATCCTGAACGTGCCGGACAGCCCGAACGAGACGACGCTTCGCTTTGGCGACGATGGAACGATGTATGCGCTGGTGCGCCGGGAAGCGGGTGACAAGGGGGCGTGGCTTGGAACGAGTCCGCCACCGTATGTGGACTGGCGCTGGGACAACACGGAAGTGCAGATGGGTGGGCCGAACTTCATGCAGCTCCCGAATGGCCACTGGATAGCGGCGGGGCGGCGGTATCCGGGCGGGGCGAAGACGGTGCTGTACGAACTGCGGAAGCTTGAGGTGATAGCCCGCGATTTCGGGGATCCGGGCGGCGGCGCGGGCCGTCCGATGCTCCTGACTTCCCTCAATCCACTCGCCGAGTTGCCCAGCGGCGGCGACACGAGCTATCCGGGGCTGGTGTGGCATGAGGGGCTGCTCTGGATGAGCTACTATGCGTCGCACGAGGGCAAGACGAGTATTTACCTGGCGAAGATCCGGTTAACGGAGGGGGCTCCGGCCCCGGGGAACTGAACGGCGCCGCGATCTGCTACAATGCGCACGGAAGAAGAATCGAGGAAACGATGGAACAAGCCACTATGCATACCTTGACCGACGCGGAGGCGCATGAGAAGTTGGCCGCATTGAGGCAGAACCTGAATACCGTGATTCAGGGGAAGGCGGATGCCATCGACGTGCTGCTGGCCGCGGTGGTCGCGGGCGGATCCGTGCTGATGGAGGACGTGCCGGGCGTGGGCAAGACGACGCTGGCGAAGGCGCTGGCGCGTTCGCTGGACGCGACGTACAACCGCATCCAGTTCACGCCGGACCTGCTCCCCGCCGATATCCTGGGCACCTCCATTTACAACCCGAAGGACGGCAGCTTCGGTTTTCGCGCGGGGCCGGTGTTCTGCAACGTATTGCTCGCCGACGAGATTAACCGGGCGTCGCCCCGGACGCAATCGGCCCTGCTGGAGGCGATGAGCGAGCAGCAGGTGACCATTGAGGGCCAGGCGCGGCATCTGGCGGCGCCGTTCTTCGTGCTGGCGACGGAAAACCCGATCGAGTACCACGGGACCTATCCCCTGCCCGAGGCGCAGCTCGATCGTTTTCTGGCGCAACTGAACCTGGGCTATCCGGACACGGATACGGAGGTGGCTATCCTGTATGCGCAGGCGCGCCAGCATCCCCTGGAAACGCTGGCGCCGGTGATGAATGGGCTCGAGCTCACGTCCATCCAGGCGCTGGCGCGGGAAGTACAGGTCCACGCGGAGATCGCGCGGTACCTGGTCGGGCTCGTGCAGGCGACGCGGCAAGACATCCGGCTGAAGCTCGGGGTAAGCCCGCGCGCCTCGCTGATGCTGTTCGGCGCGGCGCGGGCGGCGGCGTTACTCGAGGGGCGCGACTTTGTGCTGCCGGACGACGTGCAGGCCATGGCGCGGCACGTCCTCCCCCACCGCATTGTGCTTACGCCGAAATCGAAGTACGACGGCACCACGAAGGCCGGGGTGATCAACGATATCCTGGAATCGGTGGCGGTGCCGGCGTAGCCGGGGCGTATTCAGTTTGCGGCGGGCGGGGGAATTGCGGCGAGGTCCATCGTCTTGAGGAGCGCCTCGCGCCCGTAGAGCGTTTCGCCCTGGAAAAGCCCGAACTTGAACTGGTAGACCATCGGCTCGGCGACAATCTGGTGCGTGAGGATGGCGTAGTCGCCGGGCGCCCACTCGGTCGCGGGCGGGTGCGGGTCGAAGTTCCAATCCACGTAGCCCTGGACCCGCTTTTCTTCCGGAAGGCGCGCGAGGTTTTCGGGCGCCACAAAGCCGTGGAACAGCATGCGCCAGTCGCGGTCCAGGGCCTTGTGAATCTGGAATACAAGCCGGAAGCGGAAGGTGCTCTCCCCCACGTTCGTTACGTCGGCGGTCATGAAGGTGACGGCGTCGTTCAACTGGAAGGGGCTCGCAACCGCGTTGAGTTTGGATTCGAAGGATTCGCGGGCCAGCGCGCGGAGTTCGGGGGGCAGAAGCTGGAAATCGGGCGAGTAGCGGAGTTCGTGGAGGCCGTAGAGGTCCATCTCGGCGATCGCCGCCGCGTCCACGGGGGCCAGTTCGCCTTCGAGCTTCCGGGCGAGCACGCCGTTGATGGTTTCGGGCACCCAGCCGTAGGCGGGCACGTTGAAGGCCTCCACGAGCGTGAAGCCGCGCGCCTCGAAGAAGCGCACGTACTCCGCCGCGGTTTCCGAAAGGGCCGCGTCGATCTGGTAGAGGATGTAGTCGGTCTCGCCCAGGCGCGGGAGCAGATGATCGGGTTCGACGCCCATGTGGATCATGCGGAAGCGACGCTGTGGCGCGTCTTCCGAGGCCATCCCGGGCAGGCGGTAGGGGTTGTCGCTGGGCCAGAAATGCCGCTCGTGGAGCTCCATGCCGCGGAGGTTCAGCTTCTGGTAGTTGGCGTATTGGCCCTCGCGGACGGGGAGCGTTTTTTCATGCGCGGCCATGATTTGCAGGAGGCGCTCCTTGAAGTTTTCGGTCTCCGGGGGGCCGAGCCGGGTGTAGGCATCGCTCAGGGTCAGGTGGTCCTTGTAGACGACCGGGTGGCCATCCACGAAATGCCGGGCCTCGGCGGGCGGGAGCGGCACGGGCAGATCCAGGCGGGCGTAGGGCCCGTAGGGTTTGAAGGTCAGGTTGCCGAACTGGAAGAGCAGCACGGCGGCCATTAGCGCGCCCGCGCCAAGGCGCAACGTGCGTTCCGGCAGGCCGAGCACGAAGAGCGCGGCCAGGGCGGCGGCCAGTGGCGCGACGGGCAGCGCGTAGCGGGGCGTGCCGAAACGCAGGAGAACGGAGAAGAACACCCAGCTGCCCAGAATGCACAGATAGAGGTGCAGGAGCGTTCGGGTTCGGAATTGGCGGCGCAGCGGGGCGAAGAGCGCGCCCAGCAGCGCCAGGGCTGCGAGGGGGACGAAAAGGCCGTTGTTCAGCAGGTAAACCGGGTAGCGGATCCAGGCGACGGGCGGATTCTGGAATTTTTGCAGGAGCGGCGCGTACCACGTTTTCAGCGGAGCGGCGTCGGGGGGCGCGGGCGCGGCGGCTGGCGCATTCGGGGATGGCGCGGCGGGCGGATCCGGCGTGAGGTAGAAATTGGTGAGCACGCCCCGGTTTACGCCGACCTTCTTGTTGGCCCAGAAGTCGTAGAAATGCTCCAGGTTGGCGTAGTACCAGGGCGCCGCAACGCCGGCCGCGACGACGAGGGCCATGAGGCCGTGGACTGTGAGCCCGGCGAGCGTGCCGCGCCCGAAATCGTTGGGCTTATTCCGGAGGACCCGGAACAGGCTCAAGAGGGCGGCGGCGAGGGCCGGGAGAAGCAAGTAGGCGAAGGTAATGGTCCGGATGAGCACGCCGAGGCCGATGAGCAAGCCAAAGAAGAAGCTCCAGCCCGGATGCTGGTAGCCGTCGCTCTTGACCAGGGCGTAGAGTCCCCAGATCACGACGGCGGCGGCGGCGAAGTCGGTCATAAAGAAACGCGACGATGCGAAGACCATCGGTGTGAAGCTGACGGCGAAGACGAGGAACAGCGCCTGCCAGGGCCGGAGGAAGGTGCGGGCCAGGGCATAGCAGCCGAACAGCAACAACACAAAGAAAACGGTGTTGGTTCCGGCTATGACATCGGTGCTGTAGCCGAATGTCGCGATCATTACGGCGCCGAGCAATTGGAAGAGCGGCGGGTGCGCGGGATTTCCGGGCCGGATCCGGGATGCGGCGATCAGGCGGTGAATGGGATCCGGGTAGTCGTTGACGAAGAGTACTTCGTGGTAGGTGCGCGCAAAGAGCATATGCCCTTCTTCGTCCGTACGGATGACGTGGTTGTCCGCACCGAGCCACCAAAGGTTCACCGCGACGTGGAAGGCCGCAAGCAGGACGAGTAAGGCGAATGCCGGGCCGCGTCCCGGTTCACGCGCGGCGCGTTCCTGGCTAAGCGATTCCGCGGTGGCGAACTCCTCCTTGAGACTGGCCAGGGATGTGCTGGTCACGGTTTCCTCCTCCCGATCGGGGCGATTGGGGTGTCCGCCCGAGCTCCATGCTACACTGCCGCTGGTTCGCAATTCACACACGTTGGGGGTGTGGACGGGGGGAGCGAGCGTGAGGCCGGCAGGGATGGCTAATCCGCCCGCGGCGGACGCTGGGTGGAGTGGCGTTGGAGGGAGCGGCGGGTGTTGCTCCAGGCGCACGAATCCGCCGGAGGCGGGATCGCGTGGCACGCTGCCCAATCCTATTTTCTTCCGGGAAGGGGGCCGTCGGGGCCGCCGAATGCGTCGAGGGGCTGGATGATGAAGAGTCCTTCGGCTTCGGTGAAGAAGGCGCCGCTTTGCAGATCGTAGATCTGGCCGAATGTGTAGACTTTCCGGTCATCCACGCGCTCGACCCGGCAGGTGACGCCGCGGACGACGCCGAGCGGGAGCTTGCGGCGGAAGTTGACGGTGATGGTGGCGGCGACGACGGGGTGGCCGGCGTGCCAGGCGGAGAAGCCCATGGCCTCATCGAGCACGGCGGCCATGCCGCCGCCGTGGGCGTGTCCCGGGGGCCCTTCGGCGCCGGGCCCGAACCAGACCAGCGCATGCAGGACGGCGGGGTCGGCTTCTTCGTAGTAGTGGACGATCAGGCGATCGCCGGCCGTCTCGCCGGAGACGAAGGAGCGCCCGGTCCCGAAGCTCCGGGGAAACTCGGCGGGTTTCCAGCCGGGCAGCGGAACGAAACGCGGCGGGCTATCGTGCGCGGCGGCCATTCAGCGGGCGGTCGCGTGATCGGCGAGCATGCGCCGGGCCATATCGCGGACCTGGTGGGCGGTGGCGGGGCCGACGGACATGGTTTCTTCGTAGTAGTCGTCGCGGAAATCGTAGGGCGGGATCATATAGCCGAGCTGGTCGTTTCCGAGGCCGACGAGCATGCGCGGGTAGCCGTCCATTTTCTCCAGGATCTCGAAGCTGACTTCGGGCAGGAGCTCGCCGGGAAGCGTGATGAACTGGGCGGTTCCGACCTGCACGT
This sequence comes from Candidatus Hydrogenedentota bacterium, assembly GCA_019637335.1. Classification (NCBI taxonomy): domain Bacteria; kingdom Pseudomonadati; phylum Candidatus Hydrogenedentota; species Candidatus Hydrogenedentota bacterium. Next base: position 202,174 of record JAHBVV010000003.1, on the reverse strand, counting down.
AGATCATGTCCGTCACCACGCGCCCGTCGTGCAGCGTGCGCGGGCCGCTATCCATCAACGCCCGGAAGGCGGGGTTGGTCAGCGGAAGCTCCAGGCGGCGGGCCTCGGCGTGGAAGGTGAACTCGGCGGGCGGAATTCCCTCGTGGACGAGATCCTTGACGATTTCGGCGAGCTTCAGGCCCATTTCGCGGCTGCTTTCCTGGGTGCGCTCGGGGTTGTCCCCGCTGATCATGCCGCCGAGTGCGCCGTTGAGGAATACTGGCTGCCCGAGGCCGTCGGCCTTCATCTGCTCGCAGAGGTAGCCGGGGAAATCGGCGCCGATCATGCCGGGCGCCTCCAGGGACTCGACGTGGCAGGCGAAGTGAACGAGGGTGGCGATGGGGGCGCCGTCCGTGTCCAGGGCCTGGACGGTGGCGATGGTCGGGTCCATTACGCCGGGGTTCCGGGCGTTGCGGATGAGGCCCATGACGCGCCCGCCGTCCATGGGGAGTTCGCGCGCGGCCGACAGCAGCTTCCCGACCGGGCGGCGGTTCTCCCAGGCCTCGCGGATGCCGTCGATGGTGCGCTGCTGGATGTGGGCGATGTATTCCGCGGGGTAGAAGCCGTAAACGCCGGTGGTGTCGCCGGCGGCGTGGTTGTGGGACATGCCGAAAATCGTGTGATCGATGCCGAGGGCGCGCGCGCCGTCGCGGATGACCTGAACATCCGGGTGGCCCATGCCGAATACGTCGGAGCCGACCAGGGCGACGGCCTGATCGCCCCGGGAGAACACCAGGATGCGGGATTTGAGGTCGTCGTGGACGGTGTACTTGACCGGGCCAAGCCAGTCGGGGCCGGTGGGCGTGATGACAACTTCGGCGGCGCCTGCCTGGAGGCCTTCGAGCTGGGCTCCCGGTCCCGCCGGCGGCTTTGCCCAGCGCAAATCGACAAAATCGCGCTCACCCGGCGGCACGCGGCGGTGGCCATGGGGCACGTAGTTGACGCCGGTGGTGTTGCCTGCGGCATCGGTGCTGAAGCGGAGGCCGCGCTCGCTGTAATCGAGCAGTTGCCAGGTGTTCATTCGGAGGTGGTATTCGGGATCGCCGAGCTTCGCGCGGATCTCCGCCTCGGTGGCGTAGCCCTCGGGGATGGTGGCGGCCTCGATGCTGCCGAGGCCCCCGGTGGAGAGGTTGCCGAGCATATGGACGACATCCCACATGCCGGGACGGCCCTCGGCGGGGTAGTACATTTTGTAGTTGTACCAGCGCGTGGCGCGGGCGGGCTCGCCGAGCGTGGCTTTTACGGCGGCCAGGTCGTCCTGGCCGGGAAGGAGCCCATGGTAGCGCAGGGGGGGCGGCTCGGCGCCTTCGACGGCTTTCCACTTGACCGTCTGGGCGAGGCCGGGGGCGGCGATGGCGAGCGCGACGAGCATGGCTATGGCTTGGCGCGGTATGGTCATTGGCGGGATCCTCCTTGCCGGCTTGCGGGCCGGCCTGGCGGCTACTATAGCATGGCGATGGCGGCGGCGCACCCTGCCGAGGGAAGGGCCAACAGGGACAGCAGGGACGGCAGCGACACAAGGGACATAAGGGACAGCTCGGGCGGCTGGGGCGATAGGGCGGGCTTAGAAGCCTAATTCGAGCTGGGCGCCGCCGGCGGGGCGGAAGTGATCGGTTCGGAGGTCCCAGGCGCCGGGCTGGAAACCGAGGCGTTTGCAGAAGACCTGAAACAGGTGGGCGACCTGGTCGGCGTGGATGCCGGTACCGCGCATGCGGGTTCCGAATTCGGCGCTGTAGAGGGCGCCGCCGCGCATGGACTGGATCCGGTGGAGCACCTTGTCTTTGCGATCGGGAAAATGCTCGGCGAGCCAGGCGTCGAACAGGGGGGCGACGGCGTGCGGGAGGCGGAGCATGACGTAGCCGGCATGGCGCGCCCCGGCGTCGCGCGCGGCCTGGAGCAGGGCGGGGATTTCGTGGTCGGTAATGGCGGGGATGACGGGCGCGACGAGGACGCCCACGGGAATACCCGCCTGGCTCAAGCGGCTGATGGCCTCCAGACGCTGCGCGGGCGACGAGGTGCGCGGTTCGAGTATGCGGTTGAGCGCAAGATCGAGCGTGGTGAGGGAAATCATGACGCCGGCGCATCCGTCCGCGGCCATCTCGGCGAGGATATCGATGTCGCGACAGACGAGGCGATTCTTGGTTACGATGCCGACGGGATTTCGGAATTTCGCGAGCACTTCGAGGCAGCCCCGGGCGAGTTTCATTTCGCGTTCGACGGGCTGGTAGGGGTCGGTGACGCCGCTCATGGCGATGACCTCGGGTTTCCAGGAGCGCTTCGAGAGTTCGCGTTCGAGCAGTTCCGCGGCGCGGGGCTTGTAGAAGATGACGGATTCGAAATCGAGCCCCGCGGAGTAGCCCATGTATTCGTGGGTTGGCCGCGCGTAGCAGTAGACGCAGCCATGCTCGCAGCCGCGGTAGGGATTGATGCTGACATCGAAGCCGACATCGGGGCTGCTGTTTCGCGCGATGATGGTCTGGGAGGCGTCCTCCAAATAGGTGGTTGGCACACGCGCGGGCCCCTCGGGCGCGTCCTCCCCTTCGTAGGCGGCGGAGCGGTCCTCAAAGCGGTTGTCTGGATTCCACCAGGTTCCCCGCCCGGGGATGGATTCATCGTCGCGCAGCCGAAAGTTCATGGGGTTCACCTGTCCCCAGCATAGCGCATACTGAATAAATTTTCAAGCGTCGTTTTCGCCAAAGCGGCGGATCATTCCGTTGACGGCGTCGAGCAATTCGTGCATGTGGTAGGGTTTCTGGAGGAAGCCGTCGAAGCGGACGCCGGCGAAGCGGTTTCGGGCGTCGACACCGGCATATCCGCTGCACAGGACGATCGGAATATCGGCGCGGATGCTTCGCAATGCGCGCGCAACTTCGTAGCCGTCGCGGCGGGGCATGCTCATATCGAGGAGGACCAGCGCGAGGTCGTCGCCGTGGGTGATGTAGGCTTCCACGGCCTCGTCGCCATCTTTCGCGAGGACCACGGCGTAGCCGTTTTGCTCGAGTATGGTTTCGCCGATGGCGCGCATCATTTCCTCATCATCGACGAGCAGAATCCGGGCGCGCCCGTCGCGATCGGCGAGCAGGCTTTCGGAGAGTCCGGTTTCGGCGGGGCGCGTCACGATTTCGTCGACAATGGGCGGGAAATGTATGCGGACGGCGGTTCCTTCGCCCTGAAGGCTGAGGACGCGAATGGCTCCGTGGTGCGCGCGCACAACGCCGAGCGAGGCCGCCAGGGCAAGCCCGCGGTCGCCCAGCCGGGGCAGGCGCGAGAGTTCGTAGAAGTGCTCGGCCACGTCCTGGTCAAGGCCGGGTCCGGTATCGCGGACCTCGAGGTAGACGCAGGGGCCGGGGGTCAGGAAATCTTCCGGATGCAGGGTCGCGAGGTAGTCTTCCGTGGCGTCGAGCAATCCGGTGGATATCCGGATGGTTCCGGGCCCGCCGCCCAGGGCGTCGGAAGCCCCCGCGACGAGGTTGGCCAGGACGTGTTGCAGTTGTTCGGAGTCGCCGGAGACCTCGGGCAGGCCCTTGGCCAGCGCAAACTCGATGCGCACGCCATGGGGCCGGGTGGACTCCATCAGGCCGCGCAGTTCGTCCACGACGCGGGAGAGGTCGAGGTTGTCCACGACGTACTTTCCGCCGCCGGAGTAGGCGAGCATCTGCGCCGCGAGGGAGGATGCGCGCGAAGCGGCCTTCTGGATTTCGCCGCAGCAATGGTTCAGGAGCGGCTCGCCGCTGGCCTCGAGGGCGATGATGTCGGTGTTGCCCATGATGACCGAGAGGTAGTTGTTCATATCGTGGGCGATGGCGCCGGCAAACACGCCGAGGCTGTCGAGGCGCCGTGTGTGGCGGATATGCTCGATGAGTCGCGCGCGCTCCCGCTCGAGCGCGGCGCAACGCGTTTCGAGCTCGGTGAGGTACCCGGGCGCGCCGGAATTCTGATGCCCGTCCATCTCGTTCACTTAGACCGCCTGTTCCGTCCTTTGGGGCCGAAGCCCCTGGCGGGGCCGGATCCGGAGCGGTGCTGATGCTTCTGGCGGCCCGCTCTGGGGTAGCGCGATCCGATCAGCGACTTGCTGGCGTCCGGGTACGGTCCCACAGGTTCTACATTCCGTTGAGTTTCAAAAGCATATCAGAAGATGAAGTTCAAGACCGCCCCTGCCGCGCGCCATGAACGGCGGCCCCCAAAGCCCCGCTTTACGGCCAGTATACCGGAGCGCAGGCGGCGGCTCAAGCGAAAAGTGAGGCGTCAATCGCATTTAGAGCCGAGCGCCGCATGAACCACCTTCAATGTTAAAAAGGGCGCGCGTTGGAGCGCTGGCATTTCGCCTGCGGCGAATCCCCGACCTTGCCGGCACAGATGCCGGCGCTCCAAAACGCTCACTGTCGTTGATTCAAGGTTCCAAATCGACTCAAGTTTACGCCCATATACCGAGATCGAGTTTAAATGCGATTGCCCTGCGAAAAGTGAGGCGTCGCCGGCCAGGCTGGGCTGCGCGGCGGGTTGAAGGCGGGCGGGTTTGATTGTTCTAATGGGCGGTGGAAAGACCAACCATGCATCGAGGGAGAACGCCCATGATCCACTCCAGCCGCACCTGGCTCCTTTTTCCGATTTTGGCCGCCGCCCTTGCATTTACGCCGATCGCCGGGGCGACCGTGCCCGAGGACTTTCTGGACGCGCTCCGCCCGGAGCATCCGCGATTGATGCTGACGGGGCCGCAGCTTGAAGCGCTGAAGGCGCGGGCGGAATCCGACCCCGACCTGCGGCGCATGTGGGGGCAGGTTCGGGAGACGGCGGATGGGTTGATGGGGGCGGAGCCGCTGCGGCATGAATTGAAGGGGCCGCGCCTGCTTCACGTGAGCCGGGCGTGCGTGGGCCGAATTTATCCGCTTGCGCTGGCGTGGCGCTGGACGGGCGAAGCCCGGTACGCGGAGGCGGCGGTGGAGATCCTGAAGACAGTCTGCGCTTTTCCCGACTGGAACCCCTCGCACTTTCTCGACACGGCGGAGATGAGCCATGCGGTGGCGATCGGCTATGACTGGCTGTATGACTTCCTCGACGAGGAAACGCGCGCGGAGATCCGGAGCGCGCTTATCCGCCTGGGCCTGGAAGAGGGCCTGGACGCCTACAACCGGGAGCGGCCTCCGCACTGGGTGACGTCGGCGTTCAACTGGAACCAGGTTTGCCACAGCGGGTTGCTGATCGGCGCGCTGGCCATTGCCGAGACGGATCCGGCGTACGCGGAGGCGATCCTGCCGGTGGCGGTGGAAAACCTGCCGAATGCGCTGAACTCGTACAATCCGGACGGCGTTTGGACGGAGGGGCCGGCCTACTGGCACTACGCGACGCGGTATACGGCGTATGGGCTTTCGGCGCTGGAGAGCGCACTGGGGAGCACCTTCGGCCTGGCGGAGACGCCGGGGCTCGCGACTACGGCATGGTTTCCCCTGCTGACGACGGGGCCGACCGAGCTGTACCTGAATTTTGCGGACAGCGGGCAGAACAGCCGCCGTGGGCCGATGCCGACGCTTTTCTGGCTGGCGCGCACGTACGACCTGCCGGGGGTCGCCGCGCTGGAGCACCAGTTGCTTGAGGCCGAGACCGCCCAGGCCATACACCTGATGTGGTACACGCCGCGGGCCGCCTCCGGGACGGTTGAGTTGCCGCTGGACCGGGTCTTTGAGAGCACGGTTCCGGTGGCGGTGACCCGGAGCGCGTGGAATGATCGGCGGGCGCTGTTTGCGGGGATCAAGGGGGGCTACAACCAGGTGGCGCACGGCCATCTGGACCTTGGGAACTTCGAGCTGGACGCGCTGGGGAACCGGTGGGCGCGCGATCTTGGGTCGGACAATTACAACCTGCCCGGGTACTGGGACAAGAAGGCGGGAGGCAAGCGATGGGACTATTACCGGTTGAACTCGCTGAGCCACAACGTGCCTTTGATTGGCGGCGCGGGCCAGGATCCGAACGGCACAGCGGCGATCGTGGGGCATGGCGCGGACCACGACGGCAGCCACTTTATTGTCGACCTGACAAAGGCCTACACGCAGGCGGAGCGGGTTACCCGCGGGCTACGGCTGTTCGGGCAACGGCGCGCGGCGCTGGTTCAGGACGAGTTCCGGCTGGATGATGCGCTGCCGGTGACGTGGGGCATGACGACGGACGCGGTGATCACGATCCATGGCCCGCACAGCGCGTCGCTCGAACAGAATGGCGAGACGCTGCGGGTTGACGTGCTGGCGCCAGCCAATGCAACCCTCGTTTCGGAATCAGCGGAGCGGCCGGATCCGGAGCACAACAACCGCGGGGTCAAGCGGCTGCACGTGGAGGTCCCGCCGGCTTCCGGGACGTTGACGGTTGCGGTTTGCCTGCGGCCGGTGTGGCCGGATGAACCCGAGGTTCCGCTGCCGGCGCTTGAGCCCCTGGAAGCCTGGGGCGTGGCGGCGGAGGAAAGCGCGCCATGAGCCGCGAGCGAATTGAGATTGTTGAGGGGGACTTAACCCGGCAGGCGGTGGACGCGATCGTGAACGCCGCGAACGAGACGCTGCTCGGGGGCGGCGGGGTGGATGGCGCGATCCACCGCGCGGGCGGCCCGGCGATATTGGCGGAATGCCGCGCGCTGAACGGCTGCCGTACGGGCGACGCGAAGATCACGACGGGCGGGAACTTGCCGGCGCGGTTTGTCATCCACACTGTTGGCCCGGTTTACCGGGACGGAAAACACGGGGAGCCCGAGCTGCTCGCGAGTTGCCACCGGCGCGCGCTGGAGGTGGCGGTGGAGCACGGGATCCGGACGCTGGCGTTTCCGGCGATCAGTTGTGGCGTGTATGGGTACCCGATCCCGGATGCGGCGCGGATTGCGGTGGGGACGTCCGCGGAAATTCTGGAGGGGCATCCGGAAATTGAACTTGTGCGCTTTGTGCTGTTTGGCAGGGAGACGTATGAGGCGTTTCGGGACGCGTGGGAGGCGTTGAAGTAGGGACGGTGGCGTGGAGACATTCTCAGGAATGCCTGAGCCCCTGCCTGTTGCGCCTTTTTTGTGGTTTGGGATTTCAGGTGCGAATGGTCCTGCGGTAGCCCGAACCCGCGCCGCCCCATCCGCCGAGGTCGAAGAGCACGCCGACGATGACGAGGACGAGCCCGAGGCCCTTTACCGCTCCGAACTCGTTCAATGCAATGGCGTAGAAGAGGGTCGTGAAGGGCATGAGGAAGAAGCCGAGCAAGGGGATGAGCATGGTGTCGAATGCGCGGGAGCCGTAGCCGGTGAGCCATACGAGCACGAGGGCGACGCGCGGGAAGAAGAACCCGAGCACGGTAAAGAGACAGGGCATGGCGAAACCTCCTATTTCCGGAATACGATCAATGCGCCGGCGACAATAGCGAGCGCCGCGAGAATCAGGTCGCTTCCGATGAACCGCAATCGTAACAGGGCGGAGATTTGCGTGGCCAGCAGCCAGACGCCGAGCAGGGTGATTCCGAGGTTTCGTGTCCAGTTTATTTTCATGCCGCACGGCTCCCTTTGTTGTGTTTCGGCAAGGTCGTAAGGGAGGTAACAAGTGACGGATGCATTTTATTCCGCGGGGAGTGGACGGCAGGGACCCAAGGGACGGCAGGGACGGCAGGGACCCAAGGGATGCAAGGGCCGCGAGGGGCTGGGGAATTGTCGGCTTGATGCGGGGCTCTTGTTGGCGTAGAGTAGAGGGCGTACAGCACGGGATGCGCGCTGGCGCAATTACAGAAGGAACGACGCGATGCGCAAGATGAACCGCCGCAGTTTCATGAAGACCTCCGCGGGCGCGGTAGCGGCCTCGCTTATGTACGCGGGCGCGAGTCCTGCCGAGGTGAAGGCTTTGCAAGCGACGACGCTCCGCCCGCTGGGGAAGACGGGCCTGTCCACGTCGCTGCTCGGCATGGGCACGGGGACGGTTTCGTGGAACAAGGACTCGGCGCAGATCCGCGCGGGCAAGGATGTGTTTGTGGACACGCTGGTCCATGCCTATGACGAAGGCATCCGCTACTTTGACCTGGCCGACATGTATGGTTCGCATCCCTACATGGCGCAGGCGATGAAGAAGGGCGGGATGAAGCGCGACGAACTGCTGCTGCTGACGAAGACGGTGAGCAAGACGGCGGAGGAGACGCAGGCGGACGTGGATCGCTTTTTGCAGGAGACGGAGACGGACTATATCGACGTGGTGCTGCTGCACTGCATGACGGAGGGAGACTGGGATGTGAAGATGGCGCCCTGTATGGAGGTGCTGTCCAAGGCGAAGGAGGCGGGCAAGATCCGCGCGCTTGGCGTATCGTGCCACAACCTGGACGCGATGAAGACTGCCTCGAAACACGAATGGGTGGAGATAATGCTCAACCGCATCAACCCCTACGGCGTGAAGATGGACGGCACGCCCGAGGAGGTCACGGCGGTGCTGCAAACCGCGTGCGACCATGGCAAGGGAATGCTGGGGATGAAGATCCTGGGCGAGGGCGAGATCGTGGACAAGATCGAGGAGTCCCTGCGTTTTGTGATGGGCCTCGGCTGTGTGCATTCCTTCAACATCGGCTTCCTGAACGGCGGCGAGGTCGACGACACGATCCGCCGGATCAACGCCGTGACGTGACGCGGCTTCGCCCGTTCAGTCGAGCCACGCGGGCGGGCGTTTGTCGAGGAAGGCGCGCATGCCTTCCTGGGCCTCGGCGGTTTCGCGCATCTTCGCGTGAACGCCGTGGGCCATGTTGAGATCGGCGCCGAGCGGGTGATGCCAGAGCGCATCGAACAGGGCCTTGGTTTCGCGGATGGCGCCGGGCGGCGCCTTGAGCAGGCCGTTGATGCAGCGCTCCACGGTCGCGCCGAGCATGTCGGCGGGCACGGCCTGGTTGATGAGTCCGAGCTCAGCGGCGCGTTCCGCACTGATGGACTCGGCCAGCAGCAGGAGCTCGCGCGCGTGCCGTTCGTGGAGCTGGCGCCGCAGAAAGGTCATCACGAGGCCGGAGACCATCCCCCGCTGGACTTCGGGAAAGCCCAGGGTGGTGTCCATGGACGCGATGGCGATGTCGCAGGCGGCCATCAGCCCGGCGCCCCCGGCGAGCGCGGCTCCGTGGACGGCGGCGACCGTCGCGCACGGACAGCGGTAGACGCTTTCGAGCATGGTGCGCACGAGTTCCACCGAGGCCCCGCTCATGGAGGAGTCCTGCGCTTCGCGGAGGTCGAGACCGGAACAAAAGGCGGGCCCCGCACCCTGGAAGACAAGCACCCGCTGCCCATCCTGTTCGGATACGCGCTTTACCGCGCCGCAGAGGGCCTGCATGAGCGGCACATTGAGGGCATTTCGCTTGTCTGGCCGGTTGAGCGTAAGAACAGTGACGCCGGGGCGCGGGCTATCTTCTAGAACGAGACTGTTCATGGCGGCGGATGCTCCTTGGTAAGGCGGACCGGAGACCCCCAGGCGCGCCGATCGCGCCAACAGTTCCCCGGTATGCTCGTGTCTCATTGTAGTTCGCGAACGACCGCGAGGGCAATCTCCCGAGCGGGGTCCGATTTGTCCGTAGCCCGCCACGGCGCGCCCTGGTAAGGGTTCGCCCATGGACAACACGCGGCGGTGTTGTATATGCTTCGGACGTCCGCCGCCCGGCTGTAATGCGCCAGGATTGGCGAAGGCCGGCATCGCAGCGGTGTGATGCCCGGTTTCCCAAGAGGCCGGCCCCGCGGGCAGCTTTTCCAGAATCGCGTGCTTCCCGGTGGAACAGAAGAGGTTTATATGGATTTTCACCTCGACAGCTCTTTCGCGGAGATTGCGGCCATACTTGGCCTGGCGACGGCGTTGGGTATCGCGGGGCAGAAACTCCGGCAGCCGCTACTTATCATGTTTCTGGCCGCGGGCATTCTTGCGGGGCCTTCGGCGCTGGGGCTGCTTCGAAGCCACGGCGAGATCGAGCTTCTGGCCGGCATGGGGATCGCGCTGCTTCTTTTCATCGTCGGCATGCGGCTGGACCTCCACCTGATACGGACGACCGGCGCCGTCGCGCTTGCGACGGGCGTGGGCCAGATCGCCGTCACTTCCGGGGTTGGTTTCGTGATCGCGATCGCCATGGGGATGAACGGCGTCAGCGCGGCCTACGTCGCCGTGGCGCTGACTTTCTCCAGCACGATCATCATCGTCAAGCTTCTTTCCGACAAGAAGGAGATCGATTCCCTGCACGGGCGCATTGCGGTCGGCTTTCTGATCGTACAGGATTTTGCCGCGATTATCGCGCTTGTCGCCCTGACCACGCTCGGCGGCGCCCTGCCCGATGACGGCTCCAGCACAGGAGCGATGCTTGGGATCGCCTTGAAGGGCGCGCTTTTTCTGTGCGGCGTTGTCCTTCTTGCGCGCTTCGTATTGCCTCGGCTGCTCCATGCCCTGGCCCATACCCAGGAATTGCTTGTCCTATTCGCCATCGCGTGGGCCGTGCTTCTCGGCGCCGTGAGCGATCAGCTCGGTTTCAGCAAGGAAGTCGGCGCTTTTCTTGCCGGCATTGCGATCGCATCCACCGAGTACCGCGACGCCATCGGGGCGCGGCTCACCAGCCTTCGGGACTTTCTGCTTCTTTTTTTCTTTATCGACCTGGGCGCGCGCCTGGAATGGGACGCCGTCGGGGCGCAATTTGGCAACGCGCTTATCTTCTCCCTGTTCGTACTGGCTGGGAACCCGTTGATCGTGCTCGCGATCATGGGCGGGATGGGATACCGGCGGCGTACGAGTTTTCTGGCGGGATTAACGGTTGCGCAGATCAGCGAGTTTTCGCTCATCGTTGCGGCGCTGGGTGTGAGCCTGGGACATATCACTCCGGAAACGATGGGGCTGGTTACGCTCGTGGGCGTAATCACAATTTTTGCGTCAACCTATATGATCCTGTACTCCCAGAACCTGTACCGCCTGCTGGCGTCTCCGCTGCGCGTATTCGAACGCAGCAATCCGGCGCGGGAAGAAAGAGGCGAGCATGTGGACAATAGCGCGGTTTACGATGCGATCATTCTGGGGCTTGGCAGCTACGGAAGCGCGCTCGCGGAGCACTTGATCGAGCGCGGCCGTCGCATTATGGCCGTGGACTTCGACCCGCAGGTGCTGTCCGCGTGGCGCGCGCGGGGCGTCGATGTGCGCTACGGAGACGCGGGCGATCCGGAGTTCCACGAGCACCTTCCGCTGGGGCAAACACGCTGGGTCGTCAGCACGACGCGTTCGCCGGATCTGGATTTGGCGTTGCTCAGGCTGCTCAGCCAGCGCCGCTACGAGGGCAAGATCGCGCTGGCGGCGGTCCACGCCCGGGACGCGGAACGGTACCGCGCGGGGGGCGCTCACGTTGTGCTCCAGCCGATGGTTGACGGGGCGGAGCTGGCGGCGGACGCGCTCACGCAGGCGATGGATGTGATCCCGGTTGGACTGGAATGGCCCATTGGCTTCCGGGAGATTCGGGTAAAAGCGTCGTGCGCCCATGTGGGCAAGGCGCTTTCGGAAATCCCCCTGCCGACGGCGTCGGGCGCATCCATCCTCGCGGTAAGCCGGGCTGGCCGCGTCCATTACGAGCCGGGGTCCGATTTTCGGTTGTATCCGGGCGACCGGCTCGTATTGATGGCCCCTCCGGAGGTAATTCGGGAGGCGCAGGCGGTTCTGGAGGAGGCTTCCGAAGTGGACAGCGATGTGGGCGAGCTCCGGTTTGAGGCGACGGAGGTTCTGGTCCCGCCGGGGGCGACGCAGATCGGGCAGAGCCTGGCGGAGCTCCGTTTCCGGGAGACTTATGGCGTCACCGTGGCGGGCCTGGCGCGCGGATCCGAGCGAATATTCCCCGGCCCGGATGAGCGCCTGCGGGCCCGCGATGTTCTTGTTGTGATTGGTCTCTCCGAGGCCATAGCCCCGTTCAAGCGCCAGCCGTGGCTGTAGCTTGCGGCCAATACGACCCCGGGCCTGGCGCGCCACCACGGGTGGGACGCCAGGCCCGGCTTGGATTGGACTGTCTTTACCTTTCAGGCTCGCGGGGCGCAATCCCGAGTGCCGCGCCCGCGTTCGTGCATGTTGTCAGAAAGAGTCTCCCTTAACCAGGGCCACCGGGAGCGACGCCGATCACGGCGATTCCCAGGTCTGATCGAGATGCGCTTCCTTCGTCATGACGAAGGCCTTGCTGCCAATGGGCTGCGGGTACTTAGCGAATTCCACGTGCCCATCCATGTAGAGGACATTCGCGCCGCCCGGAATGTGGTTGAAGTTGTCGGTATTCCGGATGGCGCCTTCGAGCGAGAAGGAGTTGTCCCACATGATGGCGGCTTCCGATTGCGCACTTGCGCTGGCGCCGGGGTTGTTGATGTCCGTAATGGCGAAGCGCTCGGCGCCTTCGCGCAACGGCTGCGCCGTCACGACGCGCCCGTCGGTCATTGTGAAGGTGGCGGGCTGGCCCATATTCGCAAGCAAGCCACGGCACTGCGCATGAACTTCGCCGGCGGTAATGACGGGTTTCGCGTCCAGCGATTGCGCGCTGGCGCCGTGGGCGAGGGTATCGCCAAAGACGATGGCGAAGTCGTCCACGGTGCGGAACCAGGAACCATCCACCATGTAGCCCCAGTAGTTGTAGGACCAGTACCCGCCATGGTAGTAGCAATTCAGCGCGGGGTCGTAGATCGCGGGGTTACAGTGCCTGTTGCCGCCGTCGGAGTGGGTCACTTTGTTCTTCACAATCGGATCGTCGGTGGCGTTCCAGCCGAAACCGATGGTCCGGTGCATCTTGGCTCCCTGCGGGCTCCAGAGATAGTTTTCCATCTGCGACTTGCCGTAGTCGCCATCGGAGGGACAGAACTGAATCTGGATGTCCGACAGGTATTCCGGATATACATGCTCGGTGGCATAGGCGCGTTCGAGCGTCACCCCGCCACCCTGCGGGCCGTTCGGGTAATCCTGCCAGTAGCGGATGCCGCGCGGGGGAAAGAGTTCGCCCTTGCTCTCGCTGGCGTACATCTTGAAGATGATGCCGTGCTGCTTGAGGTTGTTCTGGCAGCTCGCGCGCCGTGCGGCTTCGCGGGCGCGGGCAAGTGCGGGGAGCAGGATCGCCGCCAGGATGCCGATGATGGCAATAACGACGAGCAACTCGATGAGTGTGAAGCCCGCCAGCCTGTTGCGGCGGGGTGCTGATACAGGAAACATGTATTACCTTCCTTTCAATACGATATGCACAGTTTACCTATGGAAAAGACATTATGGTGATACTAGTTGCAGGAGAGCCAAGAAGACAGATCATGTGTCAATCGATATGGAAGAAACACACCCGAGAATCTGCCGCATGCCGCCGCAACTACCTGAAATGACTACAATACAGCCATCGGCAACCCTCCTTTCAGCATCCGCCCATGAAGTGAAGGGTAAAAACTGCCGCACCCTCTTTCGCCAGGCGAATGCGCACCACGCTCCGCGATGCCTTATTGCCCTCGTGCTTCGCAACGTCGGCAGCGAAGCTGTTTGCTTATCGTTGCACGTTTGCGCTTATTTGTCAACGGTTTTTTTCACGCACCGCAACGACAATTTTCTGGCGGCGCTAGCGGCGCATCAGTTCCGCTGTAAGCCGTTCAGGATTAAACCGATACAGGCGCGCGGCGCGATACTGGGGGAACAGGGGCGCCGCCGCGCCGAGGAGGCATGCCAGGGCCGGCGGGAGCAGCCCAAGCATGGCGAAAGCGAGCAGCACGGCATTGATCCCAAATGCCCAGAAGAGGTTTTGTACGATTTGTACATAGGCAGAACGGCCCAGCAACGCGAGCGCCACGAGCGCGCCGAGATCATGCGACTCGATGGCGGCATCCGCGGCCGCGGCCGGGCCTGACGCCCCCAGCGTTATCTCCAGTCCCGCCTCCCCTCCTTCGGGGGGCGGATCATCGCCACGCACGCGGCCAACCACACCGATGGTCTCCTTTCGGAGCCGCTCCAATTCTCTTGCGCGCGCTTCACCGGAGACCCCGGCCAGACTTCTCGCTATCCCGCACTGATCGGCGATCACCCGGGCGGTTCCCGGGGTATCGCCGGTGACGAGTACGGGCTGCACGCCTATTCGCGCGAGCACCTTGATTGCCCGCACCGACTCCGGGCGAAGGCGGTCGGCAATGGCGAATGCGGCGACGGCTTTTCCCGCATGGGCAATCAGTATCGGGGTCCGCCCCTCGTGTTCGATGCGGTATATGGCGTGCTCCAGAGCTCGAAGGTTGACGCCTTGGCCAGCGAGCCAATCCGGGCGTCCCACCAGCACGAATGCGCCATCGACGAGGCCCTGGACGCCCTCTCCCGGGACCAGCTCGACGGATTCCAGGACATCGGCGGCGTGCGCGTCCTCCTCCGCGGCGCGGGCCACGATTGCGCGGGCCAGCGGGTGATCGACGTCACTTTCCAGCGCGGCGGCCCAGGCGAGAGCGTCTCCGGCGGCATAGCCCGGCGCGGCGACCACTTCGAGTACTCTGGGCTCTCCTCGGGTGAGCACACCGGTTTTTTCAAAGCACAGGATGCTGAGATTACTAAGCTTTTCCACGGCGGCGCCCGTGCGAAGGGCCATTCCGCGCCGGAGCCCCTCGCCACCGGCCGCGAGTGCGGGGGCCGGGGCCGCGAGGGCGAGCGCGCAGGGGGCGGATGCCATCAAGACGGCGACAGCGGATCCGATCGCCGCCGCGACGCCGCCGGCATCCGCGGGAACACGCCAGGGTATCCAGGGGCGCGCCCAGCCGCCCAGCGCATCCATCAGGTCCGGGATTGTCAGCCAGATGAAGGCGCTCAGCGCGGCGGCGCCCGGAACGAGCAGCAAGAACACGGCGAGTATCTGGCCCGCGAAGGCGTGAATGGGTGGCTGCGCACACTGGCCGGCCCAGACGGCCGCATCGCGATCGCCGCCCGACATCATGGCTGTAGCCGCCCGGGCCCGCGCCCGCAATTGAGCGAAGGCGCCGGCGAGATGGAAGGCCATCAGCACGCCCGCCACGCCCGCGAAGCCGGAGAGCCGGATACCGGCCAGATCCGGAAGCCCGGCAACCCAGCAAATGAGGGCGCCGATGGCAACGAAGCTCTCGCGCCCCGCCGCGCGGTCCCGCAGCATGCGCCAGCCCGTCGAAACGATACGGCGTCCCGGCCCGAGGAGGATCGCGAGGGCGAGGGCGGCCTCCAGCCACAGGGCCGGGAGGTGCGGGAACAGCCCAGTCTCGCGGGCCACGGCCAGCAGCAGGATAGGAAGCGCAATGGCGGCGGCGCGCTTCAGGCGCCGGAAGGCATCCCGCGCGTCGTCGGCGAGTTGTTTCAAGACCGCCTCCCGGTCGAATTCGGACGCCGGGCGCGCCACGAGTCCCAGGCGCGAAACGGCCGATACGACGGTCTCGCCGCCGAGGTGCGCCGGGTCGCCTGTGAGCACGAGCTGGCCCGTCATGAAGCTGGCGCGCGCGGAGGCCACGCCTTCCAGGGCGGCGAGGACGGTCTCCAGATGGCGCGCGTTGCCGGCGCCGGTCATGCCGCCGATGCGGTAGACGTACGTCTGGCGCCGCGGCGGGGAGGCGGGATCGCCACTCATGATCTGTTCCGTGACAGGAGCGCGCGCTCCCGTTGCGATCTACGGTGCGGTCGCATGGCGGTCTTCCCCCCGGGTTTCCCGGAGCAGTTCCCAGGTCCGATCGTGTTCGGCGTAGAAGAGCGCCGTCGCGTCTCGGTCGTGTCGGATGTTCTCGCGCATGACGGGACCGGCATAGCCGCTTCGCGCGAGCCACGGCAGGGCGGTCCCGAGGAGAAACCAGACGGATACGAGGGCGATCGCGAGGCGCGCCGCGGCGACCGCTATCGGGGGACGGCTGCTCATTGGGTAAGGGCCGGCGGTTCCGGCAGGAGGACGCCGCTGAGGGCGAGCCACGCCACGAAGAGGGTGAGCACGATGTTGAAGGTCTGCCCGACGCCATACAGTATCATCGGCTTTCCGCCGCGCATCTGTGTGGCCATTTCGCGGAAGTTGGACTCCAGCCCAATGGATAGGAATGCCATGGCGAAGAGCCAGTTCCGGACGGCGTCGGTGTTTTTGAGGATGCCTTCGACGGCGTCCTCGCCGAGCGCCGGCAGGAGCGCGAAGGAGGCGAGCAGGGAGGCCGCGATAAAGCCGAGGATGAACTTCGGGAAGCGGATCCAGATCTCCCCCACGCCGAGCCGGCGTCCGCCGGGGTTTTCTTCAATGCAGGTAACCCAGTACACGGCGATGCAGAACGCGGCCACGCCGATCAGGATGTTCTGAATCATCTTGACGATGATGGCGGCGGCCTCGGCTTCGGGCCCGAGCGCGGCCCCCGCCGCGCCGACGGCGCCGGTGGCGTCGATGGTGCCGCCGAGCCAGGCGCCGCCGATGAGCGGCGAGAGGCCGAGGGCCTGCGCGAGGAGCGGCATGGCGAGCATCATGAGCACGGTGAAGATGAGCGTCATGCCGACGGCGATGGTGAGGTCTTCTTTTTTGGCGCGCGAGGCGGCGGCGGCGGCGATGGCGGCGGAAACGCCGCAAACGGAGGTGGCCGTGGCAATTACAATGACAAGCGGCTTGTTGACCATTTTGAGGACGCGCGTGCCGAAGAGCCACATGAACACAATGACCACGGGCGTGACGCCCCAGGCGATGATCAGGCCGTAGGCCCCGAAGCGGAGGATATTGCCGAAGAGGATTTCGGCGCCCATGAGGACGAGCCCGGTTTTGATGTAGAACTCGGTTCGGATCGCGGGCCGAAGCCAGGCGGGCGTTCCGAAGCTATTCGCCAGCAGCAGGCCGATGCCAACAGCCCAGAAGGCATAGTTGATGCCGTAGTATCGAACGATGGTTTCGTTCGAGAGGATACTGGAGACGGCGGCCAGCGCGAAGATGAAGAAGAAACCGGGCGCGAACCGCGCGGCGGCTCCCCCGCGCTGCATGATGGCGATCGCGGCGCCGAACAGCACGTAGAGCCCGATGGCGAGCAGGACCGCGCCGCCGTAGGGGATGCTTTCCGCGAGGGCGCCGAACTCGCCCCAGGTCCATTTCGGCATTTTGGGGATGTCGGCGATCCAGCCGGCGGAGGCCGCCGCGAGCACGATGAATCCGAGCCAGATGGCCCACCAGTCTTCGAGCCGAATCAGGTCGGCCCAGCGTTGTCGCGTGGACATGTTCTTCCCTTCCATCTGAACGCCGGGCGTCGGAGGCGAGCGCCCGGTCCGGGTTTGAGCAACCCGGCTTAACTCGAGGGTTGGCGCGCCTTACGGCGCGGATACACAGGCGAGACGCCTGTGATGGGCTTTTCGGACTATTTTGTCCCGAGCGCGCACAGGTAGTGGATGTAGGTTTCGATGCCGCGGTAGAAGTTCGGCAGGTACTGGCGCTCGTTCGGGCCGTGGATGCCGTCGTCTGGGAGCGCAAACCCCAGCATCACGGTGTCGACGCCGAGCTGCTTCTGCAGGAGGCCGACGATGGGCACGCTCCCCCCTTCGCGCTTGAAGAGGGGCGCTTTTCCGAAGACGGTCTTGAGGGCCTCTTCGGCGGCCTTCATATAGGGGGACTTGCGATCCATGGTCGAGCCGGGGCCGCTGGAGTGCTTGTGCAGGCTCCAGGCGACATCCGCCGGCACATGCGCCTCCAGAAAGGCGCGCAACTGCCCCTCGACGGCGTCGGGATCCTGATCGGCGACGAGGCGCGCGCTGATTTTGGCGTGGGCGCGCGCGGGGAGAACGGTTTTCGCGCCTTCGCCGGTGAATCCGCCCCAGACGCCGTTAACCTCGAGGGTCGGGCGTGCGCCGATGCGCTCGACGGTGGTGAAGCCCGCCTCGCCAAAGCAGCGCTGGGTCCCCGCCATGGCGGTCCAGTCCGCGTCGGAGTAGGGCACCTGGCGGAGCAATTCACGCTCCTCGTCGCTCAGCGCCCGCACGTTGTCGTAGAAGCCGGGCAGGGTCACGCGGCCGTCGGCGTCGTGCATGGCGGAAATCACGTCTGCGAGCACATGGAGCGGGTTGCGCACGGAGCCACCGAAGAGGCCGCTGTGGAGATCCTTCTTTGCGGTGCGGATTTCGAGCTCGAAATAGGCGAGCCCGCGCAGGGAGTAGGTGATTGCGGGGGTGTCCTTGTCGTGGATGCCGGCGTCGCAGTTCAGGACGGCGTCGCAGGCAAGCCGATCCCGGTTTTCGGCGATGAAGCCCGGCAGGCTTGGCGAGCCGATTTCCTCTTCGCCTTCCAGGAGATACTTGACGTTCACGGGGTAGTCCCCGTGCGCGGCGAGGCATTCCATGGCCTTGATCTGCGCGAAGATCTGTCCTTTCATGTCCGAAGCGCCGCGCCCGTAGAGAAAGTCGCCGCGGATGTCGCCGCCAAAGGGCGGGGAATCCCATTCGTTGACGGGGTCGACGGGCTGGACGTCGTAGTGGCCGTAGATCAGGATGGTCGGCTTGTCCGGGGCATGCAGCCACTCGCCATAAACGATGGGATGGCCGGCGGTCGGGATGATTTCCACGTTGTCCATGCGCAGCGCGCGGAGCTGTGCCGCGAGCCACTCCGCCGTGCGCAGGACGTCGCCCTTGTGCTCGGACAAGGTGGAAATGCTGGGAATCGCCAGGACTTCGCGGTATTCGGCGAGGTGCCGCTCGCGATCGCGCCGGGCCTGGGCGAGGGCCTGTTCCATTTGGGACATGAGTCGAGGTTCTCCAGAGGGGGGTTGAGCGCATAGCATACCGTATCGTCCCCGGCGGATGGCAAACGCCCGGGGATTAGGGCAATCGCATTTATAATCGATCTCGGTATTTGGGCGTAATTTTGAGTCGATTTGGAACCTTGAATAAACGAAAGTGAGCGTTTTGGAGCGCCGGCATCTGTGCCGGCAAGGATGCCAGCGCTCCAACACGCGCCCTTTTGAACATTGAAGGTGGTTCGTATGGCGCTCGGCTCGAGTTGGAAGTCTAAATGCGATTGCCCTGGCCCGGGGGATTAGCGGATTCCGAGCGGGCCGGGGTACAATACGGCGTCCGAACCCGGACGGGGTTTTGGTGTCCAAGGTAGCAGGAAATAGTTGGAGCGTCGCCACGCGTGGAATTGCTGGAAGCTGTCCGAAAGACCCCGGATATTGATCTGGTGGAGGCCTGCCTGAACGGCGATGAGACGGCGTTCGACGAACTGGTCCGCCGTTACAAGGACCGGGTGTACAACGTGGTGTACCGCTATCTTGGCAACCATGAAGACAGCCTGGACGTGGCGCTGGAGGTGTTTGTGCGGGCGTACCGGAGTTTGAGCACGTTCCAGGGCGATTCGCAGGTGTACACGTGGCTGTACAGCATCGCCGCGAACACATGCCGCAACCGGCTGCGCGATCGCAACCGGAAGGGCCGGAACATGGGGGTATCGTTCGAGGCGCTTTCCGAGAGCGCGCCTTCGGTGGCGCAGCGGGCGACCTCGACGGACGTGACGCCGAGCCATCTGGCGGAGAAGCGCGAGCTCGACGAGGGGCTCAAGGCGTGCCTGGAAGGCCTGCCGGACACGTACCGGCTGGTATTTGTGCTGCGCACGTTTGACAACCTTGGCTACAGCGACATCGCCCGATCCGCCGATTGCCCGGAGGGCACGGTGAAATCGCGTTTGAACCAGGCGCGCAAGCTGCTGAAGGAGTGCCTGACGCGGCGCGGGCTGCTCTAAGGAAGCCCTCGCCCCGTCCCCATTGATTATGGCCTTGAATTGCGAACACATACGGACCGAATTCTCGGCGCTGCTCGATGACGAGCTTAACGCGGAAGACCGCGAGCTGGTGGAAGAGCACCTTTCGGAATGCTCCGACTGCCTCCGTGAGCTGCACGGCTACAAGCAGGTCACGGAAGCGTACCGGTATCACCATCCGGTGAAGGCGCCGGCGGATTTCGAAGCGCGCGTGCGGGAAGCGCTCCGGCCCGCGTCCCGGCGGCTGCCGGGCGCGTTCTGGTGGCGCTATGGGCTGGCGGCGGCGTCAATCGCGCTGGTCGGCGGTCTGGTGGTATGGCGCGGGGCCCAGTCGGGCCAGAGCGCGCTGGATATGGCGCGGTACGAGGCGGCGCCGAGTGCGGCTGCGCCCGAAGCCCACATGGCGAACGAGGCGATGCCGATGGCCGAGGCGCCGCCCGCCGCCCCGCTCTCGGGCGAAACGCTGGCGCTGCGATCGGCGCCCGCGATGTCGGATGAAGACGTGGCCGCGTTCTCGGAGAGCGCAGGAGCCGCGCCCCCACCCGCTCCGGCGCCACCTGCGTCACCACCCGCGCCCGCCCGCGCGATTGGGCGGGAGGATCTGGCCGCCGGCGCCACTGCCGCGGAAACCGCCATGGCGTCGGAGCCTCTGGAGGCCGAATCGGCGGCGGCGGATGACGGCGCGCGGGGCGTCGGGCTTGGGGGTGGAGGTGGCGGCTTCGGCGGCGGCGGTTTGGCAGGTGGTGGATTTGGCGGCGGCGCCGCGTTGGGTCGGGCTGCGGGCGCGCGGGCCGCGTCTCAGCCGG
Source organism: Candidatus Hydrogenedentota bacterium (assembly GCA_019637335.1). Lineage (NCBI taxonomy): Bacteria > Pseudomonadati > Candidatus Hydrogenedentota > Candidatus Hydrogenedentota bacterium. Next base: position 181,652 of record JAHBVV010000003.1, on the reverse strand, counting down.
CCGAGGAACCGGTTGCGCCCGCCGGGCCCGGTGCGGCGAAAGAGAGTTCAGAGGCCCCCGAGGCCGCTTTCCAACTTAAGATGGCGCCACCGGCGCCCGATCTGGCCGAGGGGCCGGCGGACGCCGTCGCGGTGACGGTCCGGCAGTGGCGCGATCGCGAATTCCGCCTGGAGGATGGGACCTGGCGCGAGGCGGGCTATGGCGCGGAGCCGCGCACGGTGATTGCGATTCCGTCCGCCGCCTGGAACGCGATGTTGGACCGGCACAATGACCTGCACCACCTGTGTGATGTCGCGGAGCCGGTTATCGTGGCGCTTGACGGGGCATGGTATGAATTCCGGCGGGAGGATGCGGAGGGGGGTGTGGAGCAGCCGTTGGACGCGACGGAAGACGAGTGAACCACGAGTGGACGCAGGGCAGTCGCCTGCCACAACCAAAAAGTTGAACCGCGAATTAACGCGAATGGACACGAATGAAGAAAGGACCGTCTCGCTTTGGAAATCCGAGGCTGTGTTCACGACCTCAATGGGCTGTTCGAACCCTCCGCTCACGCAGTCTCAACCTGGAAGGCCAGGCCACGTTGGCGCGCGTTGAATGATCGTGGCGGCGTGCCGATATGCGGCGGTTATTGGGTGATCCACTCAGGAATGTCGGAGTCCCTGCCGCACCTTCGGCGCGGAACACAGGCGGGACGCCTGTGCCACGTTCTTTTCGGGGTGGTTACCGTGGCGTCGGGCGTTGCGGCGCTACGGGCGGTAGCGCAGGATGTTGCCTCGGGCCGTTCCCCCCACGCTGACTGCGGCGTCGCCGCAGGGTACGGCCACGGCGTGGTCGAGGGTGTCGCCTTCGGCGCCGGCGGGTACGGGCCCGATGGAGGCCCAGGTGCGGCCGGCGTCGGTTGACCGGTAGACGTTTCGCTCGCCCGTGTAGGTGCTGTACAGAACGACGCCGTTCCCCAGGTAGACGAAATCGTCGGCGGAATCGGGGAAACGGGCGACTTCGGTCCACGTTGCGCCGAAGTCGTCGCTCCGGAAGATGCGCCCGTCTTCGCCGCCCTGCAGCACCACGCCGTCCTCCAGGTATTCCGTGGCGTACAGCGCCTGGTCGCTGAGCTTGCCGAGATCAGCCCAGGTCTTGCCGTCGTCGGCGCTCTTGTATACGTGTCCGGCCCAGCCATTGACGAGGACGCCATCCGACGTTTTTTCGAAGCGGTACAGCGCCTTCGGCGATATGGCCCCCACATCGTCCCAGGTCGCGCCGCCATCCTCAGAGCGGAAGACGTGGCCGCCGTCCGGGTTGGTGTTGCTGATCAATACCGTGCCCGAGGGTAGCACGGTGATACTGTAGCTGAAGTGGTAGGGCTCGAGGCGGGGCATGTCCGATACCTGGCCCAGGGGCGTCCAGGTCAGCCCCCAGTCCGCCGATTTCCAGACGTGCGCGTCTCCCGTGACGAGGTAGGCGACGCCCTCGCCGGCGGAGGCGATGCATGTGACGCTGCCCGTATGAAGGCCCTCGCCCAGCAGGTTGCCGAGGTCGGTCCAGGTTTCGCCGCAGTCGGTGCTGCGGAAAATGTGGCCGGGTTTGGGATTGCGGGACCCGGCGAGTACTATGCCGTTGCCCAGGCTGGCGACGGCGTCAATTCGCCCGCCGGGAATCACGCGGTGGACTTCCCAATTGTCCCCGGTGGAGGCGCCCGCCGGATGGACGAGGCCGCCGCCGATCGCGACAAGCAGGATTGGCAGCAAACGGGCGGCGCGGCGCATGGTATATCCTCCAAATTGACCTGGTCTTCGTTGTGCGAGCGCGCCCAGTATGCCTGACCCGGGGGCGCGCGCCCAACTTGACATCCTTTCTGAAATGGGCAAGAGTATACGGCACGCACGCCATTCCTGGAAGGAGTTGTATCATGCCCGCTGACTTTGTCGCCCAGCCCCGTTTTTCCCGCCGCGCGTTTCTATGCGGGGCCGCTGTTGGGGCGCTGGCCTGCGGGGCGGCGGTGCCGGCGCGCGCATCCCGGCGTCCGAATGTCGTTCTGGTGATGACCGACGATCAGGGCTACGGGGATCTGGGTTGTCTGGGGAATCCCGTGTTGAAGACACCGCACCTGGACCGGTTGCATGCGGAGAGCGCGCGCCTGACGGATTTCCACGTGAGCCCGACGTGCGCGCCGACGCGCGCGGCGCTGCTGACGGGGCGCTACAACAACCGGAGCGGGGTGTGGCATACGGTGATGGGGCGATCGCTGCTGGCGCGCGACGAAAAGACGATGGCGGACTACTTCGCGGGGGCGGGGTACCGCACGGGCCTTTTCGGGAAGTGGCACCTGGGCGACGACTACCCGTACCGCCCGCGGGATCGCGGGTTTCAGGAGGTACTGGCGCATGGCGGCGGCGGCATCGGCCAGACGCCGGACTACTGGGGCAACGAATACATCAACGACACGTACTTCCACAACGGCGAACCGGAGAGCTTCGAAGCGTATTGCACCGATGTGTGGTTTGACGCGGCCCGGCGTTTCATCACGGAGCACCGGGATGCGCCATTTTTCTGCTACCTGCCGACGAACGCGCCGCACCATCCGTATATCGTGCCCCCGGAATACAGCGAGCCGTTCAAGGCGCAGGGGCTGAGCGACGATCAGGCCAACTTCTACGGGATGATCGCGAATCTCGACGAGAATATGGGCCGGCTGCTCCAGACGCTGGACGAACAGGGGATCGCGGAAGACACGATCTTGATCTTCATGACCGACAACGGCACATCGGCGGGCGATCGGGCGGGGATGCGCGGGGCCAAGGGAAGCGAATACGAAGGGGGCCACCGCGTGCCGTGTTTCGTGCGCTGGCCCGCGGGGCCGGTTGCGCGGGGCGCGGACATCCCCGTGCTCTCGGCCCACATTGACCTCCTCCCCACGCTGCTCGGCTACTGCGGCATTTCCCCGGAAGGTGGCCCGCCCTTTGATGGCGTGTCCCTGGCGCCGTGGCTTAACGCGCCCGAAACGCCCGCGCCCGAACGCGCGATCGTGGTGGACTCCCAGCGCATCGAGCACCCGGAGAAATGGCGCAAGAGCGCGGTGCTTGAAGGCCGCTGGCGGCTGATTAACGGGACGGAGCTTTACGATCTGTCGCGCGACCCCGGGCAGGAGCAGGATCGCGCCGCGGAAGAGCCCGCCCTCGCCGCGCACTTGCGGGAGGTCTACGAGCGCTGGTGGGCGGATGTTTCCCGGACCTTTGACCGCTATTGCCCGCTGGTTATCGGCGCGGCGGGCCAGGGGGCGACGCACCTGAACGGGCACGACTGGCATACCCCGATCGAGCAGATCCCGTGGCATCAGAAACACATTCTGGCCGGGCTTGCGGGGAACGGATTCTGGGCGGTGGAGGTTGCGGAAGCGGGCGAATACCACTTCGCGCTCCGCCGCTGGCCCCGGGAGGCCAACGCGCCCATTCGCGCGGCGGTGGATGGCGGCGCGGCCCTGGCGATCGTGGAGGCGCGCATTCGAATTGGCGGCCAGGAGGCGTCGAGTCCCGTGAACGAGGGCGACGTTGCAGCGGACTTCACGCTCCGGTTGGAAAAGGGCGAAACCCGGCTCGAGACGGCGTTTATTGACGAGGCCGGCGTGGAGCGGGGCGCGTACTACGTCTCCGTGACGCGCACGGGTTGAATCGGCGGTCGTGCGGGACGCGCCACCGCGAATATGGAGACGCCGAAAGGCAGCGGGACGCGCCACATGACGGCGGCCTCCAGGGCCAGCACCACGCCGAGCAGGGTGTTTGCCCAGGCGGGACCGGTTTCCGACACATCCGAGCCCGACGGCGGATACCAGCGCCGCAAGACACGGAGGAGGGCGATGGGCGGAAACAGGATGGTGTTCCAGTAGCTCGCATAGCACACCTCGAAACCCGCGCCCTCCAGCAACTGGATGAGTTCCCTGCGGGTGAAACGGCGGCCCGTGTGGACGGCGTCGTCGTGGGAAGAGCGCAGCCACGCATAGGCGGGCGCGTTAATGATCGCCACACCTTCCGGCGACAGCACGCGACGCACCTCGTGGAGGACACGGGCCGGATCGAGCACATTGCGGTGGTAGAGCAGGTCCAACAGCAGGACGGCGTCCGCCGAAGTGGCTTCGAACGGGATCGCGTCCGCCGATGCGCGGGTGATCATGGGCAGCCCGCGCTCACGACACCGGGCCACGGCCTCGGGCGCCAGGTCGACGCCGGCGGCGCGGATTTCGGCCGGTAGGCGCGCCAGCATCCCGCCTGTCCCACAGCCGACGTCGAGTATCGTTCGGGCGCGCGGCGCGAAACGTTCACAGGCGTGGAGTACGCGCGCATGGAGGGCGCGGTACCACCAATGTCGGGTTTCGGCGTGGTGCATGCGCCTGTACTCTTCCGTATTCACGGTTTTGCGCTCCCGGCATGGCCATGGTAGGATGGGTTTGTTGCGGGGCGTATTGTCGCGCCGGGAAAACCGGGATTCAAGGGCGAGTCGATATGAGAAGCTATCTTGCGGCATGGCTTGCGGCGGTATGTGTGGTGGTTGCGCTTGCCGGGTGCGAGGCGCGCGTCAACCGCCAGCGCGATCACATGGGTTTCCTGGAAATTCACAAGGCGGCGCGGGATGGCGATATCGAGGCGGTGCGCAAGCTCATCGAGAACGGGGCCAAGGTTAACGCGCCGGATCTGGACGGTATCACGCCGCTCCACACGGCGGCGAAGAACAACGACATCGAGCTTGCGACGCTGCTCCTCCGCAACCATGCGGATCCGTCGATGACGACGAGCGATGGGTGGGAAGCGATTCACCTGGCGGTATGGCGGGGCCACCAGAAGATGGTGGAGACGCTGATGAGTTATGGTGCGGCGGCTTCCCGGGCGACGCCGGAGGGCTGGACGCCCGTGCACCTGGCGGCGTTCAAGGGGAACCTCCCCATCCTGGACACCATCTACCGCGACTGGTCGGGACATGGCCCCTCCGGGAAGCCGGATCCCAACACGCTGGACCAGGAAGGCCTCACGCCCCTGCTCCTGGCGCTCCAGAAGGGGCATCCCACCGTCACAAGTTTCCTGGTGCAGCGGGGGGCGAAGCCCGAACTTGCGGACGGCGAAGGCAATACGGCGCTGCACCTCGCGGCGCGCCATGACGACCTGGATGCGGTGCGCGCGCTACTGACGGCGGGGGCCGACCCCAACGCGCGTAACCGGGCGCGCCTGACGCCGCTGGGTGTGGCGGTAGAGGCGCAACAAATGGCGGTCGCGGAGCTGATCTGGCAGGCCGGCGGACGCCAGTAGAACGCGCTTACACGTTCAGCTCGTCCACGAGTGTGGCCCAGGCGCGGTTGGTCGGGAAGGGGCCCGGATACTTCACCCACTCGACGTGCCCATCCATAAAGAGGACATTCGTTCCGCCGGGAACGTGGTTGAAGCCCCTGGGGTCGAGATCGATGCGGTCGTACATTACCGCAACGATACTCTGCGAGATATTCGCGGTGGACGGGTTGTTGATATCCGTGATCTGGAAGCGTTCGATGCCCTCCTTCAGCCGGAGCACCTGGCGTTGCTCGCCGAATTCATCCGTAAAACTCCAGGACTGCCCGAAGGCCTCCGGGGAATCGCCTTCGAGTACCTCGCGGAAGGCGTCGCGAAACGCGGGGCTGACGTCCTTGGTACCCACCTCCTCGATCATCCGAGTCGTGACGATCCAGCCCAGGTAGAAATAGGAGAGCTGGTCGAACAGGCAGGGGTTTGCGGAGCCGCCCTCACGGGACCCCCCGGGGCCGTCGGGGCGACTCCATCGCCCGACGCGCTGCTCCTGAACGGCGTCCAGGCCGGACGGGCACACCAGGACGCGCGCATCGGCCAGGTACTCGGGATAGATCGACTTCCCGTCGAACATAAGCACCCGCTTGTTCTTGATATCGCATTGGTCGCCGATGTAGCGCTGGATTGTGGGGTACTCTCCCTGGGATTCGCTGGCGTACATGGTGAATGCGAGCCCCATCTGGCGCAGGTTGTTCGAGCAACTGGCCCGGCGCGCCGCCTCGCGGGCCCGGGAGAGTCCGGGCAGGAGCATGGCGGCGAGGATACTGATGATGGAAATGACGACGAGTAATTCGAGGAGTGTGAATCCGCGCGGCTGCCGCATGCAATAGCCCTCCAGTCAGAACCTTTGGATTTGTGCTCACTGAGGTTGAGGATAGCACCTGGCCGGGAAAAACGCAACGCCGCTTTTGCGGTTTTACGCGAAGAATTGGCGTAGTGCGGCGACCACGCGATCCTGGTGATCCGCGGGGAGTTCGGGATACAGCGGCAGGGACAGCACCCGCGCGCAGGCGGCCTCGGCCCGGGGAAAGGCGCCGGGGCCGTAGCCCAGACCCGCGTAGGCCGGTTGGAGGTGAACCGGCACGGGATAGTGAATGAGCGTCTGAATTCCGGCGTCGCGGAGGCGGGCCTGGAGCGCATCCCGATCGCTCGTGCGAATGGGGTACAGATGGCGGTTCGATTCGGCCCAGGGCGCGCGGGGCGGCAGGTCGATGGGAAGATCGGCAAGCGCCTGGTCGTATCGGGCCGCAATCTCTCGGCGCGACGTGTTCCAGGCGTCCAGATGGGGCAACTTCGCGCGCAAGATGGCGGCCTGTACTTCATCGAGGCGGCTGTTGATCCCCTGCACCGTATGTAAATAGCGGGTTTCCTCGCCGTAATTGCGCAGCTTTTTGAGGAGGGCGGCCTGCTCCGGATCCTGGACCGTGACGGCGCCGGCGTCGCCCATAGCGCCGAGGTTCTTGGAGGGGTAGAAGCTGAAGGCGGCGAAGTGGCCCAGCGTGCCGCATGGCCTTCCCTTGTAGCGGGATCCGTGGGCCTGCGCGCAGTCCTCCACGACGGCGATGCCGTGCGCGCCGGCAATTTCACAAATCGGGTCCATGTCGCACGGATGCCCGTAGAGGTGCACCGGGACAATGGCGCGCGTGGAGGCGGAAATGGCCCCGGGGAGCTTCACCGGGTCCATTGTGAGGGTGTCGGGATGCGCGTCCACGAGCACGGGGCGCGCGCCGCAGGCGGCAATGGCGGTAATGGTGGGGACGCAGGTGTTGGCGGCGGTGATGACCTCGCACCCGGGCCCGGCGCCGGCTGCGCGCAGGGCGAGCTGGATGGCGTCGGTGCCGGAACCGACCCCCACGGCATGCGCGACGCCGATGGCGTCGGCAAACTCCCGCTCGAAGGCCGCGCACTCCTCGCCGAGAACGAACCATCCTCTTGCGAGGACGCGGTCGATGGCGGCGCGGATCTCGCCTTCCAGTTCGCGAAACTGCGTCTGGAGTTCGACGAATGGTATCACGGCTAGCCATCCCTCCGCAGCACAACCATGCGGATCCATAGTCCAGTCAGGTTGCGCGCCACCCGAAGAATACGCGGCACATTGAAGAACTGCGACTTTCCGTGGTGGCGTTCGTAGTGGTGCACAGGGGCCTCGACGACGCGAAATCCGGCGCGCTGTATTTTGACCATCATTTCGGCGCAGATCACGCCGCTGTCGCTTTTGAGGGCCACCGTATCAAAAACGGTTCTCCGGATCAGCCGGAAGTCGCAGTCAACGTCGCGTATTTTCAGGCCGAAGGCGAGCTTCACGATGTGGTGGTAGATGCGCCCGATCACGATGCGGTGCAGGGGGTCGTGGCGGGTTATTTTGTAGCCCTGGACGACGTCCACGCCGTCACCCGCCAGGGCGACGAGGCGATCCAACTCCCGGACATCGTACTGCGCGTCGCCGTCGGTGTAGAAGATCCAGTCGCCCGTCGCCGCCGCGAAACCGCTGCGCAGCGCGCCGCCGTAGCCGCGGTTCTTCTCGTGGCGGATGATATTGACGTCCGGGAAGGTCTTCTCTATCTCGTCGAGCAGGGCCTGGGTCTGATCGGCGCTTCCGTCGTCCACGATGGTCAGGTCGTAGTCGAGATCCAGGCGCTCGGCGGTCTGGCGGGAGAGCATGACCATGCTGCCCATGGTCCCCCAGTCGTTGTAGCAGGGATAGAAGATGGAAACGCGTAATCGGGCCATGTTTACTCCGGGTTTTCAGCGATAGACAGTAGCACAAAGGCGCCCGCCGGTTGCACACGGATCCCATCGTGGAGCACGCCGCGCAGCGCGGGGGAATCGCGCGCGATCACGGTGTCGTACGCCGCGAGCAGGGCCACCGGATCTTCGCCGGTCTCCACGCGCCTGCCGGCGAAGAAATGGAGCAGGCCCGGGAGGCGTTCCACGTCGGTGGCAATCCGCTGATCGGCGGGCAGGGCCTCGACCGCGCCAATCAGCGCATACTCTGGATGCATTTCGGAATTTGTGGCGATTTCGCGGGCCTGGAACGCGATCCAGCGCGCCTGTGGAGCGGCGAGGAGGATGGCGCAGGCGAGCGCCGCGATCCGCCGCCTTGCGGGAAATTCCGGTCGGGCCAGTTCGGCCAGGGCGCGGCAGAGCCACGGGGCCGCGAACAGGGCGAGGATGGCGTAGCTGTTCCAGAGGTAGCGGTGCAGGTGGCCCGGGGTGAAGAAGAACCACCAGTAGCCCATGAACACCGCGAAAAGGAGGAGCACGAGCGCGGGCAGGCGGCGGGGCCCACGAAAGCCCGACGCGATGGCAAGCGCGAGCACGGCCAGCATGGCGAGGTGGGTCACCGGGTGGGGCAGGATGGCGTGCTGGAACGCGCGCCCCGCACTGCCGACGCCGAAGAGGAGGTAGTGCTGGTAGATCGCGAGCACGCCGCCGGGATCGGCGTTGGCGGGCGCGTGCCACCGCTGGATGAGGGCCCAGGCCCCCATTGTGGCCAGGCCACCGGCGACAGGCCAGAGCACGTGAGGCCAGCGGATGGCGCGATCGGTCGCGCGGTCGTAGAGCCAGGCCCCCAGGAAGCTGAAGGCGACGAGCGCGAGGATAGTTTTGGTGAGGACGGCGGCGGCCACGAGGAAACCGGCGAGCAGGCCGTATCCCATGGCGCGCGGCCGTTCGAGTGCGGCGCCCCAGGCGAGCAGGCCGAGGAGCAGGAAGGCGTAGGCCGGGACCTCCCCGTAAAGCGTGCGGCCGAGATAGGTCGACGACACCGTTCCCACGAGCAGCGCGACGCTGGCGACCGCGGTCCAGGGAGCAAAGAGCCGCCGGGCGAGAAAGTACTGCGCGAGGCAGAGCAGCAGGAAAAACGCGACCATGACATGGCGGGCGACAGCGAGATCGAGCCCGAACGCGCGAAAGGCCAGGGCGATCGGCGCGATCACGGTGGGGCCGACGGAGTCGAAGGAGTCAAAATAGAGGAAGCCGGCGTCGGGATGGCCGGAGGCGTAGCTTCCGTGAAGGGCCAGGTTTCGGGCCACGACGAGGTGGTGCACCTCATCCGGCGCGGCCCAGGGGTAGATCGAAACGCGCGCCGACAGCAGTACGGCGGTAGCGACTAGGACGGCGACGAGCGCCAGCCCGGGACGGCCCCAGGCGCCTGGCGCGCGGTACTCCGGCCTGGCGTCCCGGGGCGCGGTTTCGGGACCGCGCAACGCCCAGACAGCTGCGGCCGCGGCGGCGGTCGCCAGGGAGAAGAGCACGGCGCGGACGAGGAGCCCGCCCGGCAGCTGGATGGCGTCGAGATCGGGATTGGCGCGGGTGTAGCCGATGAGCACGATGGCGCCCGCCGCGGTGAAGGCCGTACAGACGAAACACAGCACCGCCAGCACCCTTGCGGCATCGCGCAGGCGCGGGTGTGACTCGTACGCCTCGACTCCCTCCCCGGCGGAATCCGCCATCACGTGTTTCCGGGCCGCGCGACGGTAAAACGGGCGCTTGCCGTCCGCCCGTCGTGCGCCACGCACGTGACCCTGTGCGCACCGGAGGTGAGCGCCCAGAAGATGGGCGCATCCGGTCCGGAGGCGCCCAGATAGCGATCATCCACGTACCAGTGCACGGCTTCCGATTCGCCGAGCGTCGATTGCAACCGTACTTGGTCCCCCCCATCCACGCCGGTGAGCAGAAATTCGGCGCCATTCGCGGGGACGGTAATGCCAAGCGCGCGAATCGGGGTGGCGGCGACCTCCCCGGTGGGACGCGCCGCAAGCGTGGCGAGATCCCACGATGCGGGGCCGGCGGGGCGTTCGGCGCGGGCGGCGATGCCGAGGCGCGACACGGGGTGCAGGGCGCAGACGCGGCTCCGCCAGAAGGATGCGGGCAGGCGCCAGCGGGCGGTTTCGGGGCACCCTTCCGTGGCGGGAAGTCCCGAGAGCGCGCACATGGCGACCTCCTTGTCCGATGCTTCGGGCGCGGGCCACGCGGGGCCGTTCTTCGGCGGGAGTTCCCGGAAGATCCGCGAGGCGAGGGGCAGGGCCGCGCGCGCGCCGATGAGTTGGCGGGCCGTGGCGCCGGAATTGTTGCCGAGCCAGACCGCGACGAGGTAGTGGCGGTTGAAGGCGAAGGTCCAGGCGTCGTGGTAGCCCGTGGAGGTGCCGGTCTTCCAGCATACGGGCAGTGCGTTTCCGCCGGTCCGGGTGAGGCCCGGGGACAGCTCCTCCGGGAAGGGCTGCGCGAGCATGGCGTAGAGCATGCGGCAGACCTCCGGACTGAAAATGGCGGGTTGTGGGGGCTCGGCGCCGGTCAGGCGGAGTTCATTGCGTTCGCCGAGGCTGGCGATGGACAGGTAGAGGCGCGCGAGCTCTTCCAGGCGCGCCTCGCAGTTGCCCAGGACGAGGCCCAGGCCGTATTCCTCCGGGGTGCGGTGCAAGGTGGTCATGCCCGCCTTCCCGAGCCAATCGTGGAAGCCCGCCACGCCGCTCCGGCCCAGCAGGGCGACCGAGGGCACGTTCAGCGAGTAGCGGAGCGCTTCTGTGGCCGTGACGGGGCCATTGAAGAGCCCGTCGAAATTCCCGGGGTTGTAGCCGCCGTAATCCAGGACTTCGTCGAGGAGGACCTCGCTCGGATAGAGCAGTTGCCGCTCCATGGCCCAGCCGAAGAGGAAGGGCTTGAGTGTGGAGCCGGGGGATCGGGGCGCCAGGCAGCTGTCCACCTGGCCGCCGCCGGGCGTGGCGAAGAAACCGGCGGATCCGACGCGCGCGAGGAGATCGCCGGTCTCCACATCAACGACCAGGAGCGCGCCGTTGGAGATGCTCCCGTTGAAGCGTTTGAGGTAGTGGGGCAACAGGGTTTCGAGTCGCGCCTGCAGGGCCTGGTCGAGGGTAAGCGTGACCCTCTCCCCCGCCGCGAGCGGCGCCGCCAGGGGCACGGCCAGGTGCGGGGCGTGGCGCGGGAAATCTCGCCAGGCCGCGTTCACGGGCGCCGCGAGCGCCTGATCGCGTTGCGTGGCGTCGATGAAGCCCTCGGCGTGCATCCGGCGCAGGACGTAATCGCGGCGTTCCCTGGCGCGTTCCGGGTGCGCGAGCGGGTTCAGCCGGCTCGGCGCGCGCGGCAGGCCCGCGAGGAGGGCGGCCTCGGGCAGGTTCAGGGTTTGCGCGCGCTTTCCGAAGTAGCGCCAGGCCGCGGCGTCCGCCCCAATGAGATTCATGCCGTAGGGCGCGCGGTTGAGGTAGGCGTCGAGGATGGCGTCCTTTTCGGCGGCTTTTTCGAGGCGGAGTGCGTAAACGGCCTGGGCGAGTTTTCCCGCCGGACGGCGGCTGTCCAAGCCTTCGAGCTTCACGAGCTGCATGGTGAGCGTGGAGGCGCCGGACGCTACGCCGCCCTGCCGGATGTTTTGCCAGGCGGCGCGAAGCACGGCGATGGGATCGACGCCGGGATGCGCGTGAAAGCGCTGGTCTTCCGCGGCGATGGTGGCCTGGCGGAGGTAGGGGCTGAAGTCATCGGCGGCGCCGGGCAGCGACCAGTTTCCTTCCCGGTTCAGCGCGACATAGAGCGTCTTTCCGCCGCGATCAAGAAGCTGCCCCGAAGCGACGGCGCGGAGGTAGGGGGCGGGATCCAGAGGCGGAAGCAGGGCCCAGGCGAGCCCGGCCGCCGCGCCAAGGAACAGCACGGCTGTGAAGGCGGCGCCGGAAACCACGATGGCCCAACGTGATCGCCGCATCAAACTTTTTCTGCTTTTCTTCATGCAGTCACCCGGCTTGATCTCCGGCTATTGTAGCACCGGCGTTCTACCAGTTGCTTGATCCCGCGTGGGCGGGAAAAGTTCGCCGAAGGAAAGGAAGGCGCGCTGCCCGGGAGGGCCTAGTCCCGTGTGAATTGGAACGCGTACAGCTTCCCGCGCACGAGCACGATGTACATGCGCACGGGCATTCCGGCGAGCGCGGAGACATCGTGGCGCCCGCCCCAGTAGACCGTCTGGTCAATGAAATTGCCACCGATTTCCTCGCACTCGCCGAGGGAATAGCCTGGAATGGGATTTCCGTCCACGTCGCGCAACTCCACAAAGGCCGAGCCCATCGATCCGGTATCAATGTTGAGGCGCAATCGATTGCCTTGAAAGACTATTGGAGGCGTCTCCAGCCACCCGCCGAGATGGTCCGTGTCCATCGAGAAATACCCGTCCAGCCGCTGGCGCAAAACGCCGATGCCGCCGGGGGTAGGCGACTCGTCATACTCGGGGCGGAGCACCACCGAATCGTGCGTGCGCCCGCTCGACGTGTAGTACTGGTAGAGGTAGTTTCCACGGCGGACAACGCCGGGCCCCATTACGGCATACCACCGATCCCACTCGTCGGCGAGCCCTGTGGGAAACAACGGTTCACGGCGCGGCCTGGACCAGTGGATACCGTCCCGGCTTACAGCGACTTGTACCTCAAGCAGGCCGTAGTCCTCCCAGGATCCTTCGGCCCGGGGCCGGATAAACGGCTGCCGATCCGGGGAAAAATGCCGGAATTGCGATGTAAACATCAAGTAGACATCCTGCGCCCAGGGGTATATGAACGCAGCGTTGAAGTAGATGTCGGAGTGGGGATCGTCCTCGGCATCGGCCGAAAGCACGACCGGCACATCGTGCAGCGACAGGCGATCGCGGCGCTCGGCGCGCTGTATATAGGGCCAGGGCTTGAGCACATCGTCCGTTTCGATACGCCCGACCTGCCGCTGGTTCTCCCCGCCGTAATTGAACGCACGGGTATAGATGACGTACTTTCCGATACGCGGATCCCACATAACGATGGCCGGGTTGTCGATAAAGAACGGGAGGACCTGCCCAACGTCCGTAAAGTCGAGGCCATCCGCCGAATACGCAGCGAAGACCCCGTGCTCCGACGGGTCAAACGGCTCATCGAACAGCGTCCAGAAAAGCTTGTAGCGCCGAGACGGATCGGGATCGTGCTCGTCCAGAAAGATGGTAGTGAAAATGCCGCGGGCAATGCTCTGGCCAGTATGTCGAAAGCGGATCCCATCCTCGCTTTCAAGTATCGAAACGCCATCGGCTCCGGCGTATAGGCGAATGCGGCCCCCGGCGTCGATGGCGCGGCTCGGATAGGCCGCGACATGGCTGCCATCCTCCATTTGAATCATGCCCAGTTTCTGCGCCTGGTTCATTGACATGGAGACATTCTCGCTTCGCGCGACGAATCGATAGTCGATGAAGAGCTGTTTGCCGCTGCCGATCTCGATCGGGATATCGGCCAGGGCCGAAAGCGCCAGAAGAAAACTCATGATCGGAACGACAGCATTGAAACGCATGGAAACAGCCCTCCGGGGGGAAATCCCGCGGGCTGAGTACAATGCCCCGCGGCGGGGCAGGACAATACATTGTCGATGCCCCCGAAAGCAATACGTCCCAGACCGTCCCACGCGATCGCCCGCTATTTCAGGCGAAACGCGATCACATAGTCCCCGGGGGGCGCCGCGCCCTTGCCGCCGCCACCCGCGAATACGGCGACGAATTGCGTTCCATCCGCGCCGAGGTACGTGACGGGCGCGCCCTGGCCGGCGGAGTCGAGCGGGAACTCGGCGAGGAGATCGCCGGTGTCGGTGTCGAATGCGCGGAGCTTCGCGTCGAGCGCGGCGGCCACGAAGAGGAGTCCGCCGGCCGTGACGGTGGCGCCGCCGAAATTCATCGTACCGGTTGGGCCGGCCCAGTCCACGCCTTCGTGATTCCCGAGGGGGCGCTGCCACACGAGGTCGCCCTTTGCGAGATCGAGCTTCGTGACAGTGCCCCAGGGCGGCTTGATGGCGGGGTAACCTTTCGAATCGAGGAAGTGGCGGGCCGAGGGGGTTACGCCGAGCGGCCAATCGCTCTCGGCGACCGTGGTGATGTAGGGGAGTTCGTTGGCGGTTACGTAGAGCATGCCGCCGGGGGCAATGGCGGCGCCGGACCAGTTCGCGCCGCCGAGCTGGCCGGGCAGCACGATGGTCCCCTGTTGCGAGGGTGGTGTGAAGGGGCCTTCATTGCGATAGGTATCAAACTCCGCCTGGAGGGCTTCCAGCGCATCCGGATCCGTGGAATGGAGGTCGCCCCGCGTCATGGATCGGCGGGCGAAGGCGGGCGGTTTCACGGGCACGGGCTGCGTGGCCGCGGCCTGTTCTCCGGGCACGTCGCTCCCGGGGACGGGCTGGTCTTCAATGGGAAAGAGCGGCTCGCCGGTCACGCGGTTGAACGTATAAGTCAGCCCGGTCTTCCCGACGACGGCGACGGCGGGTATGGCCTCTCCCCCACGCTCCACCTCGAAAAGCGCGGGCATGGCGGGCAGGTCGTAATCCCAGAGATCGTGGCGCACGGTCTGAAAGTGCCACCGCAGCGCGCCGGTCCGCGCGTCAAGGGCGAGGATGCTATTTGCAAAGAGGTTGTCGCCGTGGCGGTCGCCGCCGTACTTGTCGCTGTTCGGCGCGCCGGTGGCGACGTAGAAGATGCCGCGTTCGAGATCGGCGCTGACCGGGGCCCAGGGGTTGCAGCCGGCGCGGTTTTCGGCGCTTCCGGCGGCCCAGGTGTCGTAGCCAAACGACCCGGGACGCGGCACGGTGTCGAAGGTCCACGCGAGGGCGCCGGTGTGGGCGTCGAATGCGCGGAGGGGGACGTAGTTCCGGGTGATGCGGGAGGAATCGGAGATGCCGTAGGGCTGGAGCAGGATGTCCTGGCAGACGGCGGGCGGCGAGCTGAGGAAGAAGTGGCGGCCCTCTCCGGGAAGCCCCGCGCGGAGGTCGAGGCAGCCGTTATCGCCGAAGGCGGGGTCGGGCTGGCGGGTGTCGAGGTCGATGGAAAAGACGCGACCGTCACGCACGGGCAGAAAGATGCGGCGTTTGTCGCCGGCGGCCCAGTAGGTCACGCCCCGGCTGGCGAGGCCGCCGCCGTCGGTTTCGCGGAGGTCGAGGGGCGGATCGGGCGTGAAGCGGAATTGCTCCTGGCCGGTGCGGGCGTCGATTGCGATGAGGCGCGAGAAGGGCGTGATGACGTAGAGGACGCCGTCGACGACGAGCGGGGTGCATTCGGCGTAGTGCGCGCGGCCCTCGGCGATGTCGCCGGTTCGGTAGACCCAGGCGCGTTCGAGGCGGGTGACGTTTTCGCGGTTGATCTGGTCGAGGGTGGAATAGCGGGCGCCACCGGGATCCTGGCCGTAGAAACGCCATTCGTGATCGGGGGAGGCGGTGGCGGCGGCTGGGATGGCGCAGAGGATCGGAAGCAGTATTGCGACGGCGGCTGCGAAGGGCTGGCGGGTCATGGGTTGAAGCTCCGGGGCTTGGAAAGGAGTATGGGGCAAGGCGAGTATGCCCGCGTGTTGTGGAGCGGTTCAAGGGGGTGTGGGGTGGTTTGGGGTGGTTGCGGGTGGTTTCGCAGGGTGCGAATGTTCAAATGCTCCTGTTGAGCCGCTCGTGCGGGGTGGTGTTAGCGGCCCCAAGTGTGCGTTGCTCCAGGCACACGAACGCGCTGGGGCGCGATCGCGTGGCACGGGATTGATGTACGGTGGATTAAGGGGGGTGTGGTGTTGTGGAAATCGAAGCGGTCGTTGCCGCGGGCAGGAATGCCCGCGATCCTTGCTCGGCGCCCGCTGGAGGATTGCGGTGGTTGTGGGGCGGTGGGTCAGAAGCGCCAGTCGGTTACGGGGGCGGGGAGTCGGAGGGTTTCGTCGAGTGCGGCGAGGAGTTCGGGCGGGCCGGCGAGCTCGTCGGTGACGGCGAGGCCGGTGGCGGGGCGTACGCCGAGCCAGAGCCGGGTGAATGCGCCGGCGGAGGCGGTGAGGACGGGCAGGGCGGGGTCGTGCCCGTCGCGGAGGTCGCTCTCGGGGCCGAGACGGACGGTGTAGCCGCCGGCAATCCCGTTCCAGTCCACGCCGGGCACGGGATGCGCCTGCATGGGGTCGTGGAGCTGGAGGTTGAAATCGAGCGGCGGCGTGGCGAGGCGCGTTGCGCGGACGCAGGCGCCGAGATCGAGGATGCGGTACTGATAATAGGCGTGGGCGCGGTTTCCGCTGGCGAAATTGCCGCCTTCGGTGCTCCAGTAGTGCTGCGTGGGGCGATCGATGAGGTCCTGGAGCTGGATGCCGGCGGGTTCGGGCAGGACCACGAGGCGCACCTGATCGCCCCACTGGCGGATGAGGCCCAGGAGTTCGCGAAACTGCGCCGGGGTCTTCCAGGCCAGGAATTCGATGGTGTAGGGGCCGTGTCCCGGGTTGGCGGTTCCGCACCAGAGGCCGTGGCTGGGCGTTTCCTTGGGGTCGTCAGAATAACCGAGCCCGAAGCCGTTGGGCGTGCGCAACATGGTGGCGCGGGTCATGAGCGGGGAATCGAGCGTTACGCTGCCGTGCGCGCGGTGTCGATTGCGCCGGGCTTCGTGCAGGGCCTCGGCGGGCAGGTTCTCCAGGCGGTGCGGCGGGCGGACCGCGCCGGTGACGGTCAGGCGCGCGGGGTCGAGGCTCCACGTATGTTCATAGGCCGCGCTGCCGAAGCCGATGCGGTTGTAGAAGCCCTGCTCGAAGGTGCTGAGGCCGGCGATGGCGGCGCCCTGGACGGCGGCCTCGGCGATGGCGCGCGCGGTGAGGCGGAGGGCAAGCCCCTGCTTGCGCGCGTTTCGGCTGGTGGCCACGCCGGCGACCGCGCAGAGGGGCAGTTCCGCGTGACCGTGGCGAAGATTTCCGGGCGTCTGAAAGACAAAGCACTCCGGCAGGCCGTGCACGAGCGCGACGTAGCCGGTGCAGGCGGCGGTGTAGGCCTCCATGCCCGGCCGTGCGCCGGCCGCTTCCCGGTTCATCCAGCCGATGTCGTGCCAGAGCCGGATGGCAGCGTCGAGGTCCTGGCCGGGATCAAAGTAGCGCCATTCCACCGGGAGATCTCCTGTGTGTGGTTCAGGACGCACCGGGGCCGGCGCGGGCGCGCGCCTGGATCAGTCGCCCACGATACGCGTGTGGCCGCCGAGGCCCCGCATGACATCGCAGAAGGTCGGGAACGTAATATTAACCGCTTCGTATCCGTTAATGGTGGTCGTACCGGGCAACATCGCGCCCGCGATGGCCAGGGACATTACCACGCGGTGGTCGTCGTGTCCCTCGACTTCGGCGGGATACAGCGCGCTTTCCTCGATGACGAGCCCGTCGGGCAGCTCGGTAATCTTCGCGCCCATCTTGGAGAGCTCCTCGCGCATCACGGCGATGCGGTCGGTCTCCTTGAGGCGCGCCTGCGGCACGTTCACGAGGCGGGTTTCACCCCGCGCGAAGCAGCCGAGCACGGCCATCATGGGTAGCGCGTCGGGCGTGGCGTTCATGTCGATCTCGCAACCCACGAGGGACTTCGCGCGGACGTTTATACCCCCTTCCTCTATGCGCACCTCGGCGCCCATCTGCTTGAGGTAGTCGACGACGGCCTTGTCGCCCTGGGTGTCGGTCATGTCGAGGCCGGCGCAGAAGATTTCGTTGTCCTGCAGTGCGCCGGCGGCGAGGAAAAAGGTGGCGGAGGAGAAATCCCCCGGGATGCGGCGATCGACGGGCTGGTAGGTCTGGCCGCCGGGGATGTGGAACTCGCTCCAGTCGTCGGCGGCGTCGACCCGGATGCCCTGGCGCGCGACCCAGTCGAGCGTGATGCCGACATAGGGGCGCTCGTTGAGCAGGGGAACGCGCAGGTGCGTGTCACCCTCGGCGAGCGGGGCGTTGATGAGCAGGGCGCTGACGTATTGGCTGGTGACGGCTTCAATGGAGGTTTCGCCGCCGCGCAGCGTGCCCTCGACGACGAAAGGCGGGTTGCTGCCGCCGCGCGTGGCGCGCACGCGGGCGCCGAGGTCGTTGAGCGATTGCGCAAGCGGGCCACAGGGACGGCTGCGGACCTGCTTGTCGCCGGTCAGTACGGTGATGCCGTCCGGATTGAGCGCCGCGCTGGCCAGGGCGATGCGCATGGTGGTTCCGGAATTGGCGACGTCGATGACGTCCTCGGGGGTTTTCGGGCGGCCGCCCGTGCCCTGGACGCGCCACACATCGCCTTCGTCGGTGATCTGGGCGCCGAGGAGGCGGTAGGCGCGAAAGGCGGCGCGGGCGTCGGCGGAATCGAGAGGCTCCCGGATCAGGCTTTCGCCGGGCGCGAGCGAGGCGATGGCGACGGCGCGAATACTGTGGGATTTGGAACCGGGGATAACGGCTTCGCCGCGCAGCGGCGCGCCTTCGACGAGGAGTTTCATGGCAATGCGGGCCTTCCGAAGAACATGTGGGGGAATTCAGCCCAACGGGGTCGGGCGGGAATGCGTGATCATAGGCACTGGGGCCGGCGGGTGTCAAAAAGCGGGTTTGCGGCGCAACGGATTACGGGGCGGGATCGACGTGGAGTGTATCGGAATTTGACTGTTTTTCGCTGCCCAAACCGCGGTAGCGGGCCCGGGTCACGAGAGGCGCGGGATCCGTTGCGGTATCCGGTGCATCGAGGGCGAATTCGAAGGTGGCGGGGAATTCCGGGACGTTGATCCACACGAAGGTAAGCTCGCGCCGCATGCCGGCGGGGGGCTCGACAGAAGGGCGCAATTCCCCCGCCACCCCGGCGTATTGCCAGCCGGGCGGCAGCGCGGTTTCGAGGGCGAGCGCGGTCACGGGTTCCGCGCCGGAATAGGCCATGGTCACGGTAACGGTGAGGGTTTTCCCGGGGGAATAGGCGGGCGCGGACTGGCGCACGGTGAACTCGAAGTCCCCGTCCGCCACCTCTTCAACGGGTGTGTCGACCGGATTGTCGGCGTCGGTGTCGGGCGCGGGATCCGGTCCATCCGGCGCGGCGGGCGCCTCGGGGGCGGGCGCGGCATCTTCCGGGCCGGGCGCGGTCGCGCCTTGATCGGCGCCGCATCCCGCGAAGAGCGCCGCGGCGAGGATGACCCCGCAATATGCAAATAACGTCCTGCCGTTGCGGCGCATTGGTGGCTACTCCCTGCGATGTACGTATTACCTTACCGATATGAAGCTGACTTGATTCCTGGACGACAGCATCCCGCGCCGCAACGGAAGTGCGGACCAATGGGAGCGCAGGCGGCCCGCCTGCACCGCGCCGAAGGCGCGAATCTTATAAACGGCGGTAGCCCAGGTCCAACCTGCTCCCCCTTCAAATGTGCCCATGTCGGAAACACTCCATGCACCTCCGGTGCATTGCAGGCGGGGACGCCTGCGCTCCCAGCCTTGCGCACTCATGTCGTAGATTCGCGGCATGACGATAAAGGGCTGACGCTACTTCATACGGCTAAAGTGTCACCGATGTACTTACTCCGGACGCATACGGTATCATGCGCTATGGCCCATTTGCACCGTTTTTACCAGCCCGGCGGCGTTCCCGAGGGGGAGGATGCCGTACTCACGCGCGAGGAATCCCACCATGCGACGCGGGTGCTCCGCATCCGTTGCGGCGCGCCGGTGGAGCTGTTCGACGGGCAGGGCAACGGCTGGAGCGGCGTCGTTTCGGAGGTAAACCGCAACGAGGTGCGGGTGCGCGTAACGGGTTCGCGCTTTACGCCGCGCGCAACGCCGCGAGTCACACTGGTTCAGGCGTGGCTCCACCGGGACAAGGTGCTGGACGACCTGGTGCGCGAGGCTACGGTGCTGGGCGTGGATCGCATTGTGTTTTTTCGCGCGGAACATTCGGAGAAGAAGCCGCGCCCGCACGAGAAGTGGGAGCGACTGGCGATTGAGGCCTGCAAGCAGTGCGGGCGCGTTTGGACACCCGCGTTCGCGATCGCGGAATCGCTGGCGGAAGCGCTTGACGCGCTTCCGGAGGCGGCGCTGGCGATCGCCGCGATGGAAGGCCCCCACCAGCCGCTCTCGGCGTTGTCGCAGACCCGGGACCTGGCGTATATCGTGGGGCCCGAGGGCGACTTCAGCGCGGAAGAGCTGGCGCTGGCGCGAACGCGGGGCGCATGCGGGATCTCGCTGGGCGCCTACACGCTGCGGTCGGAAATGGCGGCGCTGACGGGGTTGACGCTGATCCAGCATCATTTGGGGCGGCTCGGTCCGCTTGCGGGGTGAATTGCGGGGCGCAATGCCCTATACTGAGGCGCGTGGCCGCCGCCGGACCGGGTTGGCGTCCGGTGTGAGGCAGGGACAGGTAAAGGAAGCGTACTGGCGATGCGTCTACAGATCTTAGTCATGGCGGGCCTGGCCCTGATGCTGGGGAGTTGCAGCCTCTTCGGTCCGGTTGCGGATTTCGAGGCGGCGGTGACGGAGGGCGACCTGCCGCTCACGGTGACGTTTCAGGACCGGAGCGACACGCTGGGCGACCAGATCCTGAGCTGGAACTGGACCTTTGGCGATGGGGGCACGAGCACGGCGCGCAACCCGGTGTACACCTACCAGAACCGCGGGACGTACAGCGTCACGTTGCGCATCGAGACGGTGCGCGGGACGGGCATCCGTTTTCGCCAGGACTACATCCAGGTGCGTCAGATCGTGCGGTTTCCGGATACGCGGTTGGACGCGGCGCTGCGGGGGGCGCTTGGGATACCTTCGGCAAGCATTCGCGTGGCGGATCTGGAGCGGCTGACGGCGTTTGACGCCACGGGCGCGGGAATCTCCAACCTGTCGGGCCTGGAACACGCCACGAATTTGAAGACGCTGATACTGGAATCGAACGCGATAACGGACATTGGCCCGCTGGCATCGCTGCGCGGCCTGGAAGCGCTGAACCTGCGCAACAACAACGTGCGCAATTTGAGCCCGATCGCGAACCTCACCAACCTGCATACGCTGGATCTGGGGGTGAACGCGGTGAGCAACATCCGCCCGCTGGAGCCCCTGGCGCGGTTGGCCCTGCTCAATCTGGAGCAGAACCCGGACCTGGAGGACATCCGCACGCTGCGCCACCTGACGGCGCTGCGCGAGCTGTCCCTGGCGTTTACGGGTATCCGCCAGAGCGAGGTGATCGACGGGGCCGGGAATGGCGATGCGCTCGTGGCGATCGCGGGGCTCACCGGGCTGGTGTTTCTCGATCTGGCCGCGACGGACATTTACGAGTTGCGATCGCTCGCGGGGCTCACAAATCTGGAGGAGCTGGTGCTATTCGAATGCCTGATTCAGAACATCGGTCCCCTGGCGGAACTGGTGAACCTGCGCGCGCTTCAGCTCTCGGCGAATCAGATCGTGACCGTGGACGCGCTGGCGGGATTGGAGCGGTTGCAGTTGCTCACGCTCCAGCGAAACCAGATTCAGAACATCTCCCCCCTCGTGCGAAATGCGGGCCTCGGGCGCAACGATATCCTGCGCCTCACGGGAAACCCGTTGAACACGGTGTCGCTGTGCAACGCAATCCCAACGCTCGAACTCCGCGGCGTGCTGGTCGAGGTGGACCAGCGGTGCGGGCTGGAATAACCCGTCAGGTCTGGATTACGCCGGTCTTGTAGGCGCCGGTTGGCGGGCGTCGAGCGGTCGCTGGAGACTCTGTTGCGGCGCTTCTTCCGTTTCATATGAAGCGGGCCTTCGGCCCTGGAGCTGAGGAGGGACGCATGTTACCTGGGCCGATGGCCCAGGCTGGTATGATCGTGCGCCGTTGGCGCAGCGGAAAGCCGCCTTCCACCTCGTGGTATTCTTGCCTCAAGACCGGAAATACGGTGCGAACTTCGAAAACATTGACGCCCTTCCAACGAAATCGTAACCCTGCCAACTCCGTTTCATACGAAACGGGCGTACGGCCCTGAATGTGAGGGCGGTCGAATGGCGCGTGGGCCGATGGCCCAGGCTGGTATGATCGTGCGCCGTTGGCGCAGTTTCGATTCACTCGCTCATATCCGTTTCCCAATCCTCCTTCCAAGCCGCACTTCCCCGATGTTCCCGAAACAAGAGCCCCTCGTTAAGTGATACGCACTCCTCCTCCGCGGCGCATTCGAGCCCATTAAGAGTTGATTGTCCATGCGGGCGCCGTTTCGGAGGGTCTCACGGGCCGACACTTCACCTTTTGTCCCGCGCTCACCAATCGAATTAAAAACTCGCGTGATGACGAGAACGAGGGTTTCGGAACAAAAGCCGGGCGCCAATCGGTGGGCTACACGGCCATTTACCATCGTCACAACACCTGTTTCGCATAAGTGCAGCGTTCTCATCCCGTGTTCGAGTCCTGGTAATACTTTAGCCGTCTGAAGTTGAGTCAGTCTTTTTGCTAGCTTGCCGCGACACTACGAGGAGAGCGCGCAAGGCTGGGAGCGCAGGCGTCCCCGCCTGCAATGCACCGGAGGTGCAAAGCGTGTTCGCAATATCGGCACATTTGATCGGGAGGAAGACTGGACCCGGACCACCGCCGTTGATCAAATTCGAGCCTTCGGCGGGGTGCGGGCGGGCCGCCCGCGCTCCCATTGGTCCGCCCTTCCGTTGCGGGGCAGGTTTGTGTCGTCGAGGAATCAAGTCAACTTCATTCCGCTAAGGTGTTACGAGTCCTGCAAAAGCCCGCTCCAAGGGTGCCGGCAATTCAAAGACAAGAATTGATTTCTTCCTAAGAGCACGCGGACACCGCAGCGCCGAAGGCGCCCGATCATACCAGCCTGGGCCAACGGCCCACGTATGCGGCGCCAAACACCACAAGGGCTGAAAGCCCGCTTCATAATCTGCTATGGTCCAACATCACCACATTCGGGCAAATCACGATACTTAGGGCACAATACCACGAACCCAAACCTTCCAAGGAGTGTTCCCATGCCACAGTCGCTGAGTATGATTCTCGTACACCTGATCTTCAGCACGAAGAATCGTGCTCCCTTGTTATCCGAACCCGTGCGCCCACGCATGCACGCCTACCTGGCGACCATCGCGCGCGATCTCGGATGCGAATGTTATCGCGCTAGCGGCGCGGCGGATCACGTCCACCTGGCAATTCGGCTTTCCCGCACCATTACAATCGCAACGCTTGTTGAAGAGATCAAGACCGCCTCGTCGCGCTGGGCAAAAACCGACGGTGTCGGAATAGCCGGTTTCACCTGGCAGCGGGGATATGCGTGTTTCTCGGTTGGTCCCAGCGATCTCAGGGCATTGCTCGCCTACATCGACGCCCAGGAAACCCACCACAAGTCCCGTTCCTTTCAGGATGAGCTGCGCACATTTCTACGCAAGTATGGGATCTCGTTTGATGAAGCCTACATCTGGGATTGAAATCGGTTGGTTTGCTGCGCGCTTTCCCCTGGCCCGTCAGGTCTGGATTACGCCGGTTTTGTAGGAGCCTGTTGGCGTCTCGCGGGACGCGAGCCCGAGGCACGCGCAGAGCACCTCCCGCGTCTCGTGGGGCGCGATGATGGCGTCGACCCAGCCGCGGGCGGCGGGATCCCACCGTGCGATACGGGCAGCAGGCCGGGGGCGCCTCAGGGCTCCACGGCTTCCGGCTCCCCGGCCAGTGTAAGGTCGCCCAGGTCGTTGTCACCCGCCGCGTGCAGCGTGACGCCGTTGAGCATCGCATGGGGGCTGCCGGAGCGCGCGGCCTGGGCCAGGGCATGCGACAGCATTCTCTGACGCATGTCTTCAGGAATATTACCGAAACTGGCCATAGAGAGCTGCGCGTTGTCCGACTCGGTGGGCGACAGGCGGATCTCGATATCGACGACGGTCGCGGGGAGGGCTTGGTCCAGCACCAGCCAACCGCCTTCATCCGTCGCCACCTGGTGTAGCCGCTCCCCGACGCCGAAGCGCACGTGGATGAGGATCTCGCCATCGGCGATCGGCGTTCCCGCGTTATCCACCAGCCGTGCAACCAGGTCCGCAGTGGGATACATCGTGACCGTCTCCTCCGCACAACGCTCCCCGGTCGTGCCACGGTAGGCCGTGCTCACGGCTTCAATATAGCCCTCGCGGCGGAAGAGGGCCTGGGCCGTCACGCCTTCGCCAAGATTGCGCACGGTGGCGCGCCCGTTGCGGTCCGTCGATAGGCCCGGTATCTCCTGAAGATGGTTGCCGTGGCCACTTTCCTGTCGGAGTCGGATTGCGGCGCCCGCCACGGGACGCCCCTCCGGGTCAACCACTCGGAACGGCCGCACCCACGGATCCGGGATTTCCAGTCTTACCTCGCTCGCTGCGCCATAGGCAAGATCCACCGGTGTGCCATTGCTGTCGTCCCACCACGGGGAAACCGAAGCGGCCAGCGTGTACGCACCTTCTTCCCCGACAAAGTCGAAGGAGAAACGCCCGTCCGGATCCGTCGTGGTCTGTTCCATTTCCGAGGCGGGTCCGCCAGCGGCATTTGAGGGCAATCCCCAGACTTTCGCACCCTGTACGGGCTTTCCAGAAGGCTGCCCCACGACAACGCCGGCAACCTGCAACGGCGGCGCGAGGCGATGTGTCCAAGGGGTAGCGCTGCCGGGCGCCAGTGCCGGGAGTTCCGCCGCGCCGCGCTTGCGCCCGGAGGCATCGTAGATCGTGGCCGTGTAAATCTCGTGCGCGGGCAGGGCATCGCAGCGGAAGCGGCCTTGCGCATCGGTGGCGATGTGACGCTGGGTTCCTTCGACCTGCGTGATGGAGGCGCCGGACCCGGCCTGCGGCGGCGCCTCGAAGCGCCCGGCGATATACACGTAGCGCCCGGATGCGGCCTCGCCCGTGTCCAGCAGGATCTGCCCATCCAGCGCGGCCATTTCGTTCCGCCACGTCAGCGTGACCACGTCCTCCGCGCCCACGGGCACCTCCGTGAAGGCCGCCGTCCCCTGGGTATCGCTCTCGACATACAGCCCCGCCGAAGTCGCGTGCGCCACGGCAAGCGCGAAGAAGCCGTCCTTATCCGTCCGCACCTGCAACGGCGGGACAACCGGCGAGCGGCTCGCGCCGCCTGTTGCCACGCCGCCACCGCCGCCGGCAAATCCGCTACCGCCAGCAACGCCGCCGCCACCAATTCCGCCGCCGCCAAATCCGCCGCCGCCGGATCCACCACCGCTGCCACCACTCATGCGCTTGCGCGGGCGATTGGGCTCCGAAGGGACCGATTCACCGGAAAAATTCCCGCTCCGAACGGTCACCGAGAAGGTGGCGACCCGCGCATCGGCGATGGGTTCGCCCGAAGGCGTCACGATCCGGCCCACAATCGTCCGGGCCGGGGCCAGGGAGAACTTCACGTCTGCTACGGTGTTTTCCGCTATTTCGAGCGACTGCTGGATTAGCGTAAACCCTTCCGCCTCCGCTGCAACGACCGCCGTGCCCTGGTATTGGATGCCCTCAATCAGAAACTGCCCCGATTCGTCCGCCTTCGCCGTGTACCGGTGGCCCGGCAGCGAATAGGCCGCTAGTTGCGCCTCCATCCTGCGCCGATTCTCCAGTCGTTGGTTGGCCAAGGGCGCGGCGGGCGGAAAACCCTCCAGATGGATGGTTGACGCGGCCTCGTTGGAGAAGCCCGCCACCAGCAGCGTGACCGTCGCGCCGGGAATTGGGCGTTGGGCGTCATCCACCACCGTGCCCGCCAGCGCCGCATAGCGCGTCGGGTTTGCAATCGGTGCGATTGCGTCCAGCGAGACCAGCGCGGGGGCGCTATCTGCCGGGGAGAGCGCGGGGGAGGTCTCCGGTATCGCCGCTACCTCCACCGGCGGTACCGCCGAATCCGCAGGCGCGTCCGGCGAAGTGGCCGCATTGAGCGCCGCGGGGGGCGGGGCCGGGGCGGCGACCGAAGCCGTTCCCCAATCGCTGACGCCCGCACGCCACCAGATCGCCCCCGACACCAATACCAATCCTGCTATTGCCAATGCCGCTGCCTTCATCATCATGGCGCCCCCTGTGTTGATCGATTTTCCTGCCACAGCCCGTGTTGCCGCGCGGGCACTGCCCGCCACCGCGATTTTGCCCAATGCAATGCCCAGTCCCGCCGGGAGCGCTTCCGCGCTCAATCCCGCCATCGTAACCGCCAGCGCTCCGGCGCTCGTCGTGATGCCGCGCCGCGCGAGGGTCTCCCGTATGCGTTCGATGGCCTCATCCGTTTTCCGTTGCACCGTCTTCGTGGAGACGCCCAGTTCCGCCGCCACCTCGCTGCGCGGCTTGCCCTCCAGAAAATAGCCCACCACGCAATGCCGTTGTGCGACGGACAATTGGCCGATAGCTTCATCCACATGTTCGAGGACGTCACCCGCGCTATATTCGCTGGTCACGGGGCGCGCACTTTCGTGGACGGCCTCTCGCGCGCGCCGACGCTGCTCCGCGCGGATGCGGTTGATCGCGGCATTCACGGCCACGGAATGGAGCCAGGCGCCTACCGAGCGCTCCGGCGGTGTGGGGTGCTGCGCCAGCTTCAGGAAGCACTCTTGCGTAATTTCCTCCGCGTCGGCCTGATTCTTCAGCACCCGGTTGCAGATTCCGAAAACCAGCCCGCCATAGCGCTGGGTCAACGCCTTGAACGCGTGCGCGTCCCGGTGAAGCTGCCACTGCTGCAACAAGGCGAGATCGGATGGGGGCTGCATCGGCATTTCTCCAGAGGCCATAGATGGGGCCGGGGTGTTGGTGTAACACCCGCCCGGCCCGCGCGTCAACGCGATTCGCCCCTTAGACGCCGCCGGAATGACAAAGTGGACAGCCGAGAAGACCCATACCGATCAATGGGTCGTAGTGGAACGCTCCCGCCGCGAGGTCGGGTGCACACAGTCGACGAACTCCGCGGCGTGCTGGTCGAGGTGGATCAGCGGTGCGGGCTGGAATAGCCCGTCAGGTCTGGATTACGCCGGTTTTGTAGGCGCCGGTTGGCGTCTCGCGGGAGACGAGCCCGAGGCACGCGCAGAGCACCTCCCGCGTCTCGTGGGGCGCGATGATGGCGTCGACCCAGCCGCGGGCGGCGCCGTAGCGGATGTCGGTCTTGTGGGTGTAGTCGGCGTGCACCTGTTTTCGCAGGGTTTCCAGGGCGTCGTGGTCGAGTTCGGCGCCGGCGCGGTGGGCATCGGCTTCGGCGGCCTTGCGGGAGATGTCGAAGATGACGCCGGCGGCCTGGGCGGCGCCCATGACGGCGTATTGGGCGTTGGGCCAGGCGAAGATGAAGCGTGGGTCGTAGGCCTTGCCGCAGAGCGCATAGTTCCCCGCGCCGAAACTACCGCCCACCACCACGGTAATCTTCGGCACGATCGCGTTGCTCAGGGCGTTGACCAGCTTGGCGCCGCACTTGATGATGCCGGCTTGTTCGGCGTCGCGCCCGACCATGAACCCGGTCACATCCTGCAGGAAGACGAGCGGCAGGCCCATCTGGTTGCAGTCCATCACGAAGCGGGCGGCCTTATCCGCGCTGTCGGGGTAGATCACGCCGCCGATCTGCACTTCGCCGCGGGCGGATTGGGTGCGCATGCGCTGGTTGGCCACTATCCCGGCCGGGCACCCGCCGATCTTCGCATAGACCGTGATCAGCGACTGGCCATACTCGGCCTTGTATTCGTTTATCGAGCCCGCGTCGGCGATGGCCGCGATCAGCTTGCGCGCGTCGTACTCTTTTCGGCCGTGGGGCTCCACGAGGCCGTATATGGACTCCGGATCCAACTCGGGCGCCACGGCGGCAACGTCGCGCGCTTCCCAGCGTTCCGCGGGGAGCAGTTCCACGAGCGCGCGGATCCGCGCGAGGCAGGCGTCGTCGTCCGGCTCGCGAAAATCGACCGTGCCGCTGATGGCCGCGTGCATGGCGGCGCCGCCGAGATCCTCGGGATCGGCGGTCTGGCCAATGGCGGCCTTCACGAGGGCGGGACCGGCGAGATAGAGCCCGCTGCCCTCGGTCATGAGGATCTTGTCGCACAGGACGGGCAGGTAGGCGCCGCCGGCGATGCAATTGCCCATGATCGCGGCGAACTGCGGGAGTCCGGCGGCGGAAAGGACCGCATTGTTTCGAAATATGCGCCCGAAGTCGTCTTCATCGGGGAAGATCTCGTCCTGCATGGGCAGGTAGACGCCGGAAGAATCCACCAGGTAGATAATCGGCAGCGCGTTTTCGAAGGCGATGCGCTGGGCGCGCAGGAGCTTCTTGCAGGTCTGCGGAAAGAAGGCGCCGGCCTTCACGGTGGCGTCGTTGGCGATGATCATGCAGGGGCGGTTGTGGATGCGTCCGATACCGGCGATCACGCCGGCGGCGGCGACGGGCCCCACTTCGGGGTACATCTCCCAGGCGGCCCACAGCCCGATTTCGAAGAAGTCCTCCGGACGGTCCAGCAGGCGGGCGATGCGCTCGCGGGCGAGGAGGCGTCCGAGCCGGTGCTGCCGCTCCTGGCCGCGCGGGCCGCCGCCCTGGCGCAGGGTTTCTTCCTGCGCGTGGATGGATTCGGCCATAGCGCGGAGCGGTGAGGCTGGAGTGTTCATGTCCGGCCCCCGATCACCGGCCAAGTTCCCGGGCGATCAGGATGCGCATGACTTCGCTCGTGCCCTCCCCAATTTCGCAAAGTTTGGCGTCGCGCAGGTAGCGCTCCACGTTGTACTCGCGGAGGTAGCCGTAGCCGCCGAGGATCTGGATGGCGTCGAGGCAGGCGCGTGTGGCCATTTCGGAGGTGAAGAGCTTGGTCATGGCGGCCTGCTGGACGGTGCAGCGGCCCTGATCGAGCAGGGCGGCCGCGTGGTGAAGCATGAGGCTGCCGGCGGCAAGTTGCGTGGCCATGTCGGCGAGTTTCTGCTGGATAAGCTGAAACTCGGCGAGGGTTCTTCCGAAAGCCTTGCGTTCGTGCGCGTATCGGCTGGCGTCTTCGAGGGCGCCGCGCGCGAAGCCGACGGACAGCGCGGAGATCATCACGCGGCCGTGCTCCAGGACGCGTTTCACGTCCTCGAAGCCGCGATTCACCTCGCCGAGGCGGCAGGCGTCGGGGATGCGCAGGTTTTCGAAGTGCAGCGCGACCGTATCGGAGGATCGCATGCCGAGTTTTTCCTCGGGCTTGCCGCGCGTGAGGCCGGTCGCGTCGCGCTCGACGATGAAGGCGGTGATGCCGCGCGGGCTCGCATCCGGATCGGTGACCGCCATGACGACATAGATCCCCGCACGATCGCCATTGGTGATGAATTGCTTGCCGCCGTTCAGGATCCAGCCGTCGCCATCGCGGACGGCGATCGTCTCCATGGCGATGGCGTCGGAGCCGGAGTTCGGCTCGGAGAGGCACCAGCTCCCGATGTGTTCACCGGCGGCGAGCGGCGGAAGATATTGCTTCTTCTGCGCCTCCGTGCCGGCGATGAGGATGTGCTGGCAGGCGAGGCCGTTGTGCGCCTCCACGGCGAGGGCGAGGCCGCCGTCGTGCCGGGCCAATTCTTCCAGGACGGCGGCGAAGGCCTGGTAATTCGCGCCGGCCCCGCCGTATTCCTCGGGCACGAGAATGCCCATGAAGCCCCCGGCGCCGAGTTCGGCGATGAGTTCGTCCGGGAAGCGTCCGGCGCGGTCCCAATCGCGCGCGTGCGGCGCGATCTGTTCCTCCGCAAAGCGTCGCGCGGCCTCTCGAAAGAGCTGGACTTCTTCGGACACGGGGAAACTCATGGTGTGGGCTCCTGGGCTGCGACCGGCCCTACCGACCGGTAGGACGCCATTGTGCCAAGGGGCCGCGCGGGAGTCAACCGCGATAAAATGCGCCATTGACAAGCAGAGGCCTATCCGCTACGCTGGTGACAGGCATTGAGGACTACAGGGGTACACCTTCAGGGTGACACACAGGGAGCAGGGTATGGATCGGGATGCGTGGCTTGCGCTGGCCGTGGGGTTGTTGGGCGCGGCTTGTACGATACTTCTGGCGCTGGGGCCGGTGGTCTACTTGTTCAAGAACGGTTCGCTGGGCCTGTTCACGGAGAAAGTGGACGGCGAGATACAGTTTCAGGATCGCATGGCGCGCCGCCTCGAACTCAAGTTGGAGCGCGACGCGATCGCGAGCGAATACGGGTTGTGGGACCGCTACACGGTGGTCCCGTTCTGCGGCGACATCCGAAATGTGCTTTACCGGAACCAGGATTTCGCCACCGTGGAGCGGCTGCTCGCGGAGCAGTGGGCGAAGGCGGACCAACACGAACGCTTTCAGTATGGGCGCTGCGTGGGGGATCTGGTGGATTTTCGGCCCGGCGACGATCCAGAGGCCATGCGCGCGGTGTTGGATGCGTGGGTCGCGGCGTATCCGGACTCCCACCGCGCCCTTCTGGCGCGCGGTCGCTTCTTCATCGAGTACGCCTGGTACTATCGCGGGACGGGGTACGCGAATACGGTGTCGCGATCATCGTGGGAATCGTTCGAGCATTACTTGACGCTTGCGGAACTGGACCTGGAAACGGCGCACGGCATGGCGCCGGAGGATCCGAACGCTTCCGTCAGCATGATGACGATCGCGATGGGGCGCGGCGAATACGCCGAGGTGGACCGCCTCTACGCGCGCGCGCTTCAGGCGGATCCGCTGAACTTCATGGCGCGTTACCGCAAACTGTTTGCCTCGCTCCCGCAGTGGGGCGGTTCCTGGGAGGAAATCGACGCCATCGTGCGCGAGGCGGATCAGGCAAGCCAGTCCTTTCCGGTGCTGGGCGTTATCCGGCGCGTTGCGGCGGCGAACTCCGACCGGCGGAGCCCGGAGCACGCCGCCTACGCCGAATCCAGGGAGGCCAACCTGGACTACACGGAGCCGTACAAGCGGCAACTGGAGCACAATCCGGGCGATCCGCTGCTGCGCACGAACCTGGCGTATTTTCTGGCGGAGGGAAACGATTATCCGGCGGCGGAGCGCATCTTCCGGGAGCTGGGCGACGTGTATTACGAGGGAACGAATTTTGAACACCTCGTACAGTACAACAACTTTCGGGGGAACACGTATGCGGCGGTGGCGTATGAGCTGCCCCGCGGTCCGGAGCGGCGCCAGCGCGCGATAGAGGCGGTGGAGGTGGCGCCGAACCACTATTACACCAACTACTTCTACGGCAAGGAACTGCTGGAAGATGGCGAGCTTGACCTCGCGCGAAAGCACTTCGAGCGATCGCGGGAGGCCGACCGCTCCTACGCCTGGAGCACGTACCGCCTGGCCGAAGTGGCCGAGAAATCGGGGAACCGCGAGGAGGCGTTGCGGCTGGCCCGGGAGGTGTTCGAGTTGAACCCCAACGAGAACCAGCGCAACGCCGCGAACGAACTCATCGCGCGGCTGAAATAGGATGGCGTTACACGTGTACTTCACTGCACTTGCCGGAAGGCTCTGGCGATGGCGGCGGCGGGTCGGCTACCAGTCGGCCGACCTTCACCACTCGTCCTCGAGGCGCTTGACGTCTTCCAGCGTCAACGTGGGTGAATCCGGGGGCGTAAGGAAGACGGGGAGGCCGGTGAGTTCATCGGCGCCTATCCGGGCGCGGGAGCGGCGCGCCAGCCTCTCGCCGGATGCCGCGGCCCCCGGGGCGCCGACGGCCCGCTCCAGAAGCGCCGCGACTTCGCGCGAGGAAGTGATTTGTCGCCACACCGCAATGGGAACAATGACCTCAATTTCCCGGCCATCGGCATCCGTGACGACTTTTACACTGGTGCTCGACATCGGGTCTCCTTTCTTCCCATTCTAGCATATCGCAAGCCCCCCCTCTCACGCCCTCAGCCCAGGGCAATCGCATTTAAACTTCCTGTCCGAGCCGAGCGCCATACGAACCACCTGAAATGTAAAGAAGGGCGCGTGTTGGAGCGCTGGCATTTCGCCTGCGGCGAATCCCGGACCTTGCCGGCAGAGATGCCAGCGCTCCAATACGCTCACTTTCATTGATTCAAGGCTCCAAATCAACTCAAGTTTACGCCCAAATACCGTGATCGGGTTTAAATGCGATTGCCCAGTCCCTCAGCCGCCGCCCTGCTCCAGGCGTCGCTGGAGCTGGGCCTCGTGGAGGTTGGCGGGCGCCAGGTCGGCCGGTGGGATGGGCTCGTTCCAGCGCGCGCGCTCTCCGCTTGACGCCTCGGCGTCTGTATGCAGACCGACGAAGTTCATCGACCAGGGGCCCCAGTTTTCGGAGGGCAGGGGCACGGGCTTGTCCGAGCGGATGTTCCAGAAGGTTCCCCGGGCGCCGCAGTGCGCGCCGAGGTCCGCGCCGCCGCCGGAACGCCAGATTTCCGTGCCCGCGCCGACATGGATGTTGGTGAAGAGGTTTTCGTGGGGCGCGCGGCGGTGGTGATCGAAGGAGAGATTGCGGCCGCGTCCGTTGGAGTAGACGTTGCCGGCGCTGCCGCTGACGCAGAGATCGTGGATGAACTTGCTCTCCAGGTTGAAGTTGGTGCACAGGTTGTCGTCCCGCAGGATGATCCCGTGGTGGCCCTGCGCGCCGCGCCCTTCGATGGCTCTCGTCTCGGGTTCGGGACGGCGCTCCGAGGTGAAGCCGATGCCATCGATCGTGTTGAAGCGCCCGGACACGAAGCCGCCGCTGTCGGCATTGTGGATGTGGACGTTGCGCACCCAGCAGTGCGCCGCCCCGGTGATCGCGAAGGCGTTGTAGCCCACCTCGGTGAAGTGGCCCTCGTAGGGGGTGTTGGGGAATTCGAAGCGGATGCCCTCGATGCCGCTCTCGGTCACGGTGGGCTCGTGGCGGTGCACCGACGGGCTCCAGCGCGCCTCGATGTCGAAGCGGAGCGGGCGGTCGATCGTGAGGGTGTTTCCGTCAATCGCGACAATGCGCGCGACAATGGAGGCCTGGGTGCGCCCGTTGATCTTGTCCACCCCGATGCGCGGGTCGCCGTCGTAGAGGTGGATCGCCAGGGCGTTGTCCTCCTGATCCTTCACGCGGATGTCCACCTCCTGCCCGGCGGAAAAGGGCGCCGCGTCGTCCACCGTCACCTGGTAGTCGCCGCGCCGGGCCGGGGCCGCGATGCCCGCGAGGCGCTCGGACTGGAAATCGCCGCGGATCGTGATGAAGCCGCCGGACCAGGAGTAGTTCGACGTCCGGCGCCCGCCCGTGGTCGCGCCCCAGTTCGGCTTGATGTCGTTCAGCGGGGTAGGGAAATAGAGGGTGGTCTTGTCGGGCCCCGCGCCGCGCAGGACCACGCCGGGCTTGTCGATTACGATCAGATCGGTGATGATGTAGCGCCCCTCGGGGACGAACACCGCGCCGGATACGGCGGCCGCAATCGCCGCCTTGAACGCCACGGTGTCGTCGTGTTCGCCGTCGCCCTTCGCGCCGAAATCGCGGACGTTGTGGCGCACGGGGAGATCGGGAATCGCGGCCTCGCCGCGGCGGTAGCCCGCGAAGGAGAAATCGGGCAGGCGGCTGGAAGGCGACCACGCCTCGCCATTCGCGCCCCAGAGCGCGGAGTGTTCCGCGCCCGGTGCGGCGCTGGCCAGGAATACGATGAGCATGGAAAGAAGGGCGGATCGAATCATCATGGGGAACCTGTTCGAGGCAGGAAAAACCAGACAAAACGCGCCGCGGACGCCGCCTGCCACCGGCGCCCCGCGCACGGGCAGGATAGGGGATTGGGAAGCCGCGCCTCAAGTTGGGGCGGCGGCCTGGGACGGGGGCGCCATACCGAGGTCCTGCAAACCCATACCCCACCAGGACAGGGGCACGACTGGCCTCAAGGCGCCACGATTGCTATCGCGGCGTGCTTTGGGCTCTAATCACCCCCACGGAACGCCACTGGTAGAGTCCCCAGCCCCCACCCGAGGATTATCATGCCATCGAACATCAAGATTCGCCTGTCGGTTTTTATGTTTCTCCAGTATTTCACCTGGGGTTCGTGGTATGCGAGCATGGGGGCCTACCTTTCCACCACCCTGGAATTCACCGGCGGCCAGATCGGACTGGCCTATGGGGCCTTCGCCGTGGGCGCGATGATCTCGCCGTTCTTCGTGGGCCTCATCGCGGATCGTTATTTCGCCTCGGAGAAGATGCTCGGGGTCCTCGGGATCGCCGGCGGGCTCCTGCTCTGTCTCTTGCCGCAGATGGCGGACTTCACGCCCTTCTACATCCTGCTCATCGTCTACTGCGCCACCTACGTGCCCACGCTCGCGCTGGGCAATTCCCTGTCGCTGCACCAACTCCCCGACGCGAAAAAAGACTTCCCCCACGTGAAGGTGCTTTCCGCCGTGGGCTGGGTCGCCGCCGGCCTCGTCGTCACCGCGTTCCGCGCGGAGCAGGTGGCCCTCCAGTTCTACATCGCCGGCGCCAGTTCCTTCGCCCTCGGGCTCTATTCGCTGACCCTGCCCCACACGCCGCCGATGAAAGTGGGGGAGAACGTCCCCCTGCGCGAGATCCTCGGCCTCGACGCCCTCGGCATGCTGAAGAAACCCTCCTTCGCCATCTTCATCGCCTGCATGTTCCTCATCTGCATCCCGCTGTACTTCTACTTCGTCAACATCGGCATTTACCTCACCGAGCGGGGCTGGGAGAACTTCGCCGGCACCCTCACCCTCGCCCAGGTATCCGACGTCGTCTTTCTCCTCCTCCTGCCGCCCATGCTGAATAAGCTGGGCTACAAGAAGACCATCGCCATCGGCATCATCGCGTGGGCCGCCCGCTATTTCCTCCTCGCCCAGAGCGTGGACGCGACCACCCTCGCCACGATGCTCATCGTCAGCGCCATCCTGCTCCACGGCGTCTGCTACGACTTCCTCTTCATCGCCGGGCAGCTCTACGTCGACGAAGAATGCAACGAACGCATGCGCGGCGCGGCCCAGGGCTTCATCGCGTTTATCCTCTGGGGCGTCGGCGCCTTCGTGGGCACGCTCCTGGCCGGGAAGGTGATGGAAGCCCACAGACTCGCCGAGCCGGTCAACGGCTTCGCCCACGACTGGGACGCCATCTGGCGCCTGCCCGCCTGGGGCGCGGTCGCGGTGCTTGCGGTGTTCCTGCTGTTCTTCCGGGGTCCGGGCAAGGCGGCGGTGGAGATTGCCGAGGAAGAGGTGCTGGTCGCGGCGGACGATAAGGTGGTTTGAGGGCAGTTGACAGTTGACAGTTGACAGTTGACGGTTGACGGTTGACGGTTGACGGTTGACGGTGGACGGTGGACGGTGGACGGTGGACGGTTGTGGCGCCATTCCAGCCCTTGTGTTAGGATCGATGGGAGGTGATACCAATGAGCGAGAACGAAATTCTATACATTACCGACGCGGACGGGCAGGAAGTGGGCGTTATCGTTCCTATTGAAATCTGGCGGGAGATCGCTTCGGAGCGCGAGACGGCATACTTGCTAAGCAATCCCGTAATGCGGAAGCGGCTGCTTGGGGCATTGAATCGATCCGAGGGGTGCATTTCACTTGATGACGCACGCGCGAAACTTGGAATTTGAGCCCGTCGCCTTCGAAGATCTTGCGTGGTGGGTGAACCATGACCGGAAGAACGCGCTGCGGATTCTCCGGATTTTGGAAGAAACTCGGGCGAACCCCTTCGAGGGGATAGGCAAGCCGGAACCGCTTAAATTCGAGCTTACCGGATGCTGGTCGCGGCGAATCTACACCGAACACGTATTGTCTACAAAGTTTCCGAGGACCGTATTCGCGTCATCGCTTGCCGGAATCACTACTGAACGTGCGGCAACGTCGTCACCTTCAACGCACCCGCCGCTGTTCGGATCGTCGCACCGCGCCACCACGGCGCGAAGCGTCCGCCGTAGGCGGAAAGCTGGTGGAAAGGCGCACGGCCATCTCCGGGCTGATGCGGGCGTGGCCGTTGAGGATGCTGGGGAGGGTTTTTCTCATACAACACGACATTTTGACGATTCCTATGCTATAATCTAGCTGGGGAGAGAAAAAATCTCGCAGGAGCCGCAAAATGCTGATCCGGTATTCGTTCCAGAATTGGCTTTCTTTTTACCAAGAAGCCGCATTCTCGATGATCGCGAGCAAGGAACTCCAGCACAATGACCGCGTGGCTCGGGTCAACAAGTTCGACTTGCGCCTGCTGCCCGTTGCGGCGATCTACGGTGGGAATGCGTCTGGCAAGACCAATTTCGTGAAGTCACTGGCCTTTGCCAAGAGTTTCGTGGTCCGAGGAGTGCATCCTGACGCGCCCATTCCCGTTACACCCTTCCTCCTGGATCCCGGGGCGGAGAACGAGCCTTGCACCTTTCATTTTGAACTGCTGATTGGCGATATGGTCTACGATTACAGCTTTTCGCTCACGGCAAAGTCCGTGACCGAGGAGCGGCTGGTCCGCATCAACAGTTCCAGTGAAACAGTGCTCTATGACCGCAAAGCACAGAAACTGGAAGCGCTTCATGGCTCATTGAAGCCGAAAGACTTTTATCGATTCGCTTTTCAGGGCACCAAAGAGAATCAGCTGTACCTCACTAACGCGGTGTCCCAGAACGTGACCGACTTTCGGCCCGTCTACGACTGGTTCAAGAGCAGCCTGGTGCTGATCGCCCCGGATTTCCGTGTGGAGAATTTCGAAGATCACCTGGAAGAGGACCAGCCTCTATACGGCGTTATGAGTTCTTCTCTCGCTCAGTTAGACACCGGGATTGCGCACCTGGGCGCCGAAGAGATTCCGCTGGAAAACCTGCCACTACCCGACAACCTGATTGCTGTCGTAAATCACGTCATAAAGTCGGGTGGGATTCACCGCATTCACAATAGAGACACGAATGAACGGTTTGTACTCACAGCCAGGGCAGACGGCGGGATTAGGGTTCGAAAGCTGGTGTCCAATCACAACCGCTCCGACGGTTCCAGAATCAAGTTTGACTTGAATCAGGAGTCATCGGGGACCCAGCGGGTGATTGATCTGCTTCCCGCCTTTATAGAGGCATCCAGCGCCCAATGTGACAAGGTCTACGTGATCGACGAACTGGACCGCAGCATGCACACGCTCCTGACGCGGCGGTTGCTCGAGGCGTACCTGGATTCCTGTAACGCGGCGTCGCGGTCGCAGTTGGTCTTCACCACCCACGACGTCTTCCTCATGGACCAGGACTTGCTGCGCCGGGACGAGATGTGGGTCGCGGAGCGGGATGCCGGTGGCCAGTCGCAACTGTTCTCCTTCGCAGAATACAAGGAGTTGCGCAATGATACGGACATCCGGAAGCGCTACCTCCAGGGGCGGCTGGGCGGGGTGCCCCGAATCCTCCTTTCCGGTGAATTGGCGGCCAGTGCGCCCGTGAACGACGGGGTTTGACGGGGCATGGCGCGGCGCAAATTCAATCGTCCGGCCCGGACACGCCGCGTCAAGAAACTTTTCGTTATCGCAACAGAAGGATCGAAGACGGAACCGACCTACTTCAAGCTCTTCAACTCAGCGGCCTACGCGGTCAATGTGAAATGCATTAAGGGGAAGGACAAGAGCGCGCCCGGGTAGGTCTTGAAGCGCATGCGGGAACACATCGAAAAGAACGATCTGCTCGCCGGGGACGAGGCCTGGCTCGTAGTGGATACGGACCACTGGCGGGAGGAAGACCTTAACTCCCTGCACGAATGGAGCAAATCCGAACCTCGGTATGGATTGGCGGTAAGCAACCCGTGTTTCGAGTACTGGCTGCTCTTGCACTTCGAGCCGGCGAAAGGCGCGCCGGACCGGAAAGCCTCCGCCGCGCGCCTGCGAAAACACATGCCCCACTACGACAAGGGCAACCTGGACATTGCCACGCTCGAACCGGGAATCGCGGTCGCCGTGGAGCGCGCAAGAAAACGGGATACTCCGCCCGCGCCGGACTGGCCGCGGAAAGCGGGGACGACCTTGTACCGGCTGGCAGAGAGGTTATTGGAAGAAGATGACAGAGGTGGATGAGAAAGCGTATCGCACATTGCGGGCACGTGGACCTGAGTTCATTACGGTCTCCCGTGCTTTCGGCGACGTTCTTGCTGTTCCTCCGGAGCCCAGGAACGGCGGGGTTGAGGAAGTGCTGGTCGCGGCGGACGACAAGGTGGTCTGAGGGGTGACCGACGAAAAGTAGGATAGGCGTCCCGCCTGTCCATAGCGCCGGGGAGCCGGTTCCTACGGTAGCGGCCTACTGCGCCCGATGCGTGTGGACCGCGGACTGAGCCTACCCCAGCGTCAACGGCGCCACCTTCAACGCACCCCGGCGCTGCTCGGCTCGTCGCACCGCGCCACCACGGGGCGAAGCGTCCGCCGTAGGCGGAAGAGCGATGGAAAGGCGCACGGCCATCTCCGGGCCGATGCCCGCGTGGCCGTTGAGGATACTGGAGAGGGTCTTGCGGCTCACGCCGAGGGCCTTCGCGGCGTCGGTGACGCTGAGGCGGAGGGATTCGAGGCAGAGGTCCCCGAGAACTTCGCCGGGTGGGGCAGGTTGTGCATCAGCATGGCGTCACCACAGTGGTCGACTTCGGAGTCAACCTGAATCGCATCTTCGCCGGCGAACTGGAACGTGATCCGCCAGTTTCCGATTACCCGAACGGACCACGTCCCCCGGCGCGCGCCCTCGAGCCGGTGCAGGCCCGGCGAATTCATGTCCCGGGGGCTGACGGACACATTCAAACGGCCCAGGATAAGGCGCAACCGGGGCAGTTGGGCGTGACGCCGGGCATCGTGGAGGGGGGTATGGGCATATGACGGGAAGGGGACGCATTTTGGTAGGTTGATTCGGAAGTTTGAGCGGCTGGAGGGGAATTACGGAGCGCCTAGGTGGATTGGCCAGCAATGTTTCCTAATCCCTACTATTAGTAGCGTCTTTTGCCACTCCGTTTCGGGATGTGTAAACCATTTCTACACAACAACTTAGTGCTCCGATTCGTCAATATGCTATCACTCTTAGTATGAATATGTATGTAAAATCGAGACAATTACATTGACAAGCGACATCATAAATGATATAAAAAGAGTGTATTTTGTGTCCATTCCTTGGATATTGGCTTTGCTTGGCTTGGCCTTTGGAGGAACTTGAGATGGGTAAGTCGAAACGAGTCGTATTTTCCTTCGATGAAAGAAGCTATGACAGTCTGGAAGATGTGCAGCGTAGAGGTAAGTTCAATTCATTGGCCGATGCCGTGCGTGAATCGTTGCAGATTAGTCGCGCGCTGCAGAACCAAGATCAGCAGGGCTTTTCAGAAGTGGTCGTGCGTAACCCGAAAACGGGTGAAGAACGAGTCATGGTGATTCCGTCATTGCACAGCAAATAGGAGCAGGGCCATGGGTGAGGAAGTCAGAAGCGGGGAAAACGAGGCCGTCGCGGAGTCAGGTGCGTCGGAAGTCTCCGTTGAGGTGATTGAAGACGCAGAGACGGCGAATCCGAGCGTGTCAGTGGAGGGGCAGCCTCTCCTCCCTGGGGAGGACGTCAGAGAGGGCGGCGAAGTCGTCAGTACCGACCAGGAAGTTAAGTTCGAATCGGTCAAGCACGACGCGGAGACCGCGAGCACTCTGGCCTATATGCTCTTCTGGCTCCTGGCGGGGACGTTCGTTACTCAATATGCGACGGTAACGCTCTTTGCCTGGCTGGAGAAACCGGATATCGTCGAACGCCTATCCGATGTCTTTAACACTTGGTTGCCGCTGGTGTCGAGTTTCTTCGGCGCAGCGGCAACCTACTATTTCACGCGGGAGAAGAAACGATGAAGAGGGGGCAAGGCCTCAACGACACCAGCGGCGAACGGGAGACCGTGCGTCTAAACGCAGTTGAAATCCAGAATTCTTCGGCATTGACCTGGAATGTGAATATATATCGGCTCCGACCTTGCGGCCATTCTAAATCGACTCATGAATCCCGAGGCGATGTCAAGTCAGTTGTTTGGAATCTGAAGAAACATCCGTCGAGCTCCTGCAGGGGATTTGGTTTCGTCGTCGATTTCTCCCCAGAGTTTGTGGCAGTACCCAATTCCTGGAACCTTGCAAGTGATATCGAATTCGAAGGGTATCTAGTTACGAAAGACGGGGCCCGAACAGTATCTTGTTCGAACGGTCGAGACTGGCCGATTGTCGCTGGAATAATTCGAGAATCGCTCAAAAAGCATCGAAAAGAGAATCGCAGTGAAAAACTCGGAGATTTTTGGCAAGACTACAATTCGTTCTGTCAAGTACCAGAGTTTGGAGGGCGGTCTGACGTGGTGTTTTGTCGGAGGTTCCTCGTCAATCCAGAGATGTTACGAGGCGGCCTCCCCGTTCTACAGTTTGTAGTCACCACAACTGGGATTGATCGACGCTCCTTCGGAGACTACTTTAAGGAAGGACGTGTAGAGGAACTGCTCTCAATGGTTGATGCCAAGCGGGAGAATCGCCTAAAACGTTCGGGCGAAAAGATCGCAGCACGATTGCTACATTGCCCGCCGCGCGGTCAGATTGCGGTCCTTGATTTCAACCAGATCGACTATATCAAAGAATCTGCTGAATTGAGCACTACAGAACAGAGGGCAAGAAAGTCAGCGAACGTTTCGTGTATTAAGTTTGGCTCTGGGGCGTTACCTGTACCCATGGACGAGATACATTTAATTCTTGGAACACAGAATACTGGCGAGATGCACCGAGAGACGATAATACTGCCCGAGGACCGGCGAGCGTATATAAATCTGCTTCGGGATTATTTTTCGGGTATTGATCTAATTGGCGGTCAGACGCTTGAACTGGCCACGAGCGAAATAGATGTCAGTCGAATCTGGGCTTCCTTCGTATCGCTTCCAGATATCCGTGTAAAAGGCCAGGGGGCGCAACAAGATCGAATCCTTGCACCGTCCTCTCATAGCGCGGACGCGTTGCGGGAGCGTTACCAGAAGAGAAAGTTAGCTATTGAGAAAAACGGATTCTTGCAGGAGGCAATGCTCAAGCCAGCTCTTGCGGTAACCACAAAGCTAGGAGATGAAAGGGCGAGTAGGTTACTTGACGATGTAAACCTCCTTTGTGTGAGGCGGTCCTTGCCGCTTAAATTCGACTTGCTTCAGTACGACAGTGTTTCCGAGCTAAGTGACAAGATCCAACAAGGTGAGTTCGGAGCCGCCCTTGTTGTGCTTCCCGAAAATTCGAAAATGGGTGCCCGGGCAAATGACACCCATGACCTTCTCAAGAGGGAACTTCACGTTCCCTCGCAGTGCATGTACAGCGACTCCATACTGCCCGAGAAGTGGACTTCTACATCCTGGGAAGCCTTGAAGACTCACGATATCAAGTTGGTGAGACGGATCAATAATAGATACGTCTTGTGTATCGACAATCTGTTAATCAAAGCATGCTGGATTCCATTCCTTCCTGCAAGTCCCATGAATTTCAATGTGCATATAGGAATCGACGTTGGCGGAGCGCACAATCACACGGCATTCATTAGTGTGGGGTACGGATTTTCTTCACTAGGAAATTCAGATGCAATCTTGTGCGTATTTGCCGATCGTCTTCACATTCCACATACAAAAGCGGAGCCGATACCCAGCGAGTCACTTCATGATGGGATACTATCTATTCTTAAGAATCTCCGTGAGAAACTCGCCTCGGTTGGAGTCGAGCCGGACCTTGAGCGAGTCCTGTTCGTGAGAGATGGCAGTCTGCTGGGGCAGAAAGACGATATTGACGAGAAGCTGGCCCTCTCTCGACTTGCGAGCACGTGTCGGTCGAAAGGCTGGATTTCCTCTGAAGCCACTTGGGCTACAGTGGAAGTGCATAAGCGTGCGGAGAATTGGAAGTTGTTTACTGTCGGTCCTGAGGGAACCGATAATCCCCTTGTTGGACAGATTGTGAAGCCGTTCGATGAAGATTCGAAGGTGTTGGCCTGTACGACGGGACGACCCACGCTAACGCAAGGTACCGCGAGTCCGTTGATTCTTCGTTGTGATACTTTGCTAGGGGAGCTGTCAGTCGATGACATCGTGCGTGACATCGTATGGGAAGCGGATATGGGGTACACGAAACCGGACATGGGACGTAGCTTGCCCTGGATTCTTCATATCGCAGACGAGGGTGCGCTACAAGCTTCACAGGGATATCAGATTACAGGAATTACTGCATAGGAGTCATAGTAAGTTGATGCAGTGCAGAGCGTTCCCAATCACGATACTCGCTCTTAGTAAGTGAACGTTCCGCTTGCCATGCAAACAGAAGTAACTTGGAGTTGAACTCTAGTTTGGCCGAGGATTCAAAGTCTCTGGTCACCTGAGTAATCATCGATTGGTCGCACAAAGGTAGCTGAAGCCGTTCGCACAGATTGAACGTATCGATTGCGGCTGCATCTAGAATAGATGCCCTTCGCTGCTGGAGGTAATCGTTTGTTACGGTACTGCCGTACAAGTGAGTCCATTTCTCTAGCAGATTCTTCATCTCTTCGACGTGCGAACTCCAGCCAAGTTTCTCCGCCAAGTTAAGTAACGACATCGTCCGCATTTCGTATGATGGGTGCTTCGCGTTGGTATGAAACGGGTGAGGGTTCTCAACGGTATCGATAAACGCCGCCAGGAACGCTGGTCCCAGTGTCCAAACCGTCACTGCATCAGCCGCAAGTTCGTGTAGCCAATGCCCTCCACTGCCATATCCTAGCCATGCCTTTTCTAGCGAGTCGTACTTCGCATTTTGGGCAGTCTGTTGGTGCGCTGAGGCCGAGAATGAGCGCAGCTTACAGCCTCGAACAAATCTATTGATTTCTATCGTCAGGTTTGCGCACCCGATGGAGTCTTGAGGGATGAAGAGATTGTGTGCAAGCTCATGTATCAACCACGGGTAATTAAGGAGAGAAACGCAGTCGAGGCTATCTCCCCCGCAAAACACTACGAGATCGACTCGAGGCAAACCGCTATCTTTGAAATTTGGTAGGTTCATTGAATGATGCCCCCATTCGTCTCCGTACTTTGGGATGATCATCGAACCCAGATACTGTGAACACCCAGACCAGTCGTCACGTATCGAAGCGATCAACTCAGCGTCGAAGCAGAAACGATCACCGAGGTTATTCCCGTGCGGGAGTCTCTCCAGCAGTCTGTGAATATCGGTGAAAGCCCGTCCGAGGTCGGCATCAACCCGGCAGTCGAGCAATGCTTGTATAGCCTCATTGAGCCTTTCCCCTATTGGTGAGAGAGGGGTCGAATCGTAAAAT
This sequence comes from Candidatus Hydrogenedentota bacterium, assembly GCA_019637335.1. NCBI lineage: Bacteria > Pseudomonadati > Candidatus Hydrogenedentota > Candidatus Hydrogenedentota bacterium. Next base: position 138,504 of record JAHBVV010000003.1, on the reverse strand, counting down.
TGACCGATCAACTGAAGTAAATGATCAGCTTGACTAGTTGGGTCCGGTACATATCGTGGCATTTGCTAGCTAACTCACTTGCGGTATCAGAATCTGAGGACGCTGGAAGTTTAGTTGTCCAAACACCAAGTCCCCGCGGACTTCCTCCAGCTTTACCCTCCGCATCTCGTTCGTCAGGTCCTCTCCGCTCTCCGCCGCCACGCGGGTGTAGTTCCCCGTATATCCCGTCCAGAATCCATCCTGCGCCTGTTCGAAGAGGACTTCTTGGGTCTGGCCGATTTGGTGCTCGCAGAACATGCGGGTCTTGTCGGCGCTGAGCTTGCGGAGGCGGGCGGCGCGTTCGTTGATGGTCTGCGGGGGGACTTTGTGGGGGATTCGGGTGGAGGCGGCGCCGTGGCGTTCGGAGTATTTGAAGACGTGGGCGTAGACGAGGGGACTTTTCCAGAGGGCGTCGCAGGTGTGTTCGAAGTCCTGGTCGGCTTCGCCGGGGAAGCCCACGAGGATGTCGGTGCCGATGCCGATGCCGGGGACGGCGTCGTGGGCGTGGAAGATGAAGTCGAGGAATTCCTGGCGGGTGTATTTGCGGCGCATGGCGGTGAGGATGTTGTCGGAGCCGGCCTGGAGGGGGATGTGGAGGTAGGGGAGGAGGGCGTGGGCCGGGTCGTTCATGCGGTCGAAGAGTTCGCCGGGGATGGTGGTGGGCTCGATGGAGCTGATGCGGATGCGGTGGAGGCCTTCGATCTCGTTGAGGGCGTCGACGATGTGGAGGATGTTGCGGCCTTCGAGGTTGTAGGTGCCGATGTTGACGCCGGTGAGGATGATTTCCTTTGCGCCGCGATCGACGAGGCTGCGGGCTTCGTCGAGGAGGTTCCCCCACTCCCGGGCGCGTGCGCGTCCGCGGGCGAAGGGGATGATGCAGAAGCTGCACATGAAGTCGCAGCCGTCCTGCACCTTGAGGTTGGCGCGGCGGCTGAGGGGGGTGTTTTCGTCGCCGAATTCTATCAAGAAGTCGTCGCGGTCGATGCGGTCGCGGATGACGAGGGGGGTTTCGTTTTTTCCGGCCTTGACGTAGTCGAGGACGTTGAGCTTTTCCTGGTTGCCGATGATGAGGTCGACGCCGGGGATGCTGGCGAGGGTTTTGGCGCCCATCTGCGCGTAGCAGCCGATGACGGCGGTGTAGGCGCCGGGATTGTTGCGGATGAACTGGCGGACGAGCTTACGCGATTTGGCGTCGGCTTCGTTCGTGACGGTGCAGGTGTTGACGATGGCGAGGTCGGCGGGTTGGCCGAAGGGCACGAGGGTATAGCCATCCGCCCGGAGTTTTTCCTCCAGGATGGCGGACTCGGACTGATTGAGGCGGCAGCCGAGGGTGTGGACCGTCGCGCGTTTTTCAGTTGACAGTTGACAGTTGACAGTTGACATGGCGTTTGAGCGGGCTCGGGTTGAAGTGGGTCTATTCGGGCCTGAAATCTACAGCCTACAGCCTACAGCCTACAGCCTACAGCCTAAAGCCTAAAGCCTAAAGCCTATTCCTCCACCTGGTCCAAGATCCATTTGGTCAGGAGCCTTACGCCGAATCCGGTGGCGTGGTTGGTGTTCCAGTAGGGGGTGTTTTTGACGTCCCAGGCGGTGCCGGCGATGTCGATGTGGGCCCAGGGGGTATCGCCCACGAAGTTCTTGAGGAAGGCGGCGGCGGTGATGGCGCCGCCTTCGCGCGGGCCGACGTTGCAGATGTCGGCGTGCGTGCCTTCGATGAGCTTGTCGTAGTCTTTCCAGAGGGGGAGCTGCCAGAGCCGCTCGCCGGTGGCTTCGCCGGCGGCGATAAGGGCGCTGGCGAGGGACGGGTTGTTGCTGAAGAGGCCGGCGGCGCAGTGGCCCAGGGCGACGACGCAGGCGCCGGTGAGGGTGGCGGCGTCGACCATGGCGTGGGGCTTGTACTTGTCGACGGTGTAGGCCATGGCGTCGGCGAGGACGAGGCGGCCCTCGGCGTCGGTGTTGTGCACTTCGATGGTCTTGCCGTTGTACGCCTTGACGATGTCGCCGGGGCGCTGGGCGGCGTCGCCGGTCATGTTCTCGGCGGCGGGCACGACGGCGACCACGTTGATGGCGGGCTTGAGCTCGGCGATGGTCATGAAGGCGCAGAGGACCGCCGCGGCGCCGCACATGTCGTACTTCATTTCGTGCATGCCGGCGGCGGGCTTGATGCTGATGCCGCCCGTGTCGAAGGTGATACCCTTGCCCACGATGGCGAGGGTCTTGACGTTGTCGCTGTGGTGGTGTTCGAGGAAGATGAGGCGCGGGGGCTGGGCGCTGCCGCGGGCGACACCGAGGAGCGCGTTCATGCCGAGGCGCTCCATTTCCTCGGGCTCCATGATGGTGCATTTGCAGCCGGATTCATCCGCGATGCCCTGGGCGAAGTCGGCCAGGGCGCGGGGCGTCATTTCGTTGGGCGCGGTGTTGGCCAGGTGCCGGGCGCCGTTCGCGCTGAGGCACGCAAGCACGCCGAGCTGGATGCTGGAGAGCAGGGCCGTCGGCTCGGTCTTGTCGTCGGTGATCACGGTGGCCGTCTGGATCTTCACGGGCGCGTCGCCGGGCTCCGGGGCCTTCTTGTACACCTCGAAGTTGTACTGCCCGAGGACGAGGCCCTCCAGGAAGGGGAGCGGCGGCACGTTGTCGTGGCGGGAGAGGTCGAGGTAGACGTGGCTCACGCGGTGGAGCTGGAGCAGTTCCACGGCCTTGCCGCCGGTACGCCGCCAGGTTTCGTCGTCGTAGTCGTCGCGGGGCCCAAGCCCGACCACAAGCACGCCCTGGTAGGTGCTGCGCGGCGTGGCCGCGTAGTAGCAGGTCTGGGCCTTGCCAGTGATGATGTTCTTGTCGGCGAGGGTCTGGAGGAATTCCTCGTCCTTGTCATTAAGGAGGCTGCTGTCGAGGGGGAAGGCCTTCTCAAACAGGGGAATGACGAGGCAGGATTCTTCCTCGACGACCTTGCAGGCGTCAAAGGGTACGACTTCTACGTTCATGAAGGGCTGTTCCTATCGGGGCTTTTGCTGGGAAGAGGCGGTCACTGCCGCGCCGGCGCCTGGGGCGTTCTCGGAAGTCCGGAAATGCAATCGCGGCGCCCGTAACGTGTATTTTACTTGTCTGCGGGGATACGGGGCAATGTTTGCGGGCCGCCCGGGAACGTGAAGACGCGTCTGTTCCGCAGCCTCGAATTCCGAGGGTAGGCATCACAGGATCGCGGGCATTCGTGCCTGCGGCAGGGTTCGCCCGAGACGGACCCTGATCGCTGCGCTTTTTGAGAGGCCCCGGTTCCCGTCGCGTTCCGGTCTTGGCAAAAGGCAGGTTTTCATTCCAAACCCACGGCGGCCATTGAAGGCCCGAGCCCCCTTTGCCGCGGGCAGGAATGCCCGCGATCCTTTGCACGCCGTTGGCGCGGGGGACAGCCGGGACGGCTATCCTACATTTGCCGGGGAATGTCCGCGATCCTTGCTGCACCTGCGGTGCGTGAAGCAGGCGGGGACGCCTGCGCTCCCAGCCCTGCGCGCTTCAGTTGGCATTTCAAGCGGCCTTGGTCGGGGCCTGGCGACACACCCGAAACGCCCTTTTGCCGGCCCATCACGCATCAGGCCGTGGCCGCCGTCGCTCCCACCAATTCGCCTTCGAGCCAGTGGCCTTTGTAGCCCGTGACCTCGACCTGGACCATGTCGCCGATTTCGTGGTCGGGCGCGGGGAAGGTGATGGGGCGGTAGTTGTCGGTGCGACCGTTGAGCCAGCCGCGCTTGCGGGTGTGGGCGTGGTCGATGAGGACCTCCTGCACGGACCCGTGGTAGGCGGCGAGCTGCTCGTTGTTGATCCGCTGCTGCAGTTCGAGGACACGGGCGAGGCGCGCTTCCTTCACTTCGCGGGGCACATCGTCTTCGAGCGCCTCGGCGACGGTGCCGGGGCGGGGGGAGTATTTGAAGGCGAAGACCTGGCCGAAGCGCACTTCGCGCAGGCAGTGCATGGTTTGCTCGAAGTCCTCGTCGGTCTCGCCGGGGAAGCCGACGATGAGGTCGGTGCTGAGCTCGACGCCGGGGTTGACCTGCTGGAGGTACTTCACCTTTGCCAGGTACTCGTCGAGCGTGTGGTTGCGGCGCATCGCGTGGAGGATACGGTCGCTGCCGGCCTGGAAGGGCAGGTGCAACTGGTTCGCGATGGACTTGCGCTCGGCCATGAGGTCGGAGAGGGCGTTGTTCCAGTCCTTGGGGTGGGGCGAGGTGAAGCGGATGCGCTGGAGGCCTTCGAGGCGCGACAATTCATCGAGCAGTTCATAGAAGCGGTAGTCCGCCGCGGCCTGGTAGGAGTTGACGTTCTGGCCGAGGAGCCAGATTTCCTTCGCGCCGTTGCGGATGAGTGCGCGGGCCTCGCGGAGGATGTTGTCCTTCTCGCGGGAGACCTCGCGGCCGCGGGTGAAGGGCACGATGCAGAAGGTGCACATGTTGTTGCAGCCCTTCGTAATCGCGATGTAGGCCTTGACGCCTTCGACGTGGCCGTTTTCGACCCATTCCTCGGGGATGAAGTTCTGGATTTTGCGGTCGCGGGGCTGCCATTTGGTGTTGCAGACGCGCTCGCCGGCCTTGACCTGCTGGATCATCTCCGGGAGCTTGAAGAAGTTGTCGGGACCGAAGACCATGTCGACGGATTTGTCGCGCTTGAGGATCTTTTCGCCTTCCTGCTGTGCGACGCATCCGGCAACGGCGATGATGAGGTTGGGATCCTGCTGTTTGCGATCGCGCAACTGGCCGACGAGGCTGTAGACCTTGTTCTCGGGGTTGTGGCGCACGGAGCAGGTGTTGACGACGATGAGGGAGGCGTCGTTGTGATCTTCGGTGATTTCGTAGCCTTCGCGTTCGAGCACGCCGCGCATCTGGAAGCTGTCGTGCTCGTTCATCTGGCAGCCGAAGGTCTTGATGTAGGCTTTGTCCGGCATGGGTGCTCTCGGGCGCTTGGGATGGGTAACTCGTGCCTTGAAAACGGCTTGCGTTTTGTGCGCAAGGTCGCCTAGTATAGCACCCGGCCCGGAAATGGGTCAAAAACAGGAAAGTTGCGCAGACGGCCGTGTGGACCATTCTCAAGACACTGCTGGGGGGCCTCGCCGGGGCGGGGCAGCCCGGAACGGAGGCGGGCATGACCAAGCTGGATACCCTGGACGCGCTGGACGCGTGCCTGGCGGAGAGCGAAGCGCGGCCGGTGTTCATTTTCAAGCACAGCACGCGCTGCCCGGTTTCTTCGGGCGCCCTGAGCGAGGTGCGCGCCTGGATCGATGGCGCAAGCGAGCCGCCCGCGCCCGTGTATATCAACTACGTGGTGGAGTCGCGCCCGGTGTCCAATGTGATTGCGGATGTGTTGGGGGTGCGGCACGCCTCGCCGCAGATATTGCTGGTGTCGGGCGGGTCGGCATTGTGGCACACGTCGCACGGGGCGATCCGTCCGGCGGCGCTTACGCGGGCGCTGTCGGAGGCGGGCGGGTAAGCCGGAACTGTCCATTTTTTTCAGTTGACAAGCGAATTGAAGTGTGGCACCATATGGATGGCTGCTGTGGTAAACACATGCGCCGCCCCAACGGATTGGACGGCGAGTTTCATACCATATACATCTGGCGCTTGCGCCGACCCGCTTATTTGCTTTTCATACGCCCCGTCCGACTCGCTGGGGCCTTTTTTTTTGCCGTTGCCGGGGCAGGAGGGTGAACCGTGAGCCTGCGGATCTTGATTGTTGAGGATGACGTGACCAGCCAGCGCCTTCTGGCGCATTTTCTGGGGGAGTATGGCCGCTGCGAGGTTGCCGGGGACGGGGAGACGGCCGTGGCGATGTTCCGGCTTGCGATTGAGGTGGAGCACCGCTACGACCTGGTGTGCCTGGATATTATGATGCCGGGGATGGACGGGCACGAGGCGCTCCGGGCCATGCGCGGCCTGGAGGAGGCGCACGGGATCGCGCGCGAGGAGGGGGCGCGTATCGTGATTACGAGCGCGCTGGACGACTCGAAGTCCGTGCTGGAGGCCTTTGACGCCCGGTGCGATGGGTATCTTGTGAAGCCGTATGAAAAAGCGCGAATAACGGACGAACTCCGGGTGCTCTCGCTGTTCTAGCGGCGCGCCCCGTCACTTCACGTCGATGTAGGCCGTTGCGGTCTGGCGGGTAAGCACGTCGCGGACCGTCAGGGTGTATCGCCCGGACAGTTCGTTGTGCGCGAGGGGAATATAGGCCGATGCGCGCCCGTCCTCCGTCTCGATAAACCGGCGGTAGTGCCGCAATTCCTGGCCGGTTGGATCGGCCAGTTGGATGGCCAGCCCGTGCGTGCCGGGCCGAACGTCGCCGGTGTCGAGTGCGACCGACAGGTGCAGCCGGGACCCCGCCGGGGCAAGCGCGGGCGTCTCAATCGCGAGCTTCTTCACGCGGTACGGCAGGATGGCGTAGATATTGGGGACGCCGGGCGCGATGGTCCACTGGATCCGGCGTGACACGGCGGACGCCTCGGCGTCGAGCAGGCTGAAGGCGTGGGTATCGTCGGGGAGCTTCAGGCTGGCCCGGCGGACGGTGGTGGGCGCGTCGCGATCCGGCAGGCAGGCCACGATGGTCGCGGCGCCGTACGCGAACTGGAAGAGGGACACGGCGCCATCCTGCTTCTCGGGGAGTTGAACCGGCAGGCTTGGTTCATTGCCCGCGCGCGCGAGCAGGTGGGCCAGGATCTCGCGGTTGGCGGCCCCCTCCCCCGCCTGGCTCACCCAGACGGGCCGGTTGCTCCAGAGGGCGAAGGCGTCGTCCGGGGATTCGGGGTGCAGCGGGTGCAAAAAGGGCAGCGGGTTCGCGGCGCGGGGCGTCCCGTGAATGTCGAATCGCCCGGCGCGCCCGTCCGAGAGGATGAGCCCGCCGCGGTCGTGAAAACGTTTGAGCGCCTCGACCTCGGCATCCGAAAGCACGCGAATTCGGCTCAGGATGATCGTGTTGATGTTCTCCAGCGTCCCTTCAAGCGGCTGTATCCGGGCGGCGAAGCCCATCTGGTTGAGCGCGTGTTCGAACCAGGTCTCCGCTTCCTCCGCCGTGCGCCCGGGTTCGGGGTCGGCCTGGTCGAGGTAGCGCGACGCGGTGCTGTCGGCCAGGGCGATGCCGGTCCAGCGGGGCGTTGCGCGGAGCAGCAGATCGCCGGGGCCGTCCTGAATGGCGTCGAGCGCGTCGCGGAGCCTGGCCAGTTCGGGCATCAGGGTTCCGTCCGGGCCGATCAGGTTTTGCGGCCCCCGGCTGAGGGGTTGTTCCAGCCAGATCGCGGGGGTCTGTCGGAACGTGGCGTCCCAGGCCATCCAGCGCGCCCATTCCCCGCGATCGCGCAGGTCCCGGTAGCCGAGCACAACGCCGGTGAGGGGCCGGGCGGGCTGGTAGGATTGCAGGCGGCGGACGATGTAGGGATCCGGGGGCGCGGCGATGTAGTCCACGGCGGTTGTTATCTGCGGCCAGTCGTAGCCCATCACGGGGGTTACGGGTCCGGTGGCGGTCTGGAAACCGGTACGGCCCGTGCCCGGGATTTCGAGGACAGTCTTTCGCGCGCGGCGCAGGGCGTCTGCCAGAACGCCATTCATCTCCAGCCGAAAATCCAGCCAGGGCGCCCACTGCCGCGTTTGCTGGCACTGGTCCAGCGGGAGCGGCGCGATATCGCTCCAGGTCCGGAAATCGCTTCCCCAGGCGGCATTGAGCGCATCCACCCCGCCGTAGCTTGCCTTGAGGGTATCGCGAAAACGCGCCAGACACGCGGGGCTCTGGCAGACCTGGGCGTCGGTGGTGGTCAGGGCGAGGCCGGCGCCGAGGGAATAGGTGGCGGCGCCGCCGGCCCAGGCGGAAAGCGCGCCGGCCTTGATCTGTTCGGTCTCACGCGCCCAGAAGTCATCGCTGGACAAGCACGGCGTCCGGACGCTGCTGGTCCCTCCCACGCCGGCGTCGAGGCTGCCCACGCGGGCGATCCGGTTGAGTCCGGCCGCGCTTGTGGCCAACAGGGCCTCGACAGTCGCGGGGGCATGCGCGAGGCGGGCGCCGAGGGCCTTCCGGAGGGCGGTCATCTGCCGGATGGCGGCGTAGTCGAAGGGGCCGGGCGTGGACAGAATCACCTCGGGTTGGAGGGGCGGATCGGGCAGGCGAACGGGGAAGAAGTAGGTAGCGCGGGCGGGGTGGGCCGGGCTTGTGGCGTCGGCGGCAAGGGCGCCGGGCAGCGCCAGGACCTCGACGCGGATAACGGGGGCGATGAGGTCGGCGAGTTCCAGCCGCAGGTTCACGTGGCCCCCGCTCGCATCCACGGCGGCGGTTGCGGTGGCGACGAGGCGATCGAGGCTGTCGACCGCGCGCGCGACTACCGCGGCGGTGTCGCCGGCGGCGAGCAGCGCGCCGGGCTCGACGTTGATCCTGAGATCGAGGGAGTCGTTCGGGAGCACCCAGACGGCCTTTTCGCCGCCGCGCTGGATGGAGATATCTCGGAATCGCGGCCAGCCCGAGATGTTGATTTCGGCGGTGTGCCACGCGGCGACGCCCCGGCGCTTCATGAGCCAGATGTCGAGTAGATAATCCCCCGGCGCGGCGAGGATGTCGAGCGCGCACTCGGAGGCGCCCTTGCGCAAGACGGCGCCGGCATCCACCACGGGGGGCGCGGCGAACGCGCCGGGAACGCGCAGGCGGTAGAGCACGCCGTAGGTGTCGCGCGCGGGCTCGGCCAGGCGAAGCGCAAATGGCCGGACAGGCTGGTTGAAGGCGTTCTGGCGAACCGCCTCGACGAATTCCCGCGGATATCCGGGCGGGATCTCTTCGTCGTCCGGGCCCTTCGGCGATATGTCGGCCACCTCGACGATTTCCTCTCCGGAATCCCGATTCGCGAGCCACAGCATGGCGCGACAAACGAGGGAGTAGGCGTTGGTTTCATATTCCGGGGTGAGATCGTAGGGGCTCGCCGGCGCGGGAATGAGGCCGTGGTTGGAGGCCGGATCCAGGTCGAAGCGGAGGATCACCATCCGCCCGGCGCCGGCGGCGCGCCGCGTGACGAGGTTATCCGCCTGGCTGCGGGTCAGGCCCAGCGGCCCAACCCCGCGCGTGAAATCACGCGTATCCTCCGGCGCACCGGCGTCCCGAAGAAACGCGGCGAGCGGCCCGGACGCCCGGGTGGGGTCGCCCACGAAAAGCAGGCTTGCCCCCCCCTCCACGCGCTCGATGATCCGCCGCTGAACGCCTTCGGGCAGCGCGGCCGGATTGCACTGCGCGATCACGATGACGCCGACCTGTTTCCGGTCCAGCGCGCGCATGAGCCGGGCCTCGACCTGGTCGCGCGCGGCGTCGGGATAGCGCGGCTCGGGGAAAAGGGGATCGTAGCCGAGGTGGTCCCGATCCCAGAGCGCGACGGCTTCGAGATCCAGGGCCAGGTGCGCCTGAAGCGTGGCGAAATCGCCGAGCGTGTTGAAGGGCGCGATGGCCAGCGCGCGGATCGCCCCGCCAGCGAGCGGTTGCGCCCACGGAACGGGCGCCGTGTTGGCGCCCGCGCTGGAGACCGCGTCGTGGAACGGCAGCGGCTGCGCGCTCGCGGCGCACCATGCGGTAGAACATGCGACGACCAGGCAAGTCCGGTGTATGAAATTCATGGGATTAGCGCGCCCTCAACCAGCATTAAACAACCATAGCGGGCCTCATCATACCAGAGCGCGCCCTTGGGGAAGCGAAATCTCGCACGAGCTATCCCGCGGGCAATAGCGCCTTTGGTAACACTTCAGCCGAAAGAAGCCCCCACCGGGGTGAAAGCGTGTCCTGATCGAGACGGGCCTGAATCGCAGGTTGGCGGACACTCCCTTCCGCGATCCTTTGCCCCGCTTCCTCTTGATATACCGGAGCGTCTGATGCGATTCCTGCGCGCTGCTGCGTCAGACGGCTGAAATGTGACCCCCCTTTAGAGACGGTCGGCAGTGTAATTCGCCAGAATACACCCGCAACCGCAGCCGCAACCCCAGTTGTCTCCGCATGCAAGCCCAGGCGAAGTGAACGCGCCGCGTACGGGCTCGCGCCCATTGCGAGCGCACCATGGCGCATCCCGGATCCCTTAACCGACAAGCATTACTCACGATTGATAAATTATTTCAACTCTGGAGTCGTATTGGAACCATTGAGCGGGTTTTTCAGGAGATCGGTTACCGGGGAACGGCAATAAAGCCAACGGCATACGCGCAATTTTTCGCAGCGCTCCAAAAAGGCACGGAATTTGCTCAAGGACTGGTTTATGGGTTAGACGACTGTGCATGCCAATGCCCCCGGGCAGCGGCAATGGGCGGCGAACCCGGGTTAAGTTAGGCAGTAACCAGAGGAGTACGTTCATGAAGAAATCGGGTATTGTTGTGTCGGCGCTGGCTGCGCTGGCTGTATCGACACTGGCGGGCAGCGCCGGCGCCACCATTCTGACGTTTGATGACCTGCTCAATGTGGGCGGAAATCCGATTGGCAATGGTCAGCTGATCGATCAGGATTACGGTGATCGGGTGACGGGGCTGATTGACGCGACGGGCAGTTATGGAGTCGGGAGTGAAGGCTTCACCCCCAATGTGGTCGTCGACTACGGCGTTCCGAATCCGGCGTTCTGGAGTACCGCCTACAGCGACCTGACGAATGTCATCTACATTCCGGGCGTCGGCCAGGGCCCGCTGGAGGTGCTTTTCACGGCGGATGCCGGGTACGAAGTGCAGCTGTATGGCTTCGATGTCGGTTCGTGGCTGAGCAACTCGGCGGTGCGCACGATTCGCGTGTACGATCAGAACAACGCGGTGCTCTTCGAAAGCCTGGCGGACGTCATCCTGGCCAGCACGCATACGTCGTTTGACTTCAATGGCCCGCTTACGGCGGAATCCCTCCGGATCGAGATTGACCAGACGGGTCTGGGCGGCAGTTCGGACAACGTCGGCATTGACAACATCCGCTTCGGCCAGACAAGCCACGCGCCGATTCCGGAACCGGCCACGGTCACGCTGATGGGCCTGGGCGCGCTTGCGCTGGGCGCCCGCGCGCGTTTCCGGAAGGTCTGATACGGGATAAGTCAATCAATTTATACGAAGCCCCGCGCGGCATCATCGCCGCGCGGGGCTTCTGTTTCCCGTATCAGTTCAGCCGTCTGGAGCAGCAACGCGCGGAGAAGGATCGCGAACATATCCGCACCGGCGGACCGTCGGCCTGACTGCGGCAACGCCCGCTCCGACTATCGAGCGCCATATCATCACCACAATGGCCTCATACAAACCAGATCACAGTATCCCCAAAAAAGGAAGCGGCAAAGGCTGGGAGCGCAGGCGGCGAAGCCGCCGTCGATTCTCATCCTGAATGGGTGACGCTACGCGCCATGAGCGGCTGCTCTGGTATGGATTCCCCGCGTCCGCGAAAGCGGCAATGCAACCAACGAGCACCGGGGCCATTTCACAGGCGCAACCATTATTTGAAGTCCTGCGCTCAGCCTGCCACGGAATGTCCGCGATCCTTTGCGCCTTTGGCGCGGTGGACAGCCGGGACGGCTATCCTGCATTTGCGCCTTGCGGCGCTGAACACAGGCGAGACGCCTGTGCCACTTTCTTTTCGAGGTGGTTTTGGTGGGTCAGGGGAATTTATTGGAAGTGGGCTCACGTTGCCGCGGACAGGAATGTCCGCGATCCTGCCATTTCCGCGCGCTTCGCGGTCAACCGGCTGCGAGCCGGTGCAGGATGTCGATTCCCTTTCGGAGGGTGTCGTTGGTGGCGGCGAAGGAAATCCGGAAGTGTGTTTTCGCGCCGCTGAAGACGGAGCCGGGAATGATGAGCAGGTTGTTCTCGATGGCTTTTTTCACGAAGGCATCGCCGTCCCCGCCGGGGGCCTCGGGGAAGATGTAGAAGGCGCCGCCGGGCCGGGTGACATTGAACCGGTCTTTCAGGCCGTTGTAGATAATGTCGCGCTTTTCGCGGTAGGCGGCGACTTTGGGCTCCATGTCGGCCCCGAGCGCGACGACGGCGGCCTTCTGGGCGACCGAGGGCGCACACACGAAGGTGTACTGCTGGAGTGTGTTCATGGCCTGGATGATTTCCGCCGGGCCCGCCGCCCAGCCCAGGCGCCAGCCGGTCATGCCGGCGGACTTGCTGAGGCCGTTGAGGAGGATGACGTTCTCGTACATCCCGACCATGGTCGCGGCCTTTTCATCGTAGAGGAGGGCCTCGTAGATCTCGTCCGCGATCACGAGGAGGTTGTGCTTGCGCGCCACGGCGGCGAGGGCGGCGAGTTCCTGGCCGTTGAGAGTGACGCCGGTGGGGTTGGCGGGCGAATTGACGATGAGCATTTTGGTTTTCGGGGTGATGGCGGCCTCCACACGCTCGGGGGTGAGCTTGAAGTCGGGATAGGTGGAGACCGGCACGGGGGTTCCGCCGAGGAGGTTCACCAGGTGGGTGTACATCACGAAATAGGGGTCGGCGAAGATGACCTCGTCCCCGGGATTGATGGTGGCCATGAGCGCCAGGTAGAGCCCGCCGGAGACGCCGCTGGTGACCATGACGTTTTCCAGCTTCGCGCCGAAGCGCGCATCGTAATAGCCCGCGATGGCGTCCCGCAGCTCCTCCGTGCCCCAGGTCTGGGTGTAGCCGTTGAAGCCGCCCTGGATGGCCGCGATCGCTTCGGCCTTGACGGCGGCGTCGACGTCGTAGTCCGGCTGGCCGATGCTGAGGTTAACCGGATCTTTCATGGTGGCGGCCATGGCGAAGACCTTGCGGATGCCGCTGGCGTCAATGCGGTTCATGCGATCGGCGAGTATGCCCATGGAAGTATCCTTTATCTGGAGGGTGGAGCGTGCGTGCAGGGGCGGTAGTGTAGCGCGTGTCCCCGGAGGGCTGCAACGCCCGACCGTTGCGCGTTCAGGCGATGAAGCGGTAGTCCGCGCACTCGCGGTAGCCGTGATCGGCGCACCAGGCGCGGATGATATCGCGGGCGCCGGGCGTTCCGACGGCGATGAGCACGAAGCACGCGCCGGGCGGCGGCAGGTCTTCGGGGCGGATGACCGTACAGCCGTGGATTTCCTGCCCGATCTTTCCGGGGCGGATGTCGACCACGGCCTCCATTTCGCCCGGGGGCCATTCGCGGAGCCAGCGCTTCCCCACTTCGCCCGCGCCCCACTGGAACCACGGGCGGTCGCGGCCGATGCCCGCGCGATCGAGCCACGCGCGCTTGAGGCGTCGGAACGCGGCTTCGCTGTAGCGCGACGAGGCCATGGAATGGCGGCCGGGCGTTTCGCGCCAGTTGAGCAGGGTCTCCGGGACATTGCCGAGGCGGTAGCCCGCGCGCCAGAAGCGAAAGACCAGGTCGTAGTCCTCCGGGCCGTCGAATTCGCGGTAGCCCCCCAGCCCCTCGAAGGCGTCGCGCCGCATCATGAAGGCCGGGTGCGCGATGGGGCATTCGATGAAGAGCTCCCGGTCGATGGCGTCGTGATCGGTGTTGGCGTTGAGCCAATCGATGTAGCGGCGCCGCCCGACGCGGACCGGCCCACCGATCGCGCGCACGCGGGTCCCGCAGAGGCCGCCGCCGGGATTGTCCGCAAACCAGGCAAGCTGGCGGGAGAAGCGTTCCGGCGCGCATGTGTCGTCAGCGTCCATGCGGGCGATGAACGCGCCGCGGGCGGCAGCGCATCCGGCAGCGAGGGCGGGGACCAGCCCCCGGTGGAGATCCCGGCGCACTCGTATGCGGGGATCCGAGCGCGCGAGGTCCATGGCGAGGTCGCCGCCGCCGTCGGTCGAGCCGTCGTCGACCACGATCAGCTCCCAATCCGGGTAGTCCTGCGCCTGGATCGAGGCGATGGCCTCGGCGAGGGTTTCCCGCGCATTGAACACAGGCATGACGGCGGATATTTCTGGCGGGGCCATGGCGCGGCGGGTCCGGCGGGTTTGGTTCAGCGCAGGCCGACGGTAAAGGCCGCCAGCGAATGCGGCGGCATCGCGTAGTGGAAGGTGTTGCCGTCGGGCGTCAGGTCGAGTCGCGCGGGCGCCACCGTCTTGGGGTTCTCGAACGTGTTTTCGGCGGTGGCGGACGGCGCGGTCAAGACCCGGCCGCTGAGGGTGGCGATTTCCGCCTCGCGTATTTCCACCGAGAGCGGGACGGTCTCGCTGTAGCTCTGGTTGGTGACGGTGATGCAGAGGCGCTTGCGCGCGCGCGACGCGCTGGCGTTGAGCGCGGGAATACTGGAGACGTCGGCGTTCCGGTCGCGCGGCAGCGGCATTTTCGGGCATTCCAGCTCGCGATAGAGCAGGCGCGCGCCCTTGTGCGGCGCCATGAGGTCGAACACATGGTAGGTCGGCGTGAGGTACATGTCGCGGCCCTGGGTCTTCACCAGGCAGTGATTGGAATTGATGGCGTCGGCCATGCAGGCGATGGCGATGCGCCCCGCGTGCTCGTTGAGGAGGTTGAGGGCGGAAGCCGCGAGGAGGGCATCACGCAGCGTGCTGGGCTGCTCCATGCCGGCCTCGGGGTTGGCTTCGGGGTGGCATACGCCCCACTGGTTGATGGCGGCTTTGACGCGTTTTCCGGGGAAGGCGGCGTCTAGAAGCGCGAGATTGCGCTCAATTTCAGCCTCGAAAAGACGCAAACCAACAAAAGAAGCGCGGTAGGCGCGCTCGCCGAAGTCTCGTCCGCCGGACGTGGGCATGGCGACGGCGAATTGATGTAATTTTGGGCGCATTTTATGTTGTTTTGTATCGGTTACGGCTTCACCAATGTCGATTATATCGGGATTGAGCGTGCGAAGCACCGCGCTGCCCTCCGGGCCGTCGTAACTCCAGTATGGCGCCTCAAAGGGATCGGGTTGGCCGTTGTGGCTTCGCAGCGCGGTGAGGGTCGTGTCGCCGCCGAAGGTGCAATACTCCAGCCACTCCATGGCTTCGCGCAGGCCCCCGGTGGCGCCGTTGCAGGTAATCCAGGGCTTGCAGCCGAGCTTCTCGCAGAGCAGAAGGAATTCGTGGGTTCCGAAAGTGTTGGGCTCGATGGCCTGGCCGGGGATATTGACGCGCTGCTCCCGGGCCTTGCCGGTCCCGATGCCATCCTTCCAGTGGTAGTAGCGCGCGAAGGCGTCGCCGGGCCATTTGAGAAGGGGAACGCGGAGGTGCTTGAGGAGGGCCAGCACATCCATGCGGATGCCCTCCTCGTTGGGGAGCCGCGCGGCGCGCCCGGTCCAGATGCCTTCGTAGACCCCCTCCCCCACCATGTCAATCTGGTGCGCGTACAGCTCGGGGGCGATGGTGGCGCGGGAGATGGCGGGCCAGACGCGAAGCTGGGCGCCGCTCATTCGAGCGGGGCTTTCGGCACGTCGAACTGGTTGAGGTAGGGAAAGATCCGCTCGGCGATAAAAGTGCGGACGCCCCGGCAGTGATCGGTCAGAATATCGAGGTGTCCGGGGTTGATTCTCTCGCGGGTGAAGACGCCCTTGGCTTCGACGTAGATCTCGTTGGGGCTTTGCCGGAAGGGTTCGATGCTGACCTGCAGGTTGCCGGGGTATTCATCGGTTTCGGGGAAGTGGAACCGGAGCCCGATCATGGAGAGGGGACGTTTGAAATGGCGTCCCATCTCCGGGTCGTGGCCGCAGACGTGCTCGAGCATGAAGACGCGCCCGTCCTCCACACTGGTCAGGGCGAAGGTGGATCGGATGGTGGCGGTGTGCGCGATGAACTGGCCGACGCCTTCGAGCGCCAGGACGCGGCTTGCAACGGCTTCGACGCGGTCGATGAATTCGCTCATGGCGATATCGGCCCACTCCTCGATGACGAGGACGCGGTCGGGCAGAAAAAGGCAGATCGATTGCGAGCGCGGGGGCCGCCGGGAATAGAAGCGGGGCTGGGCCATAACGGTGAAGTCGGTGCTGTCGTAGCCCGCGTTCCGGACCTGGGACAACTCGAAATAGAGTTTCTGCAGGGTCTCTTTTTTGTGCTGAACGGGCGGATGGATGAGTTCCACGCCAAAATGGATGATTCGGTCTTCAGATTGCATGGGTTTGCGGTGTCCTGGAGGGGCTGGCGGCCCGCATCGCAACGTGGAGGTGGGCGGCCGGCCGCGTATTCGCCGGGGAATTCCCCTACCATACTAACTCATGGCGCCCCGATCCAAAATTTCCATGGGCATGGGCGCGGGCTGTGCGGCGCGATCGCGCACGGACACATAGGCGGATTCGCGGGCGGCGGTGTGGAGGGCTTCCATGCAGCCGAGGACGTGCAGGGCCAGATCGCCGTCCGCGCGGGGTGATCGTTCCGCGCGAATGGCGTCCACCATCTCGGCCAGGCCGAGCCCGCGGGACTGCACGGCGTGGGGATGGCTCAGGGGCATCTCGGTGAAGGCGTCGGCGCCGCGCCGCTTGAGGAGCACCGGCCCGCCGAAGGTGTTGGGGTCCGGTGCGCGGAGGCTTCCGGCGCTTCCGTGGATCTCGAGGTGCGGCAGGGTGTGCCCGACGACATCGAAGCTCATGACAAGGGTTACGATGGCGCCGGAGACGAAGCGCAGGACGCCCGCGACGTGGGTGGGCACGCGCACGGGGATACGCTCGCCGTAACGCTCGGCGCTGGTCACCACGCGCTCGTCGAAGGCGGCGCCGGCCATGGCGCAGACGGACTCCACGGGGCCGAGGAGCGTGACCAGGGCGGAGAGGTAGTAGGGCCCCATGTCAAAGAGCGGTCCGCCGCCCGGCGCGTAGTAGAAGGCGGGGTCCGGGTGCCAGGACTCGTGGCCGGCGCACTGCATAAACGCGGTGGCGGAAACGGGACGCCCGATCCAGCCGTCATCGATGAGTTTGCGCGCGGTCTGGATGCCGGCGCCGAGAACGGTGTCGGGCGCGCAGCCCACAGTCACGCCGATGCGGGCAGCCTGGCCGAGCAGTTCGCGCCCGCGCGCGGCGTCGAGGGCGAGCGGCTTTTCGGTGTAAACATGCTTCCCGGCGGCGGTGGCGGCGCCGATCAGATCGGCGTGCGATGGCGGCGGCGTGAGAATGAGTACCAGGTCAATCTCCGGATCAGCGAGGAGCGCTTTGGGGTCGAGGGCCCGGGGGACGCCATGGAGTGCGGCCGCGGCTTCGGCGCGGGCGTGGTCCTGGTCGGCGCAGGCGACGATGCGGAAGTTGTCGAAGCGGTGGCCGGCGTCAAAATAGACGGGGGCGATGTTGCCGCAGCCGATGAGACCGACGCGCATGGGATTCACGGGATGATCCTTTCGGGTCCGCCAGGGGATTGTGGTGGTGGGTTGGATTCCATGCTGGATTGTACTGGGGTATGGCGGGCCAGGTACAGGCGGAGGCGGGTGAGGTTGGGGACGTGGGTATCCAGGAATCTGTGGCGGCGACGTGTGGCGCGTCAGGAGAGACGCCGTGCCCCATTCCTCTCTGGACAGTGCTCAGTCGCGGGCGGCCCAGAGGAGGCCGCGGGTTGTGAGGGTGAAGACTTCGGGCGTGTCGAAGTCGGTGGCGGTGTGCCCCAGGGCGGAGTAGAAGACGCGCCCGGCGCCGTAGCGGCGCTTCCACACGACGGGCATCTCGACGCCGCCGATCCAGGGGTGCACGTCGCCGCTGAACACGGTGGTGGCGAGAATTTCGTTCCCGGGGTCGACGTGAAGGTAATACTGCTCGGAATGCATGGCGAAATCGCGCAGGCCGGCCACGATGGGGTCTTCGGAGCGCGCGATTTTCACGGTGTAGCGGGTGATATTGCCGGGGTGCGCGACAAACTGGCCACCGGCCATGTACTGGTAGGCCGGGCTGCCGCGGAAGGCGTCGCCCATGCCGCCGTGCCAGCCGGCGAGGCCGGCGCCGGCCTCGACCACGCGCAGGAGGTTGGCCTCTTGCGAGGGCGTCAGCTCGCCCATGGTCCAGCAGGGCACGATCAAATCCTGCGCGGCGAGAAATTCGGGCTCGTCCAGGATGGCGAGGGTATCGGTCAAGGTGACGGTGAATCCGGCGGATTCGAGGGGTTCCACGAAGCGCTTTACGCAGGCTTCCGGCTCGTGCCCCTCCCAGCCGCCGTGGATCATGAGTGCGTTTCTGGCACGCATCGGTTCCCCCACGCCGGGCTCAGCGCTTTTCGGCGATGTATACAACGCACGGGGGGAAGTTCTTCCAGATACGCTCGGAGCGCTTCACGTCGCCGAATTGCTCCAGAAGCTTATGCCGGAAGAAACGCCGCCCGGAGGGGATGTAGGGGCTTGTGGCGAAAGCGAAGGTGACAAATCGGCCGCCGGGTACGAGCACATCGTAGGTGGCCTTCAGAATGTCGTCCTGAAGTTCGCTGTCGAATCGGGTCCAGGGCAGCCCGGACACGATGGTGTCGCAGCCTTCCAGGCCCGCCTCGGCCAGGTACTTTCCGGCGTTCTGGGCGCAGTCGTGGTAGACATGGACGCCGGGACAGCGATCGCGCGTGACCTTGACGAACTCTTCGTTGACCTCCAGGGCGATGAAGTAGGCGTCGGGCTTTTTTTTCGACAGTATGGTCTCGGTAAATACGCCCGTTCCGGGGCCGTATTCCACGATGACGTTGGACTGGTCCACGCCCGCCATATCGGTTACGACATCGGCCAGCTTCCGTCCGCTTGGGGCTATGGCGCCCGTGCTCCGGTTTGCCCGTATGACTTCTCTCATGAAACTGAGCGTGCTCAAGTGCTGTATTCCTTCCAGGGGCCGCCCGAGCGGCGCGCCGGGTGGGGCGCGCGCGGCAGCCGGGGCGCTAAGAACAGCGGCACCGGCGGCGCGCGTCCGGCTTGTGTACTGAACGTGCGCCCCGCCCGCCGGAGGATCTGTCCTCCGAAATTTCCGCTATTGTGCCACAGGCGTTTTGAAAATCACAAGAGGCCCCCGGGCCCAGGGACTGGCGGGATAAACCCCGCACGGCCCGGCGATAACGGGCCACGGCGCCGGTTGCGGCGGAAAGAATTCCGGGGGAATCGTGCCAGCGGGAGGCCGCGAGTCATTTTGCCAGGCAGCCGCGCTCGAAAAACCGGCATTGGTTCAGCGGCCTGCGCTATACTTGTGCGACCAACAACGCGCCGCAACCCCACGTCAAGGAAATCTGCTTCATGCCCCAAGTTTTTTGGGAGATCTTGCTGCTCTTCGCCCTCATCCTGGGCAATGGCGTCTTCGCCATGACGGAGATCGCCATCGTTTCGGCGCGGCGATCCCGCCTGGAACAACTGGCCGCGTCGGGCGATCGCGGCGCGGCGGAGGCCCTGAAGCTCCTCGACGATCCCAACCGGCTGCTCTCCACCATTCAGGTGGGCATCACCCTGATCGGCACGCTGGCGGGCGTGGTCGGCGGCGCGCGTTTCGCGACTCCGTTGTCAGAACTGCTCCAGTCCGCCGGCGTGGCCGACGCCTACCGTGAGAACATCGCACTGGCGATCGTTGTGCTTGCGATCACCTACCTGTCCCTCACGCTGGGAGAACTCGTACCCAAGCGCATCGCAATGTCGAATCCGGAAGGTATCAGCCGGTTTGCCGCCCGCCCCATGAAGCGCCTGTCGTGGTTCACTTCCCCCCTGATCGCGGTCCTTTCGGCCTCGACCAACCTGATCCTCACGCTGGTCCCGCTGAAGCATGGCAATGAAACCGACGTGACGGAAGACGACATCCGCATGATGATCCGGCAGGGCGCCAAATTCGGCGTTCTCACCGGCGAGGAACAGGACATGCTCATCCGGATGCTCCACCTGGACGAGCGGCGCGCGAGCGCCCTGATGACGCCGCGGCGCGACATCGTCAGCTTCCCCAGCAAGGCAACACGGGCGGAGATTCTGGAAACCATCAAGGAGAACCGCCACTCCCGCTATCCCGTGCGGGGAGAAAACAATGATGAAATCCTCGGCATGGTCCATCTGCGCGACCTCACCGAGGCCATGACCATCTCGGAGGTGGTCGATCTGGCCGCGTGCATGTCCAAGCCGCTCCGGATTCCTGGCACCACACGGGCGCTCGCCCTGCTGCGGCGTTTCAAGACGTCAGGCATTCATTTTGCCGTGGTGCAGGACGAGTTCGGCGGTGTGCAGGGCGTGGTGACACTGAATGATCTCTTCGAAAGCATCGTGGGCGGCCTTCCCGAGGCCGGCGAAGACAATGAGCCGGACGTCGTCCGCCGCGAGGACGGTTCCTACCTGCTTGACGGGAGCATACCCATTGAGGACGTCTTCGCGCTGTTTCCCGGGCGTCCGATCACGGAAGAAATGGACGGCGGATTCCGCACGCTGGGCGGTTTTGTGATGGCCCAGCTGGACCGCATCCCCACCGCCGGCGACCATTTCACCTGCGGCAACCTCCGCTTTGAAGTCATGGACATGGATGATCGCCGTGTTGATAAGGTGCTCGCGCAGGTGCTCGGGGAACCGGCGGCGCCCGAACCGGAACCGAAGGCTTCACGCTAGTCCCTGGCGTATCGGCCACCCCGCGCCGGGCTACTCTAAGTGTACCTCCAGGTCATCCAGAAACGTGGCCACGGCCTCCGTGGCGGCGGAGACGAAGCCCAGCCAGTCTAGCCGCCGGAAGTCCGCCGCGCCAAGAGGCAGGTTCTCGAAGGACTCGGCGCTTCCGTCCTCGCGGGTAATGGCGAGGCGCCAGGTTCCATCGGCCGCGGCGCCAAGCGGACAGATCACTTCCACGGCCACCCAGGTATCGGGGGGAATTTCGGCGAGGGCCTGTCCGCCCACGACCAGGGATCCATCGCGAAACCAGAGGCTCGGGCCGACCTGGTAGGGGCTCGCGTTGTCGCGCCATTCGTGGTAGAACACCGCGCCGGGCGCCAGGCGGATGGCGAAGCGGGCGGTGGCGGTTCCGCGGCGGTAGCCGGGCGTGTAAACGAGGTGGGGGTTGTAGGAGGCGCTCAGGCCGGGCGCGTCCTGGAATTTGAGACTGTGCTTCCCGGAAGCGGCGGTCTCGTCCGTCACGCGGATCGTGCCGGGGCCCTCCTCGTGCGACTGCGCGCCGCGCGCGATCTGGCCGGGGGTCGTGTCCTCGAAGCCGTCGGCGATGCGGCGGGGTTCGGGCGCGGGCGGCGGGGTGAAGGCGGGGCGCTGGATGGCGCGGGGTTTCGCCACCCACGCGGGGTCGCCGTAGAGGCCGGCTTCGGTGTAGTCGAAGGGCCTGAACCCGAGCACGATGGCCGGGGAATCGGGCGAGAGCCGGAAATCGCCCGCCTCGGCGTTCTCGAAGCCGGGATCGGCGATGATCGAATGCCGGTCGTGGCCCTCGGCGCGCCATTCCTCCCACGTGCGGCCGGCGAAATCCATCTCGCCGAGCTCGGCGACTTCCGGCATGGTGGTCCAGTAGACATTGCTGTCGAGATCGAAGTTGCCGTTCTTCCAGGTGCTCCCGAGGAGCTGGTTGTTGTTGAAGTAGACGATGTTCCGGTGGAAGACGAACGAATTGTGGTCCTCCTCGCGGGAGCGGATGAGCTGGCCATGGTGCGAGAAGGCGAAGATGTTGTTGATGACGCGGTTGTCGCGCCCGTAGTGCTGGTGGAGTGTGCCGGTGCGGGTGTTGTAGACGAGGTTGTTCTCCGCGAGGATCCCGGTGCTGCCCTCGTCGAAGTAGATCCCCCAGCCGCCGGAGACTTTCGGGTTGGAGATGACGTCGTGGAAGACGTTGTTGCGGATGATCGTGCCGGGGGAGACGCCGAGGGTGTAGATGCCGCCGGTGTCGCTGAGCTGGCCGAGGGCGATATGGTGCACGCGGTTGTATTCGATGATGTTGTGGTGTGCGGAGCTTTCGTCGTAGCCCCAGGACCAGCCGGCGGAGATGCCGGTGTAGCGGAAGTCGCAGATTTCGTTGTGGGAGACGCGGTTGTAGGAGCTGCGGCCGATCCACAGGCCGACGGCGCCGCGGAAGACGCGCCCGCCGTCGTGGATGAAGTTGTTGTCGATCACATTGCGCAGCGCCGCGTCGTCTTCGCTGGCGGGGCTGGCCCCCTCGCCGATGCGCACGCCGCCCGCGCCGAGATCGTGGATCTCGCTGCGGGTGAGGGCATTGTCCTGGCTGCCCTTGCGGAACCAGAGGCCGTAGCCGCCGAGGTGGCCGATGTCGCAGCGGTCGAAGGCCACGTGGCGCGCGCCGGTGGCCTCGATGGCGGCGGGCACGCTGAAGGCGGCCTGGCCGTCGCTGTGGCCCGTTGGCTTGACCTGGAACTCGGTGTGGTGGAAGGCGAGGCCCTCGAAGCGGAGGTGCTCCACGAACTGGCCGCTGGCGGGGTCGCCTTCGAGGCGGAGCAGCTGGCCGGCCACCGGCGCGATCGCGCGGATGGTCTCGGGCGTTTCGCCAGGCATGGGCATGTAGTAGAGCCGGCCTTCGCGGCGGTTCAGGAACCACTCGCCGGGCTGGTCGAGCGCTTCGAAGAGGTGCTCGATGTAGTAGCGCTGGTCGGGATGCCAGTAGCCGAAGCCCCAGGTGGTCGGGCCGGTGAATTCGAGGATGTGGTTTTCCGTATCAATGCTTTTCGGGCGGAGGAGCGCGGTCTCCCAGGAGTGGTAGACCACGACGATGGCGTCCTGGAGCGTGGCCCAGTCCCGCACGTCGCCGGGGCGGTAGTAGACGCGCGTGGCGCTGCGGACCTGCTCGTCGCCACCTTCCTTCTTCTCCATGACGGGCCCGGCGGTGAGGAAGAGGTCGTCCTCGTCCGGGTAATCGCCCGCCGGGTGGTCCGCGTTCGGCGTCCGCGCGGGGGTGCGTCGTTCGCCGTTCACCCAGAGCTGGCTGAAGGACCAGGCGCCCGATTGGACGTCGGGGATATCCGCCACCCAGAGCGGGCCCTCCTGGCGCCAGCCGGTGATGGCGCGGCCGCCCGTGACGACCGGGGCGGCGCCCTCCGCCGCGCGATAGACCGTGGGCGCGCCGGGCGTTCCGGAGTCCCGGGGCGTAAAGACGATGGGCTCGGCGATCGGGTACGCGCCGTCCTGGATGATCACCTCGAACGCCGCCTCCGGCGCATTTCCGCGCGCCTGCCGGATGGCGTCGCGGGCGCCGGCGGTCGTGGCCAGGGGCCCGTCGGACGCGTCCGCGTTGGGCGCCGAAAGACGGCCCGACCAGGCGTCGTTGCCGCCGGGCGCCACGTGGAGGACGGTCTGCGCGCCGCCGGACAGGGCGAGCAGCAGCCCGGCAAGCGCGGCGACGAAGCGAAAGGTGCGGAGAGGAGGCATGGAGGGCATGGCGTCTTCCTTCTGGATGGTCCCCAACGGGGGGCGCCCCCGAACTCGAATCGCGGCGGTGTTGCCGCGCGGGGAAATTAGAGCACACCCATGCCCGGCGGCGCCAGCGGGCCGGGAGCGCCCAAGGGACGTAGCCGCGCACCGGCGCCTGCGCAAGGGACGTACCCCCGCACAGCAGCCAGACACTGCAACAAACGCCCCCGCGTCCAACAGTTCCCCGTGCCACGCGATTCCGCCCCAGGCGGATTCGCGTGCCTGGAGCAAATATTCCCGCCCCCCCTACCCGAGCGGCCCAAAAGGAGGTTAGGCATCCCTGCCTGACCCAACACACGTTCAGCATCCCAACGCTCCCTCATCCCCTGCAAGAAAGCCCAGGCATCCTGAACCCACCCTTTCACCACCTGACACAGTCACAACTGTCAACAGCCAACCGTCAACTGCCCCCCCCAGGGCTTGCCCGTGCCAATCCCCCCCCCACAATCACGCCTCCCGCCGCTACCCCGACCGGGACAGGCGCGCGCACCGGCGGTGTTCGGGAAGGGCAGCGGTCTCAGGCGCGGGACGCCGGTCTATGTGCGGTGAGTTAGAGGTGGCCGACGCGCACCCGTCCCTTGGCGGCGCCAAGGGACGTACCCGCGCACAGGCGCCAGACGTTGCAGAAGGCGCCCTCGCGTCCACTGGCGCCCGGAGCGTCAACGCGTCACGCCACAGGGCGGGGGTACGTCCCGGCCGGGGTCGGGCCGTTGCGCGCGCCATGCATCGGCATCAAGGGGCAAATATCCTGCCTGCTACGACCCCATTCAGCACATGCCCCCACCGCCCCCGTGCCACGCGATTCCGCCCCAGGCGGATTCGTGTGCCTGGAGCAACGCCAACCCAACACCGCCATAACCACCCCGCACGAGCGGCTCAACTCCCAGGCGGCCGTCCATTCCGAATGTCCCACCCCATTTCAGCGCCCGCGCAGCCAACTGTCAACTGTCAACTGTCAACTGTCAACTGCCAGCTGCCCGGATGAGCTCGGCCAGCATGTTGTCCCCGTCATACACGTATTCCCAGCGCTCGTAGGTTGTCGCGTCGAGGTAGTAGTCGTGGTACTTCGAGCGCCCGATGTCCAGCGGTTTCAGGCCGGTCGCGGGCAAACACGGCGATGCGCATCTCTTATAAGTCCTTTGTTTTGAGTGGTTAGGAAAAATAGGTGGCGTCCCCTATTTCCAAAAAGTTACGCGGCTCAATACCCAGCCTGCACCTGCCCCTGCCAACGCTTCCCACACCCCCTCACGGGGATACCGATTGAAAACGCGCCGCAGGCGGGCATGACTCGGAGGACAGTGTGATACCTGCTCTTCACTGTAGGTCGAATATGCGCCGTGGCGGAAGACTCTCACTCCCAACATCCTGCCGGCTTATCCCGGCGCCTCTCCCCTATTTCCTACAACGTTCATACAAGAAATACCAACGCCAGTCCGATGAAGAGTATCATCCAGACAAAGTCCTTTTTGCGTCCGCTACGAATCGCAATCAGAATGCAGCCGATTGCGGCGACGATTCGCAAGATATCCAGCAAGAGTCAACCTTCCACGTCAATAGAAAAACAGTGAAAGCAGGTATCGCGCGTTGGGGCTTACGCACACTGCCAATCCTCGCTCTCATCTTTCTAGAGATAACGCTAAAATCGAACCACTGGCGGCTCCCACACAGGAGGGATACAAATGGGGACAGCCACCTATTTTCTCTGGATACCCATTTTCCCTTCCGGAAACCGCGCCTTGCCAGACGCACGGCAGAGAGGGCGCGCTGGCGATTGAGCCACCGTCCCCGTGAGCCCGAGCGTCTCCTCGCGCCGTTCATAGGTGCTGCCTTTCTCACAATTATGCGCCGCTTTGCGTCAATCTGCCGCTGCTGCAACGTAGCATATGCCGGCCCGCACGTCAATAGCCCCTGGCCGCGGCCAGCGCGCGGAGGCGGCGGCCGAACTGGGCATCCAGCCTGCTCAGGAAACTCCCGCCGCTCGCCGAGCTCCGGGTGCTCACGCGCCCCAGAAGGCCGTAGGTCGTTGAGCCTTCCTCATCGTTGCCCGAGAACCAGGTATTCGTCAGGCGGATCATGCCGTCGCAGGCGTACCGGTGCAGACCACATAGATTCAGTACGGCATTGTAACTATATGGTTACCACGAATAGTTGGTTGTCCCATTTTTCCAAACCGCCATTCATAATCATCCACGTTCTTCCAATGCCGAGACTAATTGTTTATGTAGATACTCACTGGTGAGGAATCTCCAGCCGCGATATCAACGTGTTGCTCATGGGTAAAATGATTCTCCATGAGAATTAGGTACGGGGTTGTTCCTGATATATATAGTTTAGCTCTTCCTGGCGGCATGCCACTTATCGAAAAGCTCCCTCCACCGGTGGTTGATTCTGAATATATTTCCCCATAGGGCAAGTCGTCATGAGTTAGAAGTATCACTGTCATCTTTAATTGTTTAACCCGCCCTTTTGGCAATTGGACATGCCCAGCGAAGGTGACAGGTTTGTGAAGTGAGATATAGGCATTGCGTACCTCCTCTGGCTTGCTTATGACCATGTGCCCGGGAGCGAAGCCATCGGCAGCTGTCGTGAGCAGAAGCGGATATCTAATTGGATACGAAGTTACAGAAAATCGTCCCTGCTCGTCTGTAGTCGCAACGGCCAGCCTCTTTAAATCCCAGTTATATTCTTCTGCTCCATAGAAATCTGTTGGCAAGCTACCGATCACTATGGGAGCGCCTGGAACACCCTTATTACCTTCATCGACAACGACACCAGAAATTGGCTGGACCGGTGCTAGTTCGATATCGATGCTGATGCTGGAATCGCTTGAATCAGGAATCTGAATCGCCCTCGTCTCAAAGCCGGGGGCACGGACAAAAACCACCTCTTTCCCTTCGACGCCTTTGATTTCGAGACGGTCTGGAGTCTCACAATGGCGCCAATCCGTGGGAGGCGTGGTATCATATGTGGCGGAAGTAGGCGTGGAGTCCACTCTGGTACGCCAGTAAGACCCTTTGACCAACTCCCCCGCCTTTCTGAAATATTGGATTTCTTGAACTGGCTGCGCTGGCTCCGCGCTTTGAACGCGGATCATGATCGGAGCCATCGAATCTGTCGCGGATTCCTGGCTCAGTGCGAGTGTGGCAAGGAGAATTACAATTGCAGAAGTTGTCATCGCGCTAAAGTCTCCCGATCGCCGTAGAAGCGTCCCCGATTGGTTCTTGTAACCTAATTGTTGGCCAAAGACCGCGCCGAGATTTATTCTCCTAACCGTGAGATTCGCAACCCAGATAATAAGCCACAAAACGGACACCAAATGTACCGATACAAGAAATGATCGACACACCGAGCGCGTCGATTTCGTAGGTGGCTGGCTTTCAGGTCAGGCCCCCCTGGCGTGTCCACGTGGAAACGCTCGGTTATGCGACGAAATTGCAGGCACTGCCGCATCGGGAGCGCATGTTGCGTCGGGCAGGGATGCCCAACCTCCTGTTGCGCCGCTCGTGTGGCCAATCGCCTGGTGGCGTGCCGGAGGTCCGGCGCTGGCGGAAATGTCCCCGATCTGTTACGCGTTCGGCGCCGGGACATCACAGACCGCCTTTGGCGCGAGAACAGGTCCATCGGAGTAGCCCCTTCAGGTGGGTTGCTGTTTCGGAGACGTTTCTTGACGCGCTGTACTGCCGCGTACGGTTGACCGTACACCGGATGGGCCGGGGTGTCAAGAAAAAAATTCGTGCGGCGCATGCGAAAGGCTTCGGGGCGATTCCGAGCCGGTTTTTTCTGGATTTTCCTGCGTGATATGGGTGGTTTGTCCCAAAGTGGGATCGGTGGAGACGCGGCGTGGGGGTGGGAACTGGGGCGGTTTTGCCGCTCGTGCAGGGTGGTACTGGCAATGGTGGGCTGGTGTTGCTCCGGGCACACGAACGCGCTGGGGCGCGATCGCGTGGCACGGGGTGGGGATTGGTGCGCCGGGGGGGGGGACTGGCGTGTCGGTCCCTGGGGAGACTTGCACGGGCAAGCCCTTGCGGGCTTGTCCGTGGCACGCCTCGGGGGAAAGGCAATGGGGATGACGGGACAGACCCGCCGGTTGGGCTTGGTGCGCCCGATGGGGGTGTTTGGTGTAGGCTTCGATGTTTGGTATGCCAGGCGGGGTGGTTTGGCGTGTCAGTCCCTGAGGGGGCGCGATCGCGTGGCACGGGAGTTGAGGCGGAATAAAGGGTGGGGGTGGTTTGATGTGTCGGTCCCTGGGGGGAGTTGCACGGGCAAGCCCTTGCGGGCTTGTCCGTGGCACCCCTGGGGAGGCGATGGGGGTGAGGCGGCGCACGGCATGGCGCGCATTTCGGGACGGGCGGAAGCTGTACGTCGCCGAACGGTTACTCGCTCGCTTGCGTCCGAAATGGTCGGGGCATTACGCTTAGCCGCGTTCCGTCATATTCACGTCTTCTTTTGCGTTCCGTCCATACCCCAGGAGTACCCGACCCATGCGCCCTTCGCTTGTCCTGGCCGCCGCCGCTGGCGTGTCCCTTCTCCTCCCCTCGTTTGCGGAGCCGAACTTTGCCGATCGGCTGGGCTACCCGCCGGGCGCGCGGGTTCTGATCATTAACAGCGACGATATCGGGATGTCGTATGCGTCGACCCAGGGATCCATCGAGGGGATCGAGGCGGGGATTGTGACGTCGGTCACGGCGATGATGCCGTGCCCGTGGGTGCCCATGTTCGCCAACTACCTCAAGACGAACCCGGATGTCTGCACCGGTCTCCACCTGACGCTGTGTTCTGAGTGGGACGACTACCGCTTCATGCCCGTGGCGGGCAAGAGCGCGGTTCCCGGGCTCGCGGACGAGATGGGCTGTCTGTGGGACAACAACAGGCTCCTGGGCGAAAACGCCACGGCGGACGAGGTGGAAATGGAAATCCGCGCGCAAATCGACCGGGCGGAGACGATGGGCATCAAAATCTCCCACATGGACTCCCATATGTGGTCCGTCTTTTCGAAGCCGGCGTTTCTGGAGCGCTATGTGAAAGTGGCCATCGAGAAGAAGATCCCGATCCGCATCGTGGGCGGGCCCGTGAAGGGTTTCACCTACGCGGCGGACCCGAAGTTCGTGGAGATCTGCGCGCCGCATATCGAGGCCCTCTGGGAGGCGGGCCTGCCCGTGCTCGACGATATGCACGCGGCCAGCTACAACTGGGACACAACGGACAAGACCGAGCAGTTCGTCGATGCGATTCGCAATCTGAAGCCGGGCGTGACGGAATTCGTCGTGCACCTGACCAAGCCCGACGATGTGATCGGCAAGATAACGGGCGGGCGCACCCACCTGTACGGTGACTACGCCGCCCTGACGAACCCGAGAATTCTGGAGGTCATCGAGGAGGAAGGGGTCATCCTCATTTCCTGGACCGACCTGATGAAGAAGCGCCAGGATGTGAAGTAGCCCGCGGGATTACAGGAAGGAGCAGATGTACTCGGCGACGCCGTGCTCCACTTCGATCTCGAAGGAGGCGTTGGCGGGGACGTCGAACGATGCGCCGGCGCTGTAGGCCTGGTGGGCGTCTTCGCCGGCGATTTTTGCGCGGCAGGACCCGGCGATGATTTCCATGCGCTCGGCGGCGGCGGTATTGAAGGTGTAGGCGCCGGGATAGATGAGGCCGATGGTCTTCTTCGTTCCATCGGGAAAGAGCACGGTGTGGCTGGCGACCTTGCCGTCGAAGTAAACGTTGGCCTTGCAGACGATGCTGACGCCGTCGAACTGGGCGGGGATGGATTCGGACATGGGGCTTCCTTCATGGCGGCCGCGGCGGGCCGGGCGTTGGGGTTTCCGGATACCGCCCAGGGCGGGCGGCGGGGGCGGTAGTGTAGTGGGACGCGGGGCCGGATTTCACCTTTTCGCTGTGTCAATTTTCGCTGCGTCGCGGGCGCTGAACCGGGCACGCGGCGGTCGTGGTATCCTCTTCCTTGCGGGCCGGTGAGGCCCGGGCCGTTGGGATGCGCCCCCGGGGGTGCGCCGAAGCAGGAGCAGGGAATGAATGAATTTCGTCACGCGGCGCTGTGGGACCGCGTCATCCGGGAATGCGGCGCGGACGCCCACGGCATCCACGGGCCGCGGCACTGGGCCCGCGTGGAGCGAAACGGCCTGTACCTCGCGCGGAGCGCAAATGTGAACCCGGATGTCATTTCCATGTTTGCGCTGTTTCACGATGCCTGCCGGGTGAACGACGGCCACGATCCGGGACATGGGGAGCGGGGCGCGGCGTTTGCGCGCGATCTTCGGCCGGCGCTGGACTTCCTCGATGACGCGGCGCGGGCGCAGCTGATCTTCGCGTGCACGTGGCACACGGACCTGGTCCACCACGACGATCCGGCGATTCAGATCTGCTTTGACGCGGACCGGCTTGACCTGGGCCGGGTGGGGATTGAACCGGCGCCGCGCTACCTCAACACGGCGGAGGCCCGGCGGCTTGCGGGGGGCCGCTTGATCCGCGAACTGGAGGAGTTGCCCGTGCGTCACCCGGGGGGATAATGCGTGGCGCGTTGCGAGGGCTATGGAGCGGTGATTCAGCCCGTCAGGGAATGAGCACGACCTTGCCGGAGGTCTGGCGCGCGGAAATCTGGCGGTGGGCCGAGGCGGCGTCCGCCAGGGGGAATTCGTGGCCGACGATGATGTCGAGTTTGGCGTCCATCAGCCAGGTGTGGAGATCGCGGATGGCGCAGGCCATGGCGGGCGCGTCGGCGGTGTAGGCCATGAGGTGGAAGCCGGCGACGATCCAGTTGTTCGCGAGCAGCTGGACGGCGTTGACCGTGGGCGGCTCTTTGCTGGCGACGCCGAGCGTGACCAGCATGCCGCGCGGCTTGAGGCACTTGAGGCTTTTGTCGAACACGGCGCCGCCGACGGATTCAATGACGAGATCGCAGCCCTGCCCGCCGGTAATGCGCTGGACAGCGGCGGCGAAGTCTTCCTCGGTGTAGTTGATGGCGTGTTGGCAGCCGAGCGACTCGATCAGGGCGCATTTTTCCGGGGTGCTGGCCGTGCCGATGACGGTGGCGCCGGTGTTGCGCGCGATCTGGACGAGCTGCGTGCCCAGGCCGCCGGCGGCCGCCTGGATGAGCACGGTCTGCTGCCCGGTGAGGCCCCCGAGGGTGAGGAGGGCGTGATAGGCGGTAAGGTACTGGCAGGGGACGGCGGCGGCCTGCGCGTGGGTAAGCTGTTCGGGCTTCGGCATGACCTGCCAGGCCTTGGCGACGGCGAACTCGCTGTAGCCCGCGGCGCAGAAGGCCATCACGGGGTCGCCCGCCTGCCACTGGGTCACGCCCTCCCCCACGCTCTCCACCACGCCGGCGACCTCGAAACCCGCGCCATAGGGCGGCTTCGGGCCACCGGGATAGAGGCCATCGCGCTGCATGATATCGGCGTAGTTGACCCCGGCGGCGTGCACCCGGATCAGCACCTCGCCGGAACCCGGCGCCGGGACCGGAACCTCCTCCACGGACAAAACCTCGGGCCCACCGAATTCCTGTACGATAACGCTCTTCATGCTGCCGTTCTCCTTGCTGCGCTGCCTGAAAAGGCGAGGATACACCAAGCGGCGACACGCACGCACCCCCAACCCCGCCGCACCCCGAGACCCGCGCGCGGCGGTGGACATTCCGCGCGGGATCATGGTAGGATACGCGTCTATTGGCGCCCGTAGCTCAGCTGGATAGAGCGCTTGCCTCCGGAGCAAGAGGCCACAGGTTCGAATCCTGTCGGGCGCGCCATATAAGCATCTAAGGCCCAACGAGTTGGCGGATAACTCGTTGGGCCTTTTTTGTTTGTTCGGTTGGGACGGCCACCGTGTTGCTTCGGTGCGTTCAGGGGGATCGCGGAGCGGATCGGGGCGGCCTGGGGCCGGGTGGTGGCGTTCCTTTTCACTTTCGGCCCGCCGTTGGCGGGAGGCGTTGCGCGGCGCCGGCTGGAGGAGTTGACAGGCGGGGCGCTTTAGTGTATATTTAACACGAAGCTTCGCAACGCCCGTGGCGTTGCGTTCTGTTGGCTTCAGATAGTGTTGTTTTCACACTTACTTTCGGGATTGTCCAGTGCCGTCTTTCACCTATGAATATCCGCGGCCCGCGCTGACGGTTGACGCGGTCGTTTTCGGGTTGGATGAGGAGGACCTTCGGGTTCTGCTGATTCAGCGGGACATCGAGCCGTTTGAGGGGCGTTGGGCGTTGCCGGGTGGGTTTGTGCGGATGGACGAGTCGCTGGAGGAAGCGGTGACGCGTGAACTGGAGGAGGAAACCGGGCTCAGGAATGTGTATCTGGAGCAGGTTGCCGCGTTTGGCGCCCCCAACCGCGATCCGCGCGGCCGGGTCGTCACGATTGCCTTTTATGCGCTGGTGAAGCTCTCGGATCACCGCGTGCGGGCAGCCACGGATGCGCGCAATGCGGCGTGGTTTCCGGTGGGTGAGACGCCCCGCCTGGCCTTCGATCACCAGGAAATTCTTGAAGCCGCCCGCAATCGCCTGCGAAGCCGGGTCCAGCGTCAGCCGGTCGGCTTTGAGTTGCTTCCGGAGAAGTTTGCATTGCGCGAGCTCCAACACCTGTACGAGGTCATCCTGGGCCGGAAACTCGACAAGCGCAACTTCAGGAAGAAGATTCAGAAGCTGGACATCCTGGAGCCGCTGGACGAGATAGAGAAGGATGTATCGCACCGGGCGGCCCAGCTGTTTCGTTTCGCACCGCGCAAGTACCAGCGCATGCAGCGGCGCGGTGTGAATTTTCAAATATAGGTAAGACGTTAGCGGAATGAAGCACCCACCGCCTTGGAGGCGAAACTCGGTCAAGACGGGCGTGAATAGCAGGATCGCGGACATTCCTGTCTGCGGCAGGACGTGCGCAAGACATCTCGTGATCGATGTGTATGTGAAGAGGCGCGGGTCCACAGTGCTTTCCGCTCTTGGGGACGCCGGGATTCTATTCCGAGCCACTTACGTCACCTTATTTCTCGAGCTCCCGTTGCCGCGGACATGAATGTACGCGATCCTTTGCCGCGCTTCCTCGTTATTAACGGTCCGTTCGTGCTGTTTCCGCGCCTTGCTGCGTCAGGCGGCTAAAATGTTACGGAGATCTGCACTATGAACACCATCGTACGCGAGATGATTTCAAGCATCGAGCTCAGCGCGCCGCAATCGCATGGCGGCGTGACCGTCTTTCCAATCCGCGTCTACAGCGAACCCATGCCGGAATACCTCCCGCTCGGTGAGGCGCTGCAGAAAGAACTGCTGAAGATCATGGAGGTGAATGAATCGGGATCCGTCCCCGAGCTGCGCGTGGAAAACCTGGCCAATTCGCCGGTTCTCCTGCTGGATGGAGAAGAGCTCATGGGCGCCAAACAAAACCGGGTCGTCAACACGACGGTCCTGCTGCGAAAGCGAAGCAATACCATCATCCCGGTCAGCTGCACGGAGCGAGGGCGCTGGAACTACGTTTCCCCCGTTTTCGAGGACTCTGAGATCGTGATGTCACGGGTTGCCCGAAGCCGAAAGAGCCGATCGGTTTCGGAATCGCTTCGGTCTTCGCGAGGCCACCGCTCCGACCAGATGGGCGTGTGGGATGAAGTTGACCGGCTGGGGGAGCGGCTCGGTTCCCGGTCGCGGTCGAGCGCCATGCGGGATGGCTATATGCGGCGGGCGCCAGAGCTCGACGAGTGGCTTACCCGCTTTCCGCACCAGCCAGAGCAGACCGGCTTTGTCGTGCTGGTCGAGGGGAAAGCTGTCGGCGCGGAGCTACTGCCCAACCCGGGCGCGTATCGGCAGGCCCATGCCAAGCTTCTCAAGAGCTACCTGATCGATCTCCTGGGTGAACGGCTGGACCAGGAGGCCGAAGCCGGGGAAGCCGTCGCGCGGGCCTTCCTGGACGGGCTGCCTTCGCTCGAGGAATCCACCTTTCCGTCTGTGGGGCATGGGGTGGATCTGCGGTACGAACGGGAAGAAGTCTGCGGTTCGGCGCTTGTTTATGAAGACGCGCTGATTCACGCGGCCTTTTTCGTGGAAGCGCCTGGAGCCGGTCGCCGAGGGCGCCATCCGGTAACCTCGTTCACGCGCGCGTAGCCGCCGGGGCGGCGGCGGTTTGCGGGAATAACGTGCCGCCCATGCATTCGCGCGACGAGCCGAGCATGCGTCTTGGAGGCGTACCGTGCTGGACGAATTCGGATGTCGCGTAACACGCTGGCGGTCTGAAGTGCGGAACAGTATGTGTTTTTGTAACACTTCAGCCGTACGAAGTAGAGCCCGATCTTTCTTGTCATGCCGCGATATTACGACGAGAGTGCGGAAGGCTGGGAGCGCAGGCGTCCCCGCCTGCAATGCGCCGAAGGTGCATTTTTTGTTGGCAGTACCTGCACGTTTGGTCAAGGAGATGATTGTACCCGGATTACCGCCGCTTATCAGATTCGCGCCTGCGGCGCGGTGCGGGCGGGCCGCCCGCGCTCCCATTGGTCCGCACCACCGTTGCGGCGCGGATTTGTGTCGTCGAGAAATTGAGCTAACTTCATTCCGCTAAAGTGCTTTGTGTTTTTACGAATGGAGTCGGCGTGCATGGTGCGCTGGCGGCGCAATATGCCGGCGGGCCGCCGGCGCTCCATAGTTGGACGTAGCCTTTATTCAGCAAGTCGCTCTGGTTTGGCCGCTGTATTCGTTCAACCGGGATCGCTATACTTGGGATCGGGGGCGGCGAAATGGGCCTTTACCGGTTCGGGATATGGTAGTTGTGAAGTTTTTGACCTCGACGCTGACGCTCTCTTCCGCTTTCGTGATTGCAACGATGTTCGCCAGCTGCTCGAATCCGAAGCCGTGGCCGGACAGCCTGTTGTACGCGGCGCCGGAAAACGATCCCGACTGGGTGCGCCCGGCGAGCCGGGAGGCGGCGATGGAGGCGATGGCGGGGCATTATGCGCACTACGATGTCGTGGCGTATGAGGGAGAAACGCCGAACGGCCCGCTTTCGACGTTCATTATTTCGTACGGATTCACGGACCTGGTCCTGGAGGATGGGGAACTTGTGGAGTACGATTCGTTTTGCCATGCGGCGCACAAGGCGAATCAGGATCTGGTGACGACGTTCCCGGATGCGGCGACGCAGGCGATTCAACCGCGGAGCGCGGTCGTGGAGGTGTATGAGGAGGATGGGGCGTGGAAGGCGTGGCGCCCGGCGACGCCGACGCTAATCGGCATCAACGGGGATCCGGATCGTCCGCTGTCGATGAATCCGAGGGATCCGCGCATCAACGATGCCGATAACGACGGCAAGCCGGGGGTGACAGTGTTTGTGCGGCTTTTCGGGCTGATTGATGGCGAGATCTATATCGCCCGGCGCGAGATTTTTCAGAACGACATGACGCTGTATTCCGATGGATCGTTGCGGGGCTCGGTGGTGGACGATTCGGAACAGCTGGTGGTGGGCGCGTCGTTGTGGTTCTTGAATGTCCCGAACAATCCGGGCCAGCGGGATGATCCCGGGCTGAACCCGATCATTCTCATCCCGATTCCCGACGATATCGACACGTGCGAGGAGCTGATGGCGCTGCGGGACACGCTGTTTCCGGCAGAGCCTGGTTTTTGAATGTTCGGGGGGCTCCGTACAAGATCCGCCGCTCGTTCGGGGTGTTTACGGCGCCAATTCGGGGCAATTTCCCGGGCTATGCCGCGCGGGCCTGTACTACCGCCCTGTTGGCCTCAGGAGACGCGCACCATCACGAAATCGACAATGCCTTCCATGCTCTCCCGGTAAATGCTGGGAGGAAGCTGGGCGAGGTGGTGGCGCGCTTCGTCGGCATAGGCGTTGGTAATGGCCTCGGTCTTCTCGCGGGCGCCGGTTTCCTCGGCCATCGCAATGACCCACGCGCGGTCCTCGTCGGTGACATCCGCGCCCCGCATCGCTTCGAGCCGCGCGAGATCGCCGCCGGTCAGGGCGTTTTTGAGGTGCATGATCGGGATCGTCTTTTTGCCCTCGACGATATCCCCGCAGGAGGGTTTGCCCAACTGATCCGTCGTCTGGGTGATGTCCAGCATGTCGTCCACGAGTTGAAACGCGATGCCGAGGGAAACCCCGAACTGAAACAGCGGCTTCCGGTAGGCCGAGTTGATGATATAGGTCGGCGCGCTGCACGCCTCGGCAAACAGGCTCGCCGTCTTCTGCTCGGCCAGCATGATGCAATCCTCGGCAACGATCGGTTCGTGCTCCCGGCCGAAGAAGTAGAGTTCACCCTCGGCCATGCACCGCACGGATCGGATCGCGTTCGCCACCACGGCGCAGACGTCATACGTAGAGAGCATCTCGACCGCGCGGGCCACAAGATAATCGCCACCGAGCACGGCCGCGTGGTTATCCCAGAAGGCATTGAGCGAGGACGAACCCCGCCGCAGGAATGCGCGATCAATGACGTCGTCATGGGCGAGGGAGGCAATGTGAAGCGCCTCGAAGGAACTGGCCAGCGTGACATATTGCTTGAGGTCGCGCCCGCCCACCGCGCCCGCCGCCAAAAGACAAAGCGCCGGGCGGAGAAGCTTGCCTCCGGCCCGGGGGGCGGTATCGGTGTCCAGCCGGACGAGGGTGAGCGCGTCTACCCATAGCTGCCGTATGGTGTCGCGTACCCCGCTAAGTTCTTCCTGGACGGGACGATACAGGTCTGTCAGTTCAATGGTCCTGTTCACCGGCAAAGTATAGCACAGCCCCATTTTGGGGTTCCAGCAGTTCGCCTTTTGGGGCGCGGCCACGGGGTTTGCTATAGTCTCTGTGATGGGCGCGCGCCACGCGGCCCCATAATGGATGAACTTTCTGTCCGCCGCTGGAGCCATGCGAATGCCGGATGAGCGGTTTATAAGCGAATCGCTGGAACCCCGTTACGGCGTCGGATCCGGCTTTCCGGTTCGCGCCGGCGAGCCCGTGCTGCCCGGGTCCTTTCGCTGGCGCGGCGACGAGTACCCGGTTCTCCGGCTGCTGGAATCCGGGCGCGCGCTGGGTCCGTGTACGCACGGCAGCGGCGAACGCTACGTGCGGCGTCACTGGTATCGAATTGAAACCACTGGCGGGCTGGTCATGCGGATCTACTTCGAGCGCCGGCCGGCGGGGCGCCCCCGGAGCAAGCAGCGCTGGTGGCTGTACGCGCTGGCCAATCGGAAGGACGCCCCGCGGAATGAGGCGGCATTGCCGGGCGGCGATCAGGGAGGCGGCCCGCCATGATGGGTTACGTGGCCATTGTTGCGCTGGCGATTTTCGCGGCGGCCGAAGGCAACGCACAACCGGGTGAAGCGAGTCTTACATTGCGGGTTCTAACCTTTAATATTAAGCACGGCGCCACAATGCGCGGCGACTTCGATTTGGATCGGATCGCCGGCGTTATTCGCGGCGCGGATCCCGATCTCGTGGCCCTGCAGGAAGTCGATGTGCGCACACGCAGGGCGCGCGACAAGGACATCGCCGCGGAACTCGCCGGCAGGACCGGCCTGTATATGGCCTTCGGCAAGGCGATGCCCTACGACGGGGGCGATTACGGCGTTGCAATCCTTTCGCGTTTCGCGTTTGAGAGCACACGCCGGGCGCCCCTGCCCAACGTGGGATCGCACGAGCCCCGTGTCGCGCTGGCGGGGGAGGTGATGCTGCCCGGGGACATACCGCTGCTGTTCATCAGTACCCACCTCGAATTCTCTTCTCCGGGCGCGCGCGTGGCCCAGGCGGATCATCTCAACGCGCTCTTCGGCGGCGCAAACTCGCTCGCCATACTGGCCGGGGACCTGAACGCCACCCCGGAAAGCGAGACGCTGGCGCGCCTCAAGACCCAGTGGACGCTCGCTTGCGGCGACAACCCGGCGCCCACTTTTCCCGCGCAGGAACCGCGCATCAAGATCGACTACATACTCTACCGGCCGGCGGACGGGTGGACCGTCCGGGAAACGCGGGTCATTCAAGAAGACATCGCCTCGGATCACTGTGCGTATCTGGCGGTGCTGGAGCGGGTTGCGCGGTAGCTGGTCTGATGGCCCCGGGGGAACTTTCCGGCGCTTGATCATATGAATACCGTGTGAAACCGCCGCATCCTCTGGCGGGTCCATAAACGCGTGGTTAACAAGTTGTGTTCCACATCGTCTTGAATGTAAAATACCGGCGCGCAAGATCCGGGCCCCCGCTGAGGGCTTCGCTGACCGCATGCAGGAACTAAGAAAAATGCGAATTGGCAATCATCCCGGCATACGTGTGCCGTGGCGCTGATAAACTACTGTAACCTCAGGTAGGGGAAACACGAAACCATGCAAACCCAAATGTCTTATTCGTTCCGTATGATGAGCACGATGCTCGGCCTTGTGTTGGCCATGGGCCTGGTCGCCGGCTGCAAACGCGGCGACAAGAACCTAGAGCCGATGGGTACCGATGATACCGATCGGGCCAGTGTGGAAGGTTCGGGCAGCGAAGGCCTGAATCCCAACCTGGAGCTGGAACGGCTCCTGTTCGGGCCCAGCGGCCTGCAGCCCGTGTACTTTGACTTTGACAGCTCCTCGCTGAACGCGACGGCGCTGCGTACGCTGGCGGAGAACGCGGAAAAGATCAAGCAGGTGCCGAACGTGATCATTCAGATTGCCGGTCACTGCGACGAGCGCGGCACCCAGGAATACAACCTGGCGCTCGGAGAGCGGCGTGCGCTTTCGGTTCGCGAGCACCTGCGCCAGCTCGGCGTTTCCGGCGACCGGATGATCACCATCAGTTTTGGCGAAGAGAACCCGGCGGTGCTCGGGAGCAACGAAGCGGCATGGGCCAAGAATCGCCGCTGCGAGTTCCTCCGCGCCAACGCGATGTAACCCAGGAAAGTCTGGATCGGCGTGCAATTCCGACAAACCATAACGTGGCCGCTACTTGCCCTGGTATTGTTTTCGGGTTGTGTCACGACGGGCTCCCGCCAGATGGAGACCGTCGTAACCGACATGCACCAGCGGGTGACCGCACTCGATCGGGATCTTGAATCCACGGTCGTGGAGCTCAACGAGAAGACGGCGGCGCTCATCGCGCGCGTCAGCGAGAATGAGCGCCAAATCCGCATGGTGTACACGCTGATGGAGGAGAACCAGCGGAAAATCGATATTCTGCTGGAGATGCTCCGGGAACTGAAAGTAACACTGTACCGCCACTGGGGTCTGGATCCCGGTCCCGAACCGGCCATCCGGCCCCGTGGCGGGGCGGTGCGCATTGAACCCCCCGCGCGAACGCAACCCCCGCAAGCGGAGCGTATTCAGGTCGCGCCCGCCGCTGCGCCCCCACAGGCGGCGGCGCCTTCGATTGAAGATTCCGCGGCCTACGCCCGGGCCAAGGCGCTATATGACGCGGAGGACTACACCGGCGCCCTTGTTGCGTTTGGCGACTTCCTGGCCCAGTTCCCGCGCTCCGATGACCGGGACAAGGCCCAATTCTGGATTGGCAAATCGCACCTGAACCGGGCGGAGTACACGCCGGCCATCCGCGCTTTCGAAAGCATGCGGGAAAACTACCCCCAAAGTTCCTATATGGCCTTCGCGCTCCACAACCAGGCGGTCGCCCACTTCCGCCTCGGTGAGAAGGAGACCGCGGTGGCGTTGATGGAAGAGGTGGTGGCAAACTACCCTACGACGACCGCGGCGGACCACGCGAGACGCGATCTCGAGCAATTGCGCCGCCGCTAGGAACAGCACACACGGGCGCGCGGGAGTGGCCCCCGCGGCGCGGCTACATGAGGAGTGATTGACATGATGCGCTATGCGCTTTGCTTCGGACTCGCCACCGCCCTGCTTGGGGCAAACGCGGCGGCGGCCTCCAAACAGGTGGAGGCCCTC
Source organism: Candidatus Hydrogenedentota bacterium (assembly GCA_019637335.1). Lineage (NCBI taxonomy): Bacteria > Pseudomonadati > Candidatus Hydrogenedentota > Candidatus Hydrogenedentota bacterium. Next base: position 99,437 of record JAHBVV010000003.1, on the reverse strand, counting down.
CTGTACGACACCCACCAGAAGGTCACGAACCTGAGCAGGAGCCTCGACGGAACGGTCAAACGCCTCGACGAGACAACTACCTCGCTGATGGAGCGCGTGAACGAGAGCGAGAACCAGACCCGGCAATTGCGCAGTATGGTGGAGGAAAACCAGATGAAGCTGGACGCGCTCCAGCAGCAATTGGGTGAACTCACCGCGACCGTCTACCGCCAGTTCAACCTGACAACGTCGGGTTCCGGTTACAGCCCCGCCGCCCCGGCGGCATCCGGCCAGTCCGTGGTAATCCAGCCGCCCGCGCCCGCGGCGGAGACCTTTGACGAAGACATGAGCGCCGAATCCGTCAGCGCCGCGCCCCCGGTCGCCGGTGGCAGTTCCGCCGCCGCCCACGCCGCCTACCAGGAAGCGCAGAAGGCCTGGCTCGGCCAGGACTACGACGGCGCGCTCCGGCAGTTTTCGGATTTCCTGGCCCGTTACCCGGGCAGCGATCTCGCCGGAAACGCGCAATATTGGCAGGGCCGTTGCTTTCTCCGGCTGGAGCGCTACGAAGAGGCCATCGCCTCCCTGGACAAGGTGCGCGCGAATCACCCCGAGAATGACAGCAAGGTCTCCCAGGCCATGCAGTCGCAGGCGGTTGCCCTATCCCGGCTCGGCCGCAACGACGAGGCCGTGCGCCTGCTCCAGGAGGTAATTGATAAGTACCCCAACACCGTGGTTGCGCAGCAGGCGCAATCGGATTTGGCAAAGCTCCGGGGAAATTGATCGAGGGGCGGCCCGGCCTGCGTTGATTTCCGGTGAAAAGTTGGTTGGATAATCGCGGGAATACGTTTCCCGCGTTTTTCGTATTACGCGCCCCCGCGCGGTATAGGAAAGCGAGTGTATGGCCTTTTATCTGGGACTGGACGCCGGCGGGACCAAGACGTTCTGCCTGATAGGCGACGAAACGGGTCAGATCAGGGGCTTTGGCCGGGGCGGCACCGGAAACTACGAGGGCTACGGCGTTGACGCCGCGCGGCGCGAGATCGAAACCGCGGTGAATCAGGCCCTGTCCGAAGCCGGCCTCACGATGAGCGACATCAGCGGGATCGGCATGGGCGTGGCCGGCGCGGACATCCCCGACGACTTCGTCATGCTTGAGCGCGAGCTCTTCACGCCGCTGTTTGGGTCCATTCGCCGCGTCTTTCGAAACGATTCCTTTGGCGGGCTGCGCGGCGGGACGCGCGACCCCTTCGGCGTCGTTATCGCCTGCGGCACGGGATGCGTTTGCGCCGGGGTGAACCGGGATGGCCAGGAGACGCGCGTCGGCGGGATCAGCGAAGACTTCGGCGATCGGGTCAGCGGTTCCTCCATCGGGATCCACGGCCTGAAGGCCGTGTTCCGCGCCCGGGACGGAATCACGGGCCCCACCCTCCTCACCGATAAATTCGTCGCGCGCGCCGGCTGCGCCGATGTGGACGAGCTCTTCCACCAGATGTACTACGGCAAGCTCACCTACCAGGACCTCCAGCCGATGGCCAAGCTGGTCTTCGACGCGGCCTGGGAAGGGGACGCCATCGCGTGTGATATTCTGGAGTGGGGTGGCCGCTATCTGGGCCAGATGGTCACCGCCGCCATCCGCCAGCTCGCCATGGAACGCGACGAATTCGACGTGGTAATGGCGGGGAGCGTCTTCCAGGGACGAAGCCCCGTTCTGGCGGACGCATTGCGAATGGTGGTGCACCGGGAGTGTCCCGGGGCCCGCCTGATCATGCCCATGTACGAGCCCGTCGTCGGGGCGCTGCTGCTGGGCATTGAAGTGGACGTCACCGTAACGGACGAGTATTACGAGCGCCTCTCCGCTTCACTTGAGGAATCGGAAAAGAAGTACGGCGTTCGTTTCAAATCGGAGTAATCTCATGCGTAAGACAGGAAGTTTCCGGGAAATCCCTCTGTTGGCCCTCCTGGGCGTCGCGATGCTGGGGCCGGGTTGCGGAAGTGGCGGCTACCAGTCCGACGAGGATTTTGTAAACTCGATTCGCCAGTCCAGCGTAACGGGCGAGGTGGATGGCACCATGCCGCCCGTCGATCAGAACATGGAAGACGCCGTTGCCAAGATTCGCGTTGAAACCAACGAACTCGATGTCGGCGTGGTTCCCAACGACCGCCTCTACCGTACCCAGTTCAAGATCTACAATGACGGCAAGATGCCGCTCAAGATCACGCGCATAGACACGACGTGCGCGTGTACGCAGGGCCTCATCCCTCCCGAGGGAGGCGTCGTCCCGCCGGGCGGCGAAGGCCACATCGACATCGTGATTGACCCCTTCCGGATTCCCGGATTCTTCTCCCGAAAAGTGCTTACAATCACGTCCACCGATCCGCGCAACATGATGACCGAAGTGGGCGTAACGGCCCGTGTCGAGCCAGAGTACGAACTCGATATGGATGAAATCAACCTGGGCGAGATTCAGAAGGGCGCCACGGAAACCAGGACGATTCGCTTCCGCCAGTTGCAGGACAATCCGATCACCCTCAGCCAGCTGGAGCCCCTCACCCAGGGCGCCGCAAATCCAAAAATACCGGGAATTGCTGGCGAAATTGCGCCCGTTCCGGAAACGGACTGGCAATCTCCGGACAAGGCCGAATATGACCTTGTGTTCACCGTCGGACCCGATTTGCCAGCGGGGCCCTTCAAGCGGTATGTGCTCCTGCATACGAACGTGCCGCGATTCCAGCGTCACCATTTCATCTTCGAGGGCAGCGTAAAGGCCCCCTACCGCGTGATGCCCGTCTATCCCGAACGGGCAATGTTTAAGCCGGAGGGCCCCGGCGGAGCCTTGCGCGCTCAGGTCACCTTCTTCGGGGAAGCCGCCATTACCCTGGACAATATCCGAACCGACAATCCGCACGTACATGCCGAACCCAAGCCGGGTTCGCTGTCGACCGAGGCCATTCTCGACATTACGCTAAAGGACCTGAAGCCGGGCGAAGGGATCGATGACACGATCCGCGTCCGGGTAACACTGGGCGACCGCGCGTATGAAGAAATTGTCGGCGTGCGCTTCGGAAACCCCGACGACACCAGCCACGGTCACGCCCACTAATCCCCCGCGCGGGCTGAAGCGACGTGTGGAACAGCGCGGAGAGAGGAACGATAGTGCACGAGACCGCCCCGGACGAGATCAAACTGCGCGCGCTGGCCGAGGAATACGGCCAGGCGCATGTCTTCCGGTTCTGGGACGAACTGAACGCCTCCGGCCGGGCCAACCTGCTGGCGGATCTGGCGCAGGTCGACTTCCCGATGATGGCAAGGCTCATCGACACCTGGATCCGGCGCGCTCCCGAGCCGGAGACCTTCAAAAAGATCGAGCCCGTGCCGTGTATCCCCATCGTGGATCCGGCGCGAGACGACGCCCGCGAAGCGCTCGCGGCCGGCGAACAGGCGTTGCGCGACGGGCGCGTTGGCCTCTTTCTTGTTGCGGGCGGCCAGGGCACCCGGCTCGGCTTCGATGGCCCCAAGGGCGCCTACCCGATCGGTGGCCTCACCGGCAAACCGCTCTTCCAGTACCACGCGGAAAAGATTCTCAACCTCCAGCGCCGCTACGGATGCGAACTCCCCTGGTACATCATGGTCAGCCGCGCGAACGGGCCGGCCACCCGCGCCTGGTTCGAGGAGCATCGCTACTACGGCCTCAATCCGGACAACGTTATTTTCATCACGCAGCGAATGGCGCCCTGTGTAGATGACAGCGGCCTGTTCATGCTTGAGGCCCCGGACCGGCTCGCCATGAATCCGAATGGCCACGGGGGCTGCATTCCCGCCATGGTGGAGGAGGGCGTGCTCGACGACGCCCGCAAACGCGGCGTGGATACCCTCTCCTACTTTCAGGTGGACAACTGGGCGGTTAAAGTGGCGGATCCCTACTTCATAGGGTACCACCTTCTCGCGGGGGCGGAAATGTCCAGCAAAAACCACCGCAAACACCATCCCCGCGAGTCCGTGGGTGTCCATTGCGTCTGCGACGGCGTATACCACGTGATCGAGTATTCCGAATTGGACATCTACCCGCAGCTCCTCGAAACGGACAGCAACGGTAATGTCGTGTACTATGCGGGAAATCCCGCCATCCATATCCTCTCCGTCGATTTCGTGCAACGCGTATACGACCATTTCGACGAATTCCCCTGGCACCTCGCCCACAAGAAAATCCCGTATATCGGCCCCGACGGCGCTCCGGTCGAGCCGGGCGCACCCAACGGCTACAAGTTCGAGACTTTCGTGTTCGACGCCCTGCGCATGACCGGCCACGGGCCCGTGGCCCTCGAAATCGATCCCCCCGGGGAGTACACGCCGACCAAGCAGTTCGACGGGCCCAATTCCGTGATGGAGGCCCGCGCAAGCATGACCGGCTTCTGGGCGGGCTGGCTGGACGCCGCCGGACAGCCCGTCCCGCGGGACGCTTCGGGGAAGCCCGTGCACGACATCGAAATCAGCCCGCTTTTCGCCCTTACGCGAGAAGAATTCCTCGAAAAGAGCGCGGGCCGGACCTGGCCGGTGGACCGACCGCTCGTTATCGGGCCCGACGGGTCCGTCGCCGAACCGGCGCCATAGTCCCGCGGTGGCCGCGCCCCAAAAAAAGTTGAGATATTGCTTGAACCGGGACTCGGCCAAATGCTATATTATGGCTCCCTTTCGGGGGAAGCAATACGCTCTACGCTGCGGAGGCGTAGTTCAGTTGGTTAGAACGCCGGCCTGTCACGCCGGAGGTCGCGAGTTCAAGTCTCGTCGTCTCCGCCATTTAACACCACACACCAGCAATCTTCGGGTTGCTGGTGTTTTTGCATGTGTGGCCGCGGGCCGGGTTGTTCGGCGGGCCGCAGTCTGGTATGGTTTGCCCGAGCCACTTGAACGCGCGCGCCGCCCACGCCCGCCGCTTGTCGGGGGAATGAATCGGCATGCCTTGCGTGTTCGTAGGTGGACCGTCCCATGGGTAGTAGCGCGCGCCTGGTTTTTGACCGGTGTGTAGGAGCCTCAAATGAAAGCTTCGGATCTCTTTGTCAAAGCCCTTGAAGCGGAGGGCGTTCGGTACATTTTCGGCATTCCCGGCGAGGAGAATCTCGACCTGCTTGATTCCATCCGGCGTTCGAGTATCGAACTGGTGCTGACACGGCACGAACAGGCCGCCGGCTTCATGGCCGCGACCGTCGGCCGCCTCACCGGCGAGGCCGGCGTCTGCCTCAGCACGCTCGGACCCGGCGCCACCAACCTCGTCACCGCCGCGGCCTACGCCCAACTCGGCGCCATGCCGATGGTCATGATCACCGGACAGAAGCCCGTGCGCAAGAGCAAGCAGGGCCAGTTCCAGATAATCGACGCCGTGGACATGCTTCGCCCGCTCACCAAGTACACCCGCCAGCTCGTTAGCGGAAACAACATCCCCGCGCGCGTGCGCGAAGCATTTCGCCTCGCCGAGGAAGAACGCCCCGGCGCCGCCCACATCGAATTGCCCGAGGACATCGCCATCGAGGAGACCGACGCGCCGGTGCTTCACGCCAGCCAGGTGCGCCGCCCGACCGCGGAGATCAAGTCCATTCGAGCCGCCGTGACCATGATCGAGGAGGCCCGCCACCCGCTCATCCTCATCGGCGCCGGCGCCAACCGAAAGCTCACGTCCAAGATGCTTCGCGAGTTCATCGACAAGACCGGCATTCCCTTCTTCAGCACCCAGATGGGCAAGGGGGTGGTGGATGAACACGACGCGCTCTTCATGGGCAACGCGGCGCTTTCCGCAAACGATTTCGTACACCGCGCGATCGACGCGGCCGACCTGATCATCAATGTCGGTCACGACGTGGTCGAAAAGCCCCCGTTCTTCATGGGCCGGGAAGATCTGAAGGTGATTCACATCAACTTCATCTCCGCCCGCGTGGACCCGGTCTATTTCCCGCAGCTCGAAGTCGTCGGCGATATCGCCAACAGCATCTGGCGCATCAAGGAAAAGGTCGAGGTGCAGGAGAGCTGGGACTTCTCCCGCTTCAACGTCGTCAAGAAACACGTGGAAGCCAGCATTCACGAAGGCTCGGACGACCCGCGCTTCCCCGTCTATCCCCAGCGCCTCGTGGCCGATGTGCGCAAGGTCATGCCCAAAGACAGTATCATCGCCCTGGACAACGGCATCTACAAGATTTGGTTCGCCCGGAACTACAAGGCCTATTCGCCCAAGTCCGTGCTGCTCGACAACGCCCTCGCGTCCATGGGAGCGGGGCTGCCATCGGCCATGGCGGCGCGCCTCGTCTACCCGGACCGGAAGGTCCTGTCCGTGTGCGGCGACGGCGGCTTCATGATGAACTCCCAGGAGATGGAGACGGCGGTCCGCATGAACATGGACCTCGTCATCATGATTCTCCGGGACGACGCCTACGGCATGATCAAGTGGAAACAGGCCAACATGGAACTGCCGGAGTTCGGCCTCAGCTACGGCAACCCCGACTTCGTCAAGTACGCCGAAAGCTACGGCGCCTTCGGCCACCGCGTCGAAAAAACCGACGACCTCGTCCCACTGTTGCAGCAGTGCCTCGACAGCAAGGGCGTCCACCTGATCGACGTACCCGTCGACTACTCCGAGAACGATCGCATCCTCAACCACGAACTGAAGGCCAAGAGCCAGCTCGTCTAGCCGATGCGCGCTACAAGAACAAGTACGGCGCGGGCCGCACCGGAATGCGGCCCGCGCCGAATCTCTTTTCTACGCGCCCGCCCCCTCGGCGCAGCCGGTAAAGAACGCCACGCTGCCCTGCCGGATGTTCCGGACGTTGTAGCCGCCTTCCTGCACCACAAGCAGCGGCAGGCGAAGGTCCGCCAGGCGCTTGCCCATCGTGCGCAAAGCGGCCGGCGTCAGCACGAAGGACCCCGTCGGATCGCCCTTGAGCGTGTCGAAGCCCAGGCTGACGATCACAATCTCCGGCTTGAAGGACTTCACCGTGTCCAGCGCGCGCGCAAAGGTCCGGAGATAGCGCTCGTTGTCCGTCCCGGTCGGCAGCGGAAAATTCTGGTTGCAGCCCGCCCCCTCATATTCACCGATTTCGTTCGAGAACCCGCTGAAGTACGGGTATTCCACGTCCGGATCGCCATGGATCGACACCGTGAGCACGTCGCTGCGCTCGTAGAAGATATCCTGCGTGCCGTTGCCGTGGTGGTAGTCGATATCCAGGATCGCGATTCGCCCGTGCGGCCGGAGAAACTGCGCCGCTATCGCCGCATTGTTGAAATAGCAGAAGCCGCCGAAGTAATTGGCCCCCGCGTGGTGGCCCGGCGGGCGGCACACCGCATAGGCCAGGCGACGCCCCGCCAGCAGCTCTTCCGCCGCCGTGACCGCCGTGTTCGCGGCCGCCTTCGCCGCGATAAACGCGTTCCGGTACAGCGGTGTGCCCGTGTCGATGCAATAGAAGCCCGCCTGGTCCGGGTGGTGCTTCGGACGCCGGTCTGGACGCCGGATCGGAAACGTATCCGGGTAGAAGGGGCGTCCCTCCTTCAGCTTGTGCGTCACCGCCCGTAGAAACTGCACAAAATGCGCGTCGTGCACCGCCAGCACCGGGCGCTCCCCGTGCTCGCGCGGCGCCATCCGGGCGAACAGCCCCGTACCGCGCAACGCCTCGTCAAGCGCGCGGACCCGGGCGGGCCGCTCGTAATAGCCGCGCTCCCGCACGTGGTGGATCTCGTGTTTCTGGCTGATAACCATCGCGAAGCGTTCGCCCAGCCGCCGGTGCAGGACCGCCTGGCGCGGCGCGTTTGATCGCGTCCGCAAGCGCGGGCGAAAGCGGACCGGATCGTCCCGGAACGACTCCAGCACCGCCTTCCGGTAGGCCGGATCCGCAATGTGTCCGAAGCGGCGCGTCAGCAGCATCTCCACCGCCTTCCGCGCGCTCGCCCGCGAAAGCTCTTCCGTCACGCCAAGCCCGTCAAACAGCAGGTAAGCCGTCGTGGGCGGATCGCCGACCGGCATGGCGTAGGCCGTGCCGTCTATCACCCGCACGCCATACTGCTCGTAGAACTGGATGCGCTTGCGCGACTGATCCAACACCGATAGATCCACCGCGTCTTCCGGCTGATCCGGGTCCACCTCCAGGTACAGCCCCTTCCCCCCCATTTGCTGGCAATATTCCCGCGTCGCCTCGTACAGCGCCCCGCCGATCCCGCTCCCGTGGAGCTTCGGGCGCACCGCGATGAAGTCCAGAAACGCGCACTCCGCCTGCGGGAAATGGATCAGCAGCGCAAAACCATCCACCCGCCCGAAGGCCCGCTCCGCAATCAGCAGCGTCGTGTGGTAGCCCTGCTCGATCGGATCCCGCAGCAACTCCGGAATACGCCCGGCATAGCCCGCCATGTCCGGCTCGGGAAAGGCCTGGCGGAAAATCTCCTGGGTCTGCGCAATACGGTCCTCCGAAAGAATTGTGGAACCGCTCTGGACGGCGCGAATGCGTATCATAGTGGGGAAGGCTCCTCAATCGGGCACGGGGTTGAAGGCGTGCCGCACCGCGTTTAGATATACGCGCAGGCGCAGGGCGGGCGCAACAATTTCTGTTTGGGCAAGCCGCGTAACGTGTGGCGAGAAACGGTTGATCGAGCCAGGCGTACTGCCCGCTTCCGTACTACGATTGCCCGTAGTCGGCGCCGGTCAAGCTCCTAAGCACCGACTTTTGCCAGGCGTGGAGTTTCCGCTCCAATTGCTCGGCGATTTCGGGGTGATCTTCGAGCAAATTCTTTGTTTCCGCGGGGTCGTCGCGCACGTCAAACAGTTCCCGCCGGCCGTCATGGACCACGAGCTTGTACCGGTTGTCCAGAATCGCCCGGGGGCCTTCATAGTCCGACTCCGCGATCTCCGGGTGATGGAAATTACGGAAGCTCCGCGTTGGCTTGCCCGCCATCAACTTGACCAGCGGCGTGGTCCCCTCCTGAAGTTCGGGCGCGATGTAGGGTTCTCGTCCCTCCGCTTCACCCCGTGTGTTGTAGCTCCAGAAACGGATCGGCTCGGGCCGCTCCGGCATCGCGCCTTCGAGCAGCGGTTTCAGGCTGATACCGTCCAGCGGCCGTTCCGGCAGGGGCTGCCCCGCCAGTGCGCAGAGGGTGGGCAGTATGTCGCTTGTGACCGTGTTTACATCGCTCGCGCGCGGCTCGGGAATGCCCGCGGGCCATTCGATAAGGCCGGGAACGCGGACTCCGCCCTCGTAGACATCGCCCTTCTTGCCGCGGAACGGCGAGGCGACGTTGACACCGCCTTGCGTGCCGTTGTCGCCGCAATACCACAGCAAGGTGTCATCGCGCAGGCCCCGGCCGGCAAGATGCTCGCGCAGCCGCCCCATGGACCGATCCATGGCCGTGATTTCGGCGTAGCGTTCCCGCAACACATCGCGAAGGGGCCGCTCCACCGTGTCGCCCGTCTCGAAGGAGGTCACGCTGGTGCTCCGGCCTGCGTATTCATCGGGAAGATCGTCATAGAGCGCATTATCCTTTGCCAGGCCGCGGTACGGCTCGTGGGGGGAGCCAAACCAGACCACGACGAAGAAATTCTTACCGTTCTGTTGCGCCTTGTCGATGAAGCGCATCGCCTCTTCAATGACGATCTCGGAGCTCTCGCCGTGGAACTGCTCCGGCGGCCCGCCGTTGCGCGAAAAGGTGGGATCCACCTCGAAAAAGTTGTCGTGGGACACCCACTCGTGAAAGCCCATCGCGCCCGGACTGGTGGGGGACTCCGCCTTCACCGGCCCCAGGTGCCACTTGCCGAAATGGCCGCACGCGTACCCCGCCGCGCCAAGAATCTGTGCAACGCTCGTTTCCTCGGGCCGGATGGACCAATTGGCGGAGAACGTGCCATATCGGTTTGGGTGACGCCCCGTGATCACGCTGCCCCGCGTCGGCGAGCAGACCGGAGCGGCCGCATAGAAGCGGTCCAGGCGCAGGCCCGTCGCCGCCATCTCATCCATCACCGGTGTCTTCAAATGGGGATGGCCGTTGTAGCCCGTTTCTTCCCAGCCGTGATCATCGCCCATCAGGAGGACGATGTTGGGTCGCTTCGTGGAATCGTCCTGCGCACCCGCGGCCAGCGCGCAAGCCACGCCCCCCGTATACGCCAGGAATCGCCGCCGTGTCATCGCGTCAAGCATTCGTAGTTGCTCCTTCATGCCGTTCCCGTAGCGATTGCGCCGAAGAAAAACCATCCTCCGGTTCCTCGGCGGCGCGACGGGCTCTGCGCTGTCTAAGAGCTCCAAGGTAGCACGTTGACACGCGCGGCTCCAACGAGACGAATGCGTATCATAGTGCGGAACGCTCCTGACTTGGGTGCTATGGTTCAAGGCTTCAGGTACACGTCCTGGCGGCAGTATGGCAAAAGAATTCGAACAATACCTTGACGGGACACAAGGGCTTGTGTGAGAATTTGTGTGGAGGTGAAAGAAATGGCGACGAATTTACAACTGGATGACGAACTTATTAACGAGGCCGTGCGCCTGGGCGCGCACCGGAGCAAAAAAGACGCAGTGACCAAAGCATTGGAGGACTACGTAAGCTATCTGAGACAACTCGAGATCATCGAGCTCTTTGGCACCATCGATTACGATCCCGACTACGATTACAAAGAGCAGCGGAAACGACAGTGAAGGTGCTGGTCGATAGCAGCATCTGGTCGTTGATGTTGCGGCGCAAGTCACCAGGCGTGAATCGCGAAACAGAGATATTGCTCCAACTCATCCAGGAGCGGCGCGCACTTTTGATTGGAGCCATACGTCAAGAAATCCTGACTGGCATCTCCCACAGGTTAGCGTTTGAACGGCTCGCGCTCAAGTTGCAGGCGTTTCCCGATTTGTCGCTCGATCGGGGCGATTATGTCAACGCGGCATCGTTCGCAAATACCTGCCGCGCCCGGGGCATTCAAGGGTCGACCACGGATTTTCTGATATGCGCTGCCGCCGTACGACATAATCTCGCCATTTATACAGCCGACAATGACTTTAAGCACTTCGCGGAGCATCTACCTATCAAGCTGTATCTGAAAAACACCAACGGAGGTCTACCATGAGACTATGCGCCACGACCCTTGCCCTCGCGCTCCTCTGCCTGCCCGCACTCGCGCAGGATGAGCCGTCCGCCCACCCCGACACGGCCGGCTGGACCCCGCTCTTCGCCGACGACCTCGCGAACGCCGAAAAGCCCGACGGCGTATGGACCTTCGAAAACGGCGAGCTCACCGCCACCGAGGACCAGGCCATCTGGACCACCCGCGACTACGAAAACTTCGTGCTCGATCTGGAATTCAAGATGGGGCCGGGGGCGAACAGCGGCGTTGTCGTCTATTGCAGCAACACTGCGGACTGGATACCCAATTCCCTCGAAATCCAGATCCAGGACGACTTCGCCGACAAATGGAAAGACGGCCCCGAAAACTGGCGCTGCGGCGGCGTCTTCGGGCGCGTCGCCCCCGGCGCCCAGGCAGGCAAACCCGCCGGCGAATGGAACCGCTACACCATCACCTGCAAGAACGGCGTCATCGACGTCGTCCTCAACGGCCAGCACGTTACCACCATGGACAAATCGAAGTTCACCGACGCCGCGAAGAATCCCGACGGTTCCGAAGCCCCGCCCTGGCTCAGCAAAGCCCCCGCCAGCCTCCCCGACCAAGGCCGCATCGGCCTCCAGGGCAAACACGCCGGGGCGCCGATCTGGTTCCGGAACATGAAGGTGAAGGAGCTGGATTAGGGAGCGCTGACTCGCCCTTTTCGCGGCAGCGGCTTCTCGCCAATCGATGAACTCGCACGATCTGGAACCGGGGCCGGTTCCCGTCCAGAATCGGTTAACGCAGCGCAGGGCGCCCGGCGGAGCGCCACGCCTCCGCCCGAATTCGGACGTCCACCGCCGGGCACGGGAATGTCCGCGTTCCTCGTGCGGCCGCGGCGCGAGGACAGGCGGGACGCCCGTGCCACGTTCATTTTCGAGGTGGTATTATGTCCTGCCCTGTGATGGATACAATCGGGAAAGGGAGATACCTTGATACGTCTATTCGCCGCCCTCACACTCTTAATCGCCGCCGCCCCGGCGCAGGAACCCTTAAAGCAGTCCAGCGCGCTCTATCCGCCCGAGGTCATGGCGCGCGTGCGGGCGAACGTGGCGGACGGCCAGTGGGCCGCGGGCGTGCGCGCGCGGGTTGTGGAGGCGGCGGCGCCCTGGCGCGCGATGGATGACGAGACGCTCTGGGGCCTGATGTTTGGCGCCACCCTGCCGCGTTCGTGGATGGTCTGGTCGGATGGCCACTCCCCGGTCACCGGCGAGCCGGTGCCGATGTACAACTGGAAGATGGATGCCGTTAATCACCCGTGGAAGGTCCAGGATCCGACCAGCGGGGCGTGGTTTCCGACGAACGACTTCAAGGCCTACTACGATTCCGGGATCGACGAACAGGGCGTTTTCGACGAGGCGCGGGCGGATCGTTCGCTGTTGTTCAACGCGGCGCACCCGGACCCGAACGACCCGCTGCACCTATTCGGCGTGGACGATGGCCACGGTTATGTGAATGAAAAGGGCGAACGCTGGCTTTTCGTGGCGACCTACCTCATATACGGCCAGTGGAAACAGGCGGTGCTCGGGGGGATCAACCAGCTCAGCGCGGCCTGGGCCGTCACGGGCGATCGGGAGTACGCGCGGAAAGCCGGCATCCTCCTGGATCGCGTGGCGGACCTCTACCCCACCTTCGACTTCAAGACCCAGGGCATCCTGTATGAGGGGCCGGGTTCCGCCGGCTACCTCTCCACCTGGCATGACTCGTGTGAAGAAACGCGCGAGCTTGCGCTGGCCTACGATCTCGTGTTCCCCGCGCTGCGCGAGGACCCGGCGCTGGTCGCGTTTCTGTCGGCGCGGGCGGCGCGCCATGGGTTGGAGAATCCCAAGGCGTCGTTCGCCGACATCCAGCGCAACATCGAGGACCGCATCCTCCGGGACGCCCTGGCGCACCCCGAGAAAATCCACTCGAACTACCCGCGCGCGGAAATCTGCCAGGCCGTCATCACGAAGGTGCTTCAGCGGCCCGAGGATTCGCTCTGGGCCATCCTGGACCCGATGCTGGAGAAGGCCACGGCGGTGGACGGCGTCACGGGCGAGAAAGGGCTGGCGAATTACTCCGCGTTCACGATCCAGGCGCTGGCCCAGTTCCTGGCGGAGTTCTCGAAGGCCGATCCGGACTTTCTGCCGGCCGTGCTGGCGCGCCAGCCCCGCCTGCACGACACGTATCGCTTTCACATCGACACGCTATGCCTGGATCGCTACTACCCGCTCTCGGGCGACTCGGGAAACTACGCCTTTCCCCTGGATCGCTATGTGGGTATGAACTTCAGCCATCCCGGCGCGGGGTCCTGGCCACTGACCCCCTCCACCTACCGGCTGCTGTGGGATTTGCACCAGGCGACCGGAGACGTGGCCTTCGCGCAGATACTCTACCGCGAGAACGGACAGACGGTGGAGGGGCTACCGCACGACGTCTTCGGCGGGGACGCCGGGTCGCTGCGGGAGGAACTGGCGGCGGTGATCGCGCAACATGGCGCGGAAGTAGAACTCGGCAGCGTGAACAAGGAGGAATGGCGCATCGCCATCCTGCGGTCGGGGCGGGGCGAACAGCGGCGGACGCTCTGGCTGGACTATGACTCGGGCGGGGGACACAGCCACCAGGATGGCATGAACCTGGGGCTCTTCGCGCACGGCCTGGACCTGCTCCCGGAAATGGGCTACCCGCCCGTGCAGTATGGCGGCTGGGGATCGCCAAAAGGCCGCTGGTACACCATGACCGCCGCGCACAATACCGTGGTGGTGGATGGGAAAAACCAGGCCAACGCCGCCGGGGAAACGGCGCTGTGGATCGGCGAGCCCCCGGTGCAGGCCATCCGCGCATCGGCCCCGGGCATGTATGGCGGAGACGCCTATGATCGCACGGCGGCGCTTATCGATATCGACGACACGCACTTCTACGTAATCGATGTGTTCCGCGTCGCGGGCGGAACCCGGCACACGAAGTTCGTTCAGAGCCACTTCGGATCCCTGGCGGTGGATGGGTTGCGGGTCGCGGAGGCGCCGGACTTCGGCCACGACACCCAGACCCGGAATTTCGCCCTGGACGCCGCGGCCGAGCCCGGCTGGCGGGCGCGCTGGGCGTTCGAGGACGTATACGGGCTGCTGCCGGCGGGCCGGTCGCCCGGCATGCACTACACCGACCTGACCAGCGGCGCGGCGGCGGGAACTTCGGAGGCGTGGATCAGCACCGGCGGCTACGACGCCACGGAGGAGCGCTGGATACCCCGGCTCGCCGTCGATCGCTCCGCCGAGGAAGGCGCCCCGCTCCATTCGACATTCGTTTCAGTCTACCAGCCGCATGCGGGCGATACACCGGCGCTTCCCGCCGCGCGGTTGCCCGTTGCGGACGCCCCGGACGGTGAGCCCCGAGATTCCGATGTCGCGCTGCGGGTTGAGCATCCCGGCGGCGGGTATGATATCGTACTGCTTCCGGATCGCCCCGGCGAGAAGCGCTTTGTGCGGATTCCCGAAGGCGCCGTCATCGAGAGCGACGGCGCGCTGGCCGCACTCCGGTTCGACGGCGCGGGAACGCTGATCCGCGCCACGCTGGCGGGCGGAAGCAGGCTTGCCTCGGGAGAATTCGTGCTGGAGAATCCGGCGAACGAACCTTTTGTTTCCATCGAACCGTAGGGAGAATCCATCGTGCGCATCTGCCGGTTTCAACGCAACGACCAGCCCGAACTGGGCTTTTATCACGACGGCGGCATTGTGCCGATCCAGGCCGCCATCGACGTCCACAACCAGAGCCAGGACAAGACGATCTCGCTGCCGCACGACGATCTGCTGGCGCTGCTGCCGCACGGCGCGTACGCCAGCGCGGCGGCCGACCTTTCCGCATGGCTCGCGGGCGCGGGCGACAGCCTGGCCCAGCTTACCATCGGCGCGGACTCGGTACGGTTGCTCCGCCCGCTGCCGGATCCCGGAAAGATCCTGCTTCTCGCGGGCAACTACGCCCTGCACATCCAGGAAGGCGGCGAAATCGCCGTGGAGCGGAAGGAAACCTTTCCCTACATCTTCATGAAGCCGCGCACGGCGCTCAACGACCCGGATGCGGATGTCATCATTCCCCGGATCAATCCCGACTGGATCGACTACGAATGCGAGCTGTGCGTGGTCATGGGCAGGACGGCCAGGGGCGTTTCCGAGGCCGAAGCGCTCGACTACGTGGCGGGCTACACGGTGCTCAATGATATATCCGATCGCAAATACCGCCCGAATCCAGACCGAAAAGAACGCCCGCGCGACGCCTTCTTCGACTGGATGCACGGCAAGTGGCACGACGGCTTCTGCCCCGTTGGGCCGGCGGTTACGTCCTCGGCCACCATCACCGACCCGCAGCAGCTGGACCTGCGCCTGACGGTAAACGGCGAGGAACGCCAGCACAGCAACACAAACCGGATGATCTTCCCCGTGGCCGCCGTCATTGAATTCATCTCCCGCTGGATCACCCTCGAGCCGGGCGATATTATCGCCACGGGCACCTGCGAGGGCATCGGCCTGAGCACGGGCAAAATGCTGCGCCCCGGCGATGTCGTCGAGGCGACCATCGAACAGATCGGAACGCTGAAAAACACCATGGCTGCGGAGCGCTGACGGCGCCCGTGGCCGATCGTTTCCTTCCTGCTGACTAGCATAGGTACGGGCGCCAAGGGCGAGTTATCCATCATATGTTGGACTATGGATTTTTCGATTTCCGAGTTCCTAACGATCCACAACTACTGTAAGTCCACCGTTCAGGCGGCACTCCAAAAGCGCTCGCCATGGCATGGAGCGGTTGACTCTTGGCCGGAGCCATGAGACGCTTCTGTCGTGGGAGGAGATTGGTGAAGCCTCCGAGAAGATCTAACGAGCGCTCGGACCGTTCACCAGACCACCGTTGTTTATTGGACCGGAAAATGGAGGGGTAGCCCATTGAAAGCCACCGAAGCGAAATTCTTGGAGTTTATTAAGAAGTCGCCACAGTTTGTCATCCCGATTTATCAGCGCACGTATTCCTGGACCGAGCGGGAGTGCCAACAGCTTTGGAAAGACATATTGCGCACGGGTGAAAACGATGCAGTCACGGCCCACTTTGTCGGATCCATTGTCTACATCGAAAAGGGCCTGTATCAGGTAACCAGCCAAACGCCCTTACTCGTCATTGACGGACAGCAAAGGCTTACGACGCTTTCACTTCTAGTCGCCGCGTTGGCCGAGGCTTTGGATGCGCTGCCGGATGGCGAGCGGGAGCCGGTTGATGGCTTTTCGCCCCGCAAACTACGCAACTACTACCTCATCAATCCAGAAGAAGAAGGTGAGCGGCACTACAAGCTCATCCTGTCGCAAACCGACCGAGATTCGCTGATTGCCCTTGTCGCAGGGAAGGAATTGCCCAAGGAGTATTCACGGCGCGTTTTGGAAAACTATGAATTCTTCAAGACCTGGATCGCCAGCCAGAAAGGCAATCTGACTGCGCTGTGCAAGGGCATCGCGAAGTTAATTGTGGTGGACATCGCCCTAAGCCGGGATCAGGACAATCCCCAGTTGATTTTTGAAAGCATGAATTCCACGGGACGGGAACTTACCCAAGCGGACCTGATACGAAACTACATTTTGATGGGGCTGGAGCCAGAACTCCAAACCCGGCTATATCAGGATTACTGGCGGCCGATGGAGCTGGAATTCGGGCAAGAGAGCTACGGTGACCATTTTGACGCCTTCATGCGCTATTACCTGACGGTTAAGACCGGGACGGGCGATATTCCGAAATTAGGCGCGGTCTACGAGTCGTTTAAGAACCACGCGCAAATGCCCGAAGTAGCCAAGTCTGGTGTAGAAGCACTTGTGGCCGACATTCGGGACTACTCGCGCTACTTCTGCGCGATGGCATTAGGCGCCGAACCGGACTCGGAACTCCAACGCGCCTTTCACGATCTCCGAGAGATGAAGGCGAACGTCACCTATCCGTTCCTTTTGGAACTCTATGATGATTACGCGAAGGGTATCCTTGCGCGCTCAGACTTTCTGACAGCGGTTCGGCTCATCGAATCCTACGTGTTCCGCCGCGCCATTTGTGGCATTCCAACCAACTCGCTGAACAAGACCTTTGCGACGTTCGCCAAGGCGTTGAAGAAAGACCGCTATTTGGAGAGCATACAAGCCCACTTCCTGCTGATGCCATCTTACCGGGGATTCCCTGGCGACGAGGTGTTCAAAAGAGAGTTATGTACACGGGACCTATACAACTTTCCCCGCCGAAGTTACTGGTTGCGGCGGCTGGAAAACCACGGTCGTAAAGAGCGAGTCGAAGTCGACGAATACACCATTGAACACATCATGCCGCAGAACGAGAAGTTATCCAGGGCGTGGCGTGAGGCATTGGGACCGGAGTGGAAGAGCGTCCATGAGACCTACCTGCACACGTTGGGAAACCTGACTTTGACGGGGTATAATTCGGAGTATAGCGACCGTAGCTTCCCGGAGAAGCGTGATATGGCGGGAGGGTTCAAGGAGAGTCCACTA
Source organism: Candidatus Hydrogenedentota bacterium (assembly GCA_019637335.1). Classification (NCBI taxonomy): domain Bacteria; kingdom Pseudomonadati; phylum Candidatus Hydrogenedentota; species Candidatus Hydrogenedentota bacterium. Next base: position 81,853 of record JAHBVV010000003.1, on the reverse strand, counting down.
CACCTGAACCAGGGCCTCGGCACGTGTGAAACTTGGAATGAGGAAGAGATCAAGAAGCGCGCGAAACGTCTGAGCAAGACTGCCGTGACAGTCTGGCATATGCCCACGTTGGACCCAGAAATTCTAGAAGCGTATCAACCCAAAAAAGAAGCATCTACGGGCTATACGCTGGAGAGTCATCCCCACCTGATCCAAGGCAAGAGTAAAGATTTGTTTGAGGCATTACGGGAAGAGGTACTTTCACTTGACCCTGCAGTATCCGAAGAGATTCTGAAACTCTATGTTGCCTATAAGGCCGAGACAAATTTCGTGGATGTGGTTCCACAGGCAAAGCGCTTGCGTTTGAGTCTGAACATGGCCTTCGCTGACATTTATGATCCTCGTGGCCTTTGTAAAGATGTTACCAATGTCGGCCGATGGGGTAATGGCGATGTGGAGGTCGGCTTTTCTAGCTTGGAAGAACTACCCTATGTCATGGGGCTGATTCGGCAGGCCTTTGAACGACAAATGGGGAATGGGGACGAATCGTGAGCGGAACCGGCTACAGTAAAGACTCCCTGGTGAAACAGTCCGCCATCGCCCTAGAGGGTCAACGGGGCTGGGAAACGCTGAACGCCTATCAGGAGTTCGACCACGGTGCGAGCGCGCTGGGCCGGGAGACGCGAGTGGTGGTTATCCTTTCGGCGTGGCTGCGTATCGCGCTGGAGCGGCTGAACCCGGCCTTGCTCCCGGTGGCTCTTGACTGTGCTTTTGGGAACTGGCACTCTACGCAACTCCATGGCTGCGGAGCATTAACGGTTCACCGTCTCTCAATCTCCCCCACCCTTCACACTACAACAGAAGCGCGCGCCCGGCGCGGACGATTACTCGAACGGAGAATTCCCGATGATTCAATCTACCCTTCCCCTCTCCCGCCGCAATCTGTTTCAGGCGGCGGCCCTGGCCGCGGGCGCGGGCGTTCTTGCCGGCCGGACCGGCCACGCCGTGGCCGAGAAGGCTACCCTGAGCCTGAACGGCGTCATACTCTTCCAGGGCGACTCCATCACGGATGCCGGCCGCGCGAAGGACAACGCGAATCCGAATGATATGAACGCGCTGGGGCGCGGCTATGCCGCGATGCTGGCGTCCGCGTTGCTTGGCGCGCACCCGGACAAGAAACTTCTGTGCTACAACCGCGGCATCAGCGGGAACAAGGTCCCAGACCTGGATGCGCGGTGGCAACAGGACACAATCGACCTGAAGCCGTCTGTCTTGAGCATTCTGATCGGCGTGAACGACATGTGGCACGTACGTAGCGGGAAGTACGACGGCACGGTGAAGACCTATGAAACGGGCCTCAATGCGCTGCTGGCGCGGACGCGCGAGGCGCTGCCGGATACGGCCCTGGTCATCTGCGAGCCCTTCATTCTCCCCTGCGGCGCCATCGACGGCACGTGGCAGCCCGAGTTTGACGAGCGCCGCGCGGTGGCCAGGGCGGCGGCGGAGCGCGCCGGGGCGGCCTGGGTCCCGTTCCAGACGGTGTTCGACGAGGCCCAGTCGGAGGAAACCCCCGCGGCGTACTGGGCCGGCGATGGCGTCCACCCCACGATGGCGGGCCATGCGCTGATGGCGCGCGCCTGGCTGGATGTGACGGGCCTTGGCTGATACGCGCCGCGCGATGGCGCTGCTGATTGCGCTCGCGCTTGCCGGGTGCGCGACTTCGGGCGAGCGGGCAGCCTTCACGCGCCCGGAACCCGGCCGGATCCCGGTCCTGTATGTCATTGGCGACAGCACGGCGGCGGCCTATCCCCCGGCGCGCTATCCGCTCCAGGGCTGGGCGCAGGCGCTGCCGGTCTACCTCGATTCCGAGCGCATTCAGGTGGAGAACCGCGCGATCAGCGGGCGCAGCGCGAAGAGCTTCCTCGACGAGGGTGCGTGGGAGCCCGTACGCGCCGCCCTGCAACCGGGCGATGTGGTGTTTATCCAGTTCGGACATAATGACCAGAAGCGGGACGATCCGAAGCGCCATACGGACCCGGACACGACCTACCGCGAATACCTGATCAGGTACATTAAGGAGTCGCGTGCGGCCGGGGCCAACCCGGTGCTGTTGACGTCCATCCACCGCAACGCCTGGAGCGGCAACCAGCTCCGGGACTCCCATGGCGCGTATCCCGAGGCCGTGCGGGCGCTGGCCCGCGATGCGGACGTTCCCCTGATCGACCTGCATGCGCGCACGGGGCGCCTCTTCTCGGCGTTGGGCCCCGAGCGGGCGACCCGGCTGTTTATCAACCTGCCCCCGGGGCTGTATCCCAACTACCCGGAAGGCAAGCCGGACAACACGCACCTGACCCCGCAGGGCGCGCACGCCATCAGTCAGCTTGCGGCGCGCGCGATGGTGGAGCAGGGATTGCCCTGGCGCCACGCCGTGAAGCCGGGTTACGCCATCACCATCACCAACGATTCAGGATTCCCGAAATGAGCACGCCCGCCACGGAAAAAGACGCCCCCGAGCGCATTCTGGCGATTGACGCCCTGCGCGGCTTTGACATGTTCTGGATCACGGGCGGCGACAAGCTGTTTCTCGCGGCGACGGGCCTGCTGTTCCTGAAGTTCCCGGGGGTGCAGGCCGCGCTCGACCACCAGCTCCACCACGCGCCGTGGGGGGAGCGCCTGGTGTTCTACGATCTGATCATGCCGCTCTTTCTGTTCATCGTAGGCGCGGCCATGCCGTTTTCCTTCTCCCGGCGGCTCGAGCGCGGGGACGCGAAGGGCGCCATCTACCGCAAAATCGCCAGCCGCACGGCGATTCTCTTCGTGCTGGGCATGGCAGCGCAGGGGAATCTGCTCCGCTTCGACCTGGCGCAACTCCACATCTACTGCAACACGCTCCAGGCGATCGCGGCGGGCTACGCCATCGGCGGCGTCATCATGCTCAATACCGGCGTGCGCGGGCAGTGCATCGCGACCGCCGCGCTCCTGATCGGCTTCTGGGGGCTGCTGGCCTTCGCACCGGTACCGGGACACGCGGCGGGCGTGCTGGAAAAAGACGCCAACATCGCGCTCTATGTGGACGACATGGTGCTCCGGCAGTTCAGCGACGGCAAGGCCTACACCTGGGTGCTTAGCAGCCTCGGTTTCGCCGCGACAGTCCTTTTCGGCATCCTCTCGGGCCACGTGTTGCGCTCGGAGATTTCCGGCGGGGCCCGGCTCGCGCGCCTGATTGCCGCCGGTGTCGCGCTGGTGCTTATCGGCGAGGTCTGGAACCTGTTTCACCCGGTCATCAAGTATATCTGGACGCCCTCGATGGTGGTCTGGACCGCCGGCTGGTGCTGTCTGCTGCTCGGCCTGTTCTATTTCCTCATCGACCTGCGCGGCTACCGCAAGTGGGCGTTCCCCTTCGTGGTGCTGGGGGCGAACGCGATTGTGGCCTACATGGCGCCCAACTTCATCCGTTTCGGCGACATCAGCGCGGTGCTGTTTTCCGGCCCGGATCGGCTCGGCGTCTCCGGCGACCTGCTTCGCGCGGCGGGGGCCTTCCTGTTGCTCTGGGCGCCGCTCTACTGGATGTATAAGAAGAAGATGTTCGTCAGGATTTAGCCCCGGGATTGTAGAATTCACCGGCTTTTCCGGGCATAATAGAAGCTTGCGCACTGGGACGGCGTGACGAACAAGAGGCGACGAAACATGTACGATCCGCTGGCTGTTGCAAATTACTTTCTCGAAATCGCAGATCGAGAATCTGATCAGACCGTGTCCAACCTGAAAATGCAGAAGCTCATCTACTTCGCGCATGGCTGGCATCTCGCGATTACCGGAAAACCGCTCGTTCGGGGTGGTGTTCAAGCCTGGCGGTATGGTCCCGTCCAACCGCTGGTCTACGAAGCCTTTAAGCACTTCGGGAACGAGCGAATCGCGCGCGAGGCGGCCGTACCGATTCAAAGCTCCAGTGGGAAGATCGCCATTGACGTTCCACGATTGCCCGATGATGCCGGCGCCAAATTCGCCAAGCGCCTTATCGAGCGGATCTGGCAAGTGTACGGCGGATACACCGCGCTTCAGCTCTCCAATCTCTGCCACCGCGACGGTACTCCCTGGAAGGACATTGAGATGGAACATCGGGGGCAAATCCCATCGCATTGCATAATACCGGACGATAAAATTCGAGAGCATTTCCAGTCGCAAATTCAGGATGCCGCCTGATATGGACGATGCCGAAAACCTGTTGGAGAATATAGGCAGCAAACTCAGCCCGCCGCCGCTGGACGATCCGCTGGCACGCGCCGAAGCCACATCCTACGATCTGGCCGCCCAGCGAGAGCTCGCGGAACTCGAGAGTTTCCGGCAGGATATACAAGCACGCAAAGAGTACGCGGGGAAGATCTACCGATTGATCGCAGTCTGGCTCGGCGCAATCTATGTGGTTATCATCCTGCAGGGGCTTTGCGCCGCCTTCACGCTCTCGGATACGGTGCTTGTGACGCTCATCTCTGGAACCACCATTAATGTGCTTGGACTATTCATCGTGGTTGTGAATTATCTCTTCTCGCGCGGAGCCAGCGCCGACGGAAGCGCCCGGTAAGCGTCGTATGTACGATGCGATTGTGCTTGGACTGGGCGGCATGGGGTCGGCCGCCGCGTATCACCTGGCGCGGCGCGGCCAGTCCGTGCTCGGGCTGGAGCAGTATCCCCTGGTTCACGCCCAGGGCAGCTCCCACGGACAGTCGCGCATCATCCGTCAAGCCTATTTCGAACACCCGGACTATGTGCCGCTGTTGAAGCTCGCCTACGCCCATTGGGAAGCCCTGGCCGGCGGATCCAGTGAGGAAATATGGAACCTCTGCGGGATTGTGCTCGCCGGACGGGACGAGGACGCCGTGATCGCCGGTACACGCCGCGCGGCCGCCGAGCATGGCCTGCCGCTGGAAGAGCTTGATGCGGACGCCGCAGCAGCCCGCTATCCGGGACTTCAACCCGATCCGGACATGGCGGTGCTCTTCGATCCGCTGGGCGGCTATTTGCGTGTCGAGCATTGCGTGCGCGCACACCTGGATGGGGCGCGGGCGGCCGGCGCGGTCCTGCGCGATCGGGAGGCGGTGCTGTCGTGGGAGGCCTCGGACAATGAGGTTCGTGTGTTCACCAACCTGGGGCAGTATACCGCCCGCAACCTCGTGATCGCGGCGGGCCCCTGGGCGGGCGAGATGCTGAGCGATCTGGGCTTGCCCCTGAGCGCGCACCGGGTCGTGACCGCGTGGTTCCCCGAGGCATCGCCGGCGCACCAGCGGGATGCGGGCGCACCGGTTTTCGCGATGCAGACGGAACACGGCTTCTTCTATGGCTTTCCGCAGCTGGACGAGCGTGGGGTGAAGGTGGCGGAACACCGCGCGGGCGACTTGCTATCCGATCCCGCCCGGGTGGATCGCGCCATTACGGAGGACGATGTCCGAGCGATCCGCAGGTTCAGCGAGGGCTATCTCCACGGCGTGGACGCGGGGAATTGGACCGGCAACGCCTGCATTTACACCATGACGCCGGATTCCGACTTTATTGTCGATCGCCATCCGAACCACGCCAACGTGTTCATCGCGGCGGGATTCAGCGGCCACGGGTTCAAGTTTGCGGCGGCAATTGGATCGATACTCGCCGATTTCTGCGCGCGCGGCGCCACGGAGGCCCCCGTGGGTTTTCTGAGCCTCGATCGTTTCCGGACGTAGGGCCGGGGCGCAGGTATCGCGTCGCAGCTGTCCCTCCCGCGCCGGTTTCCGCTACAATACGGCGCTCACGCACCAACACACCGCGACCAACCCGCCAGGAGTTTGCCCGTGAGCCCTTCGAACGCCCCGGAACCCGGAGATTTTACCCACCTGACCCGGGATACGGTCCACGGCATCGCGGTGCATTGTTCCGGCCCATCGGAAATGGTGGAGGGCGTCGCCGCGCTGCGGCTGGGGGCCGCGGTGTTCGCCCCCGCGCGCGCGTTGTCCATCACGGGCGAGCAGATCGGCATCGTCCTCCGGATCTGTCCCCAAGCCACCGAGGCATACAATCCCTTAGTTTCCAAGGGCCACGATCAGTACCGGATTTACCAGCCCGATCCCGATCACCTCTGCTTTCAGTTGCGCCTCGATACCCTCCACACCCTCACGACGCCTGTGCCGGCGGACTGGTATGGCGGCTGGCGCACCGTGGTTGCCGCATACACCGGCGCGGAGATGTGTCTGGCCGTGGACGGCGCCGTGATTGCATCCGCGCCCGCCTCCGGCGCGATTCGCTATGCGCCAGGCGCCGTGGCGCTGGGATTCGATCCCTTCACCGGCGCGCGGGGCCGTGGCGCGGTGGCGGAGGTCCGATTCTACGCGGAGATCGCCGGGGGGATTGGCGAGCTGGCGAGCGCGGACGCCGATTCCGGCGGTTGTGCGGCCCGGGCATGTTTCGACGCGATGGAACCCGCCAGACCGAGCACCCCTCCCCCGCTCGTTCAAATGCCGCATGACTCCGCTCCCGTCCAACCTCAGCCCGGCCCGCGACTGCTGGAGTTGCCGCCCATCAAGATTCACGAGCAGGACAACGTGGGCCAATTCACGGGCGAGGGCTTCTATATCGAGATTGACCTGCCGTCCGCGACGATCGTGACCTGGCGCGTGGGCGATATGGACCTGATCGAGCTGGGCCCGGTGCACCAGTTCTGGAAGCCGCTGCCGCTTGCGGAATGCGCGCCGTGCGGCGACGAAACGCCGCTTCACCGCAACTGGGCCGACGCCGGCTATGCGGAAAACCTCCTCGGCACAACCGCGATGGAAGCGTTTCAGGGGTCGCCGCATGCGGTCACCCTTGAGTTTCAGGCGATGATTATCCGGCGCAACAGCGACGTGCTCTTTGACGTGGATCGGCGCTACACGGTGTTCGGAAATGGCGAAGTGCTGCTGGAGCAGACGTTGACCGCGCGATCGCCGTTGCCCGCGCCCGGCCGCGCGGGCATGGAGGTGCGGGCCCTGCCGTGCTTCGACCATTTAAGCCAGGGCGGCGCACCGGGTGGCGGAACGGCCTGGGCCGCGCTGCGCGACCGCGAGGGCTACGGGCTTCTGGCGTGGAGCGACGGCCCGCTGGCTATCTCGGCGGCGCCGTTTTCGGTTTTCCAGCGGTCCGAGGCCCATTGCCCGGAATGGCTCGCGCCGGACAGCGCGATCACCCTCCACCTCGACGATCCGGCCCCGCCGGCGGCGTGGAACGCGGGCGATGTATGGCGCCAGACCCTGCGGCTGCGCGGGCTTGACCCCGAATGCGCCGCCATCGGCGTACTGGCTGCGACCGGGCTGCCGGAATGAAACTGATTCCAGGGGCTGCGCACGGGCCTGCGACCGTGCTAAGCTTTCCGGGAAGTCTGGACAGTGGCCAGAAGGATATAGATCGATGATCAAACGGCTTGCGGCGTTTTTCGGGGGCGAAGCCCCGCCGGAGGAAGAGCACAGCGTGGAGGCGCGCCACCTGGCGACCTGCGTCATCCTGGTGGAGGCCGCGCGCGCCGACGACAACTTCACCGAGGACGAGCGGCGCCACATCCTCAAGGTGCTCCGGGAACGCTTTGAAATGAGCGCGGAGGAGGCCGAGGAGCTTCTCCAGCTGGCGATTGACGCGCGCGGCGAAAGCTCGGACCTCTTCCGGTTTACGCGCGAAATCAACGCGGCCTACTCGGTGGAGGAGAAGGTGGAGATCCTCGAGGAGGTCTGGCGGATCTTCTACTCCGACAACGAATTGAGCGGCCACGAGGATCACCTGGCGGCAAAGTTGCGCAACCTGCTGAACCTGAATCACCCGACCATGATCGAGGCTAAGATGCGGGTGCTGAACGAAATCCGCGGAAACAGACCCGCGGATTAATTCGATCGCGTCCGCTCGCCCTTGCCGCCGTCCCAGCCGCCCGCGGCGTTGAATCGGTAGCGGAAGGTCTCGCTCCCTTCCTGGCCGGTGGTGATCGTCGCGGATTCCGCCTGGGCCTCCGGGCGGGTGGGCTTGCGCGGCCCCTGGAGGATCCGGTAGCGGTACTCCAGGTAGCCCACGTAGCCGCGGTCGCGATCCGCCGCGCGCGAGGTCGCCGAGGCGTCCAGGGGATAGTAGGAGATGTACTCCTTCACTTCCTTGTAATAATTGACCCGCAGCCCGTCTTCCTCGACCTTCACCGCGCCCAGACGCTCGGCCTGGTTCATCCGCTTCATCTCCACCTCGCCGATTTCGTTCAGGCGCTCGTAGACCTTATCGGATCCGGACACGTAGCCTTCCGGCTTCTCCTTCAGGCCGAAATCGCTCATCACGGTTTCCATGACCGTCTGGCCGCCCTGGCCCTGGCAACCGGCAAACGACAACACCACAATTAGCGACAGCAAACGCTTCACGGGAATCTCCTGGATAGACCGGCGAATGACAAACTCAAGGGTACGCCGCCAACGGAGAGAATATAGCATTTTCGGCCACGGCTTTGCAGTTTGTCAGCTAGTTCGTCGCGTGGGGCATCTAAATGCCTGATATGGCGCGGCTCCACCCTCGGCCAGGTCCGATCACGAAGGTATTCTCGCCTGGCGGCAGGACCGGCACAAAGAGAACACGAGGACCGCCAGCGGCGATCCCCGCATATTGTGACATCGGAGTGTACGGAATCATTCTACTCTGGCAATCAGGGACCTACAACGAAAAAATGCGCCAATTTAGCATTCGGGCCGTTGGAGGGGAATTTCCCGTCTTCAGCATACTTCTGAAAGGTTACGTGCCCATCCATATAGAGGACATTTACCCCACCCGGCACGTGGTTGAAGGAGGCGCCGCCGTCGTTCACGCCCGCGCTGATGACGTCGTTCATGATAACGATTTCCGACTGCGCCTTCGCCGAAGCCCCGGGATTGTTAATGTCCGTAATCAGGAAGCGCTCGACCCCTTCTCGCACTCGCAGAACTGCGGAGCCGCCTGCCGTGCCCAGGGGCGCGCCCACGTTGATATTGTTGTCCAGGGCCGCGCGCGCCCCGGCCGGATTTGCGGGAAGGGAATTGTGGCTGGCCAACGCGCCGAGGGCCTGCAACACGCCGATAGCGGTCAAGAGCTGCGCGGACACCTGGGCCGGAACACCTCGAATTGTAATTGGGGCCAAGATGTCGTCCGCATCCGCCTGATCAATAATCCAGCCCTGATAGATATAACTATCACCAGGATTGTCCGCGTAACCAGGGAATGGGCAGGGTGCGCCGGTGGTGTCGTGAAAAGAATTGATGATAGCAAGGTGATTCTCCACAGTTTCACTGGCATCGGCATCGGAGGGGCAGCGGTATACGTTCCAATCTGTTACATACTCCGGATAGATTTCCTGTGTATTTGGCGAGAATTCTGGTTCGTCCTGCATGTTGCACCCACGGCGGATAGCATTGTACACTGCGGCGTCCACCGGGCCCACATTGGGATCAATGTCGGTAAAGTAGGTTGCCAGCCCCTGGGTGGGAGGGAATTTCTCGCCCTTTGATTCGCTTGCATACATTTTGAAAATCAAACCGAACTGCTTCAAATTGTTCTGACAACTGGCCCTCCGTGCTGCTTCGCGGGCGCGGGCCAGCGCGGGCAGAAGGATGGCCGCGAGGATGCCGATAATGGCGATTACAACCAACAACTCAATCAGGGTGAATCCACGTCGCTCTTCCAGCATTATCATTCCTCCCACTTCGCACGATTGAAGTGACCACCAATAAGCCAATACCGAAGGCAACCTGTGCGCATCGGAAACCTGGCTCCAATGACGGCAGCATAGCAAGCGTTCGTTCAGCACCAATGTTGATTCAATTCGCCTGGGGTTAATTGTTACTCCCCTGTCTCGGCTGACTATTTCGATTCAGACAGCACACGCGCGCCGCGAAAGAAGAAAAGGGGCCCGCGGGAGGTATCCGCGGGCCCCGGTTCAGTTGGGTTCTGCTCGGGCGACTAGCGCACGAACAGCATTTCCTGGTAGGTCGGAAGCGGCCACAGATCGTCGGCCACGATGCCTTCCAGCTTGTCGGCGACGGTCCGCAGGGTGACCATGGCGGGGATGATGATGTCGCGGCAGTAGTTGCACGCTTCCTCCGCCGGCTCGTGCGGCTCGCCGGCCTTGGCTTCCTCCAGCGCCTTGATCGCCGCCTGCATCTCCGCGATGAGCCGGGTGATGTAGGTGAGCGTGTCGGCGTCGGTTTCGATGCCCACGTCCTTGAGGTTGGCCAGGCTGGTCGCCAGCTCGCCCTGGTAACGGATGGCCGCCGGGAAGATCATCGTCTTGCCGATCTCGAGCATCAGGTTCGATTCCACGTTGATACTCTTGATGTACTGCTCGGCGTAGACTTCGTAGCGGCTTTCCGTCTCGCGAGCGGACAGCACGTTGTACTTCTCAAAGAGATCGGCCACCTCTTTGGTCTTCAGCGTCGGCAGCGCGTCGGCGGACGTCTTCAGGTTCGGCAGGCCGCGCTTCGCCGCTTCGGCATGCCAGGCTTCCGAGTAGCCGTCGCCGTTGAAGATGATCTTCTTGCACTCGGAATAGACCTCCTTCACGATGGCTTCCACCGCCGCGCCAAGCTTCTCCGGCGTGCTCGTGTCCGCCGCCTCCAGCTTGCCGGCGCAATAATCGAGCGATTCCGCCATGATGGAGTTGAGCGCGACGAGCGGGCCCGCGATGGACTGCCCGGAACCCACGGCGCGGAACTCGAAGCGGTTGCCCGTGAAGGCCATGGGGCTTGTGCGGTTGCGGTCGCCGGAGTGCCGCGGGATTTCCGGAAGCACATCGGCGCCAACATGCATCACCGCCTGGCGCGAGCTCATCGGCTTGCCCGTGGTGATGGACTCGAAGATCTCGGTCAGTTCGTCGCCGAGGAAAATCGACAGGATGGCCGGCGGCGCTTCGTTGGCGCCGAGGCGGTGGTCATTGGCCGCGCTCGCCACCACCGCGCGCAGCAGCGGAGCCCAGTTGTGCACGGCGCGGATCATCGCGGCGCAGAACACCAGGAACTGGGCGTTCTCCTTGGGGGTATCGCCCGGGTCAAACAGGTTCCCCGCGTCCGAGGAGCCCATGGAGAAGTTCAGGTGCTTGCCCGAGCCGTTAACCCCGGCGAAGGGCTTCTCGTGGAGCAGGCAGATCATGCCGTACTTCTCGGCGATCTTGCGCAGCGTCACCATGATGAGCTGCTGGTGGTCGGTCGCGACGTTAGCGAACTCGAAGATCGGCGCAATCTCATACTGGCCGGGCGCCACTTCGTTGTGGCGGGTCTTCACCGGTATACCCAGCTTGAAGCACTCGCGCTCCACTTCGAACATGCACGCGAGCACGCGCTCCGGAATGGCGCCAAAATAGTGATCGTCGAATTCCTGTCCCTTCGGCGGGGCCGCGCCGAACAGGGTCCGGCCGGCGTTCAGCAGGTCCGGGCGCGCGTAGAAGAAGTTCTTGTCGATCAGGAAGTATTCCTGCTCCGCGCCGGCGGTCGACGAAACGAAGGCCCCGTCGGTTCCGAAGAACTTCAGTACGCGCTGCGCGTGCTTGTTCAGGGCCTGCATCGACCGGAGCACGGGCGTCTTCTTGTCGAGCGCCTCGCCGGTCCACGACACGAAGGCCGTGGGGATGCAGAGCGTCGTGCCGTTCGGGTTCTCGAGGATGTAGGCCGGGCTGGTCACGTCCCAGATCGTGTACCCGCGGGCCTCGAAGGTCTGCCGGATGCCGCCGCTCGGGAAGGACGATCCATCGGGCTCGCCCTGAATCAGCGAGGAGCCTTCAAACTGCGCCAGCGTCCCGCCCATGCCGTCAGGCACGTAGAAGGAGTCGTGCTTCTCGGCCGTCAGGCCGGTCAGGGGATAAAAGACGTGCGCATAGTGCGTCGCGCCCTTTTCCATTGCCCACGACTTCATCTCGGCGGCCACGGCGTCCGCCGTGCCGAGATCCAGCTTGGCGCCGGTCTCGATCGTCTTTTTTACCGACTTGTAGATGTCCTTCGGGAGCCGCTTCTGCATCACGCTGAGGCTGAAGGTATTCTCACCGAAGATTTTGCTGGTGGGCACCTCCGTAAAGGGGATGCTCCGTCCCACCGGCTGCTGATTGATGATTTCTGATATGGCTTCAAGCCGTACCGCATTCCCGCTCATGATTTCTCCATTGCACCAGTTTATGTTGAGGGTTTCGGGTTGTGGGTGAGTCACCTCTTTACCATTCAAGCGAATTCCATGCCAGAATTTCGGCATGGCGCCACCCGGGTCGCTAATGCTTTAATAACAATTACTTACCAACCACAAGCGCCCGCAGAGCATCAATTCATAGCTCCGGAAAAACCTACGCAATGGTACTACTGAATGCCCAGGCCCACCATGATGTAGGAAATTCCGGGGTGATTTCGGAGCGACTCGCCGGATCTCCAGAAAAATCGACACGCCATGGCGCCGAAGCGCCGAAGCGATCCACATTGGCTCACTTTTCGTACGATACAGGCATGGGGAAGCCGTGTCTACACGGCGCCTGCGCCGGCTACGGATGCTTCACCAACTGGGTCACACGGAATGCGCGGATTTTCGCCCAGTGTTCCACGCCGGGAAGCCCCTGGTAGGCCTGAATACTGGCCATGGGCGCGCCATTCACCGGCAGATCGCACTTGCCGCCCGGTTTCCACTCCGTCGAGTCCGGGGTGCGGTAGGCGCCCAGCACTTCCCGCCCGTTTCCCGTCAGCCGGACCTCCACGGTGTTCGAGGCCATCGGGATGATCGACAGCGTCATGGTCTTGTCGTCCTCCTCGCGGCCCATCACGAGGCTCAACTGGCCATGGACAAGCTCCAGCCCGATCTTCACCATGTGGCTGTCGTCGTAATACCAGACCAGATTCACCTGCTCGTACTGGCCGGTCGGATAATTCTCCAGCGTGGCGGTGATCTCCACCGGGCTATCGCCCAGCCTGGGCAACGGGCGCACGAGCACGTTGCGGGCGTCGTTCGCCGCGCCCCACATGTTGCCCGGTTCGACCAGAATCTCGAGGCCCTCGCGTGTCGCGCGCCAGCCATCCGGGTTCTCCCGGATCCACGACCAGCCCTCCTTGAGGGAACCGGCGAAGTTATCCTCGAAGAGAATCATGTCGGCAACCGCCGCAAAGGCGATACCCGCGATCAGTACTCCCGATAGCAGCATTCTCATGACGGCCTCCCTTCCCGGACGCGCGACGGCGTGTTCCGTCCGTTCAGTGTAACACACGCCCGGGGACTGGCTCCCGAGCCCCGTTGCGCAACGCCGCGAAAGCGTGGAACAACCACCGCAAAGCGAGGGTGCCTGTACCCGCAAAAAGACGTCCAGCTGGAAGCAGTCCCCGGGGACTGGCTCCCGAGCCCCAGTGCGCAACGCCGCGAAAGCGTGGAAAGATCACCGCAAAGCGAGGGTGCCTGTACCCGTGGAAAGCACCTTTCCCGGGTACAGCCACCAGCTGGTTTATGGCATCCGTTTGCAGATTCAGGCACATTGGCCAGCTGGAAGCAGTCCCCGGGGGACTGGCTCCCGAGCCCCAGCGCGCAACGCCGCGAAAGCGTGGAACAACCACCGCAAAGCGAGGGTGCCTGTACCCGCAGAAAGCGCTCTTCACGAAAGCACCTTTCCCCAGGGGACTGGCTCCCGAGCCCCAGTGCGCAACGCCGCGAAAGCGTGGAACAATCACCGCAAAGCGAGGGTGCCTGTACCCGTGGGAGAACACTTTTCGCGGGTACAGCCACCAGCTGGCTTGCCGCATCCGTTTCCAGTTTCGGGCATCCTTGCCAGCTGGAAGCAGTCCCCGGGGGACTGGCTCCCGAGCCCCAGCGCGCAACGCCGCGAAAGCGTGGAACAATCACCGCGAAGCGAGGGTGCCTGTACCCGTGGAAAGCAACTTTCCCGGGTACAGCCACCAGCTGGCTTACCGCAACCATTTCCAGTTTCGGGCGCATTGGCCAGCTGGAAGCAGTCCCCGGGGACTGGCTCCCGAGCCCCGTTGCGCAACGCCGCGAAAGCGTGGAACGACCACCGCGAAGCGAGGGTGCCTGTACCCGCAAAAAGACGTCCAGCTGGAAGCAGTCCCCGGGGACTGGCTCCCGAGCCCCAATCCGCAACGCCGCGAAAGCGTGGAACAATCACCGCAAAGCGAGGGTGCCTGTACCCGCAAGAAACCGTCCAGCCAAAGGCCGTTCCGGCGTGCTTGCAATCTGTTCTGTGACTGCGCATAATCACCGTTATGCCACGGACCGCGCGCATAGTGCTCCCTGGAGTTCCACACCATATCACTCAGCGGGGCAATAACAGACAGCAGGTATTCTTCGACGACGCAGATCATAAAGCGTATCTCGCAATGCTCCGAGAAGAGGCGCTTGATCATGGGTTCCGCATCCTGGGGTACTGCCTGATGCCAAACCACGTGCACATTGTCGGAATTCCTGCGCGAAAAGCGTCCTTGGCCCGGACCGTGGGGGCTGCGAACTTCCGATATACCGTGCACGCTAAGCGAAAGTATCGTCGCCACGGGCACCTTTGGCAAGGCCGGTTCTACTCCTGCCCCATGGACGAGAACCACACGATACGAGCACTGTGCTACGTCGAGCTGAACCCGGTCCGGGCCGGGATGCAATCGCTTGCCTGGGAATACACGTGGTCGAGTGCGAAAGCGCATAGTTTTTCTCACGCCGAGAGTTCATTATTGAACTTGGAACGGTGGCGTGGCCGTTTCACCGCTCTTGAGTGGCGGGAGCACCTGCTGGAAACATCGGGAAATACCGCCTTCTTGAACAGAATTCGGTACTGCACGCAAAAAGGCCGCCCGCTTGGCGATGCCGACTTTGAAAAGCGCGCTATGCGGATTGCGAAAGGAACGTAGATCGGCTGCTCCTTTCGCGGGTACAGCCACCAGCTGGCTTACCGCATCCGTTTCCAGTTTCGGGCACATTGGCCAGCTGGAAGCAGTCCCCGGGGGACTGGCTCCCGAGCCCCGTTGCGCAACGCCGCGAAAGCGTGGAACAACCACCGCAAAGCGAGGGTGCCTGTACCCGTGGAAAGCAACTTTCCCGGGTACAGCCACCAGCTGGTTTATGGCATCCGTTTGCAGATTCAGGCACATTGGCCAGCTGGAGGCAGTCCCCGGGGACTGGCTCCCGAGCCCCAATCCGCCCGGCCGCGAAAGCGTGGAACAATCACCGCAAAGCGAGGGTGCCTGTACCCGCAGAAAGCGCTCTTCACGAAAGCACCTTTCCCGGGTACAGCCACCAGCTGGCTTACCGCAACCATTTCCAGTTTCGGGCATCCTTGCCAGCTGGAAGCAGTCCCCTGTCCTGTTCGACACCACCCGTCGAAGCATGGCACACTGAACGTTTGACCGAATCGTTGTATCCGGAGTGCAAACCACCATGAATCTGACCACCGCGCTTGTTTCTCTTTCTCTCTCCCTGACTGGTCTCTCCGACGCCGAATTTGGCGCCGCGATCGAAAAGGCGCTCGGCGGGATAAAGCCGGACCAGATGACGGCGGCGTACCTGGACGCCATCTCGTTTGCGCATCTTGACGCGCGCGCGGAGGCGTATGAGGACCTGAAGACCCCCGAGGATGTCCGCGCCTGGCAGGCGGAGAAGCGAAACTACTTCGTGGAGGCGATCGGTGGCTTTCCCGACCGCGCGCCACTCAACTCCCGGGTCGTTGGCGCGGGCGAAGGCGAGGGCTTCCGGTACGAGAAGGTCATCTTCGAGAGCCTGCCGGGCCTCTATGTGACGGGTGTGCTCTTCCTCCCCGTAACGGATGGCCCGTGGACGGCGGTGATCGTACCCTGCGGGCACAGCGCCAACGGCAAGGCCGCCGAAGCGTACCAGCGCGCCTCGATCCTGCTGGCGCGCCACGGCATCGCGGCGTTCTGCTACGACCCCATCGGCCAGGGCGAACGCGTGACCTATCTCAAGGAGGACGGGTCCGCCGCCGTGGGATCGACGGTCGAACACACGCTGCTGGACGTGGGCGCGATCCTCACCGGCACAAGCATCGCGCAGTACCGCATCTGGGACGGGATGCGCGCGATCGACTATCTGCAGAGCCGCCCCGACATAATCGCGGACAAGATCGGGGCGTCGGGCAACTCCGGCGGGGGCACGTTGTCGAGCTATATCATGGCGCTCGACGAACGGGTGGCCGCCGCCGCGCCAAGCTGCTACGTGACGTCCTGGAAGCGTCTGCTGGAGACCATCGGGCCGCAGGACGGCGAGCAGAATATCTTCGGCCAGATTAAACACGGCCTCGATCACGCCGATTACCTTCATCTGCGCGCGCCGAAGCCGACGCTGATGCTCACGGCCACCCGCGACTTTTTCGATATTGAAGGGAGCTGGGACACCTTCCGGGAGGCCAAGCGCGTCTACACCCGCCTCGGCGTTCCGGAGCGGGTCGGCCTGGTGGAAACCGACGCGACCCACGGCTTCAGCATCGAACTCCGCCAGGGCATGGTCCAATGGATGCAGCGCTGGCTTCTTGGCGTAGACGCGCCGGTTACCGAGGTGGATTTCGGCATCCTCAGCGATCCCGATATGCAATGCACTCCGAAAGGCCAGGTGGCCTATCTGGAACGCGCGCGCAGCGTGCTCGATCTCAACGTGGAACGGGCCGAATCGTTGAAAGCCCGGCGCGCCGCCTTCTGGCGCCATACGCCCCGCGCCGAAGTCATCGAGAAGGTGCGCGCGCTGGCCGGCATCCGCTCCGAGGGCGCGCTTCCGGCCCCGGCGGCGGACGTGCTCGCGGAAGAAACCGCCGGCGGCCACCGCGTCCAGGATCTCCTCATCACCACGGAACCGGGCATCGTGCTCCCGGCCCGCGCCTGGCTGCCCGTTTCTGGAAGCATCGCGAAGGCGCGCCTGATCGCGCCGGGCGACGGTCTGGACAGCGCACAGCCGCACATCGACGCGGGCATCGGAGTCGATGAAGCGGTGCTTGTGGTGTCGGTCCGTGGCACAGGCCTGACCGAAAACTTCAAGTGGAAAGGCGCGTGGCAGCATGTGGGCAATGACTTCAGCGACTTCATGCGGGCCTACCTGAACACGCTGTCTTATGTCGGTATGCGCGCGGAAGATCTGACGCAGGCGGCGGCCTGGTGGGCGGGCCAGACGGAGGCCCCCGTGTCGCTGCACGCAATCGGCGAAGCGACCGCGCCCGCGCTGCACGCCGCCGCGCTCCAGCCGGACCGATTCGCGCACGTGACCCTGGAAGGCGGCATCCCGACGTGGCAGGCGGTCGTGGAAACCGAGCGCCCGCACAACCAGCTCATCAACACCGTGCACAATGCGCTCGCCTGGTACGACCTGGACCTGCTCGAAGCCCTGATCCCGGAAGAACAGCTGACCGTCACCGGCGCGGCCGTGGCCGCGTTTTAGGGAAGACGCTCCCGGGACGGCGCGCCGCCCGGGATTACGTCGTTGGGTCGCGTTCCTCGCGCGCGCGGAGCGCCATCGCCTCCCGGCTGATCGCTTCCACCGAGGCATCGTCGCGATGCGACTGGCGTGAATAGCAGGATCGCGGACATTCCTGTCCGCGGCAAAAAGTAGCCCTGCCTCTATAAGCTCCCCTGACCCTACCAAAACCACCTCGAAAAGAAAGTGGCACACGCATCCCGCCTGTCCAGCGCCGATGGGGCAAGTAGATCGCGGACATAGGTGTACGCGGCAGGACATGAGCAAGACCTATAGTTGTCGATGCGCACGTGACGATGCGCCTGCCTTCAATGCGTTTCCCTACCGGGGACACCGGGTTTCTATTCCAGACCTATCGCGACTCATTTTGTCCCGAGCTCTTTTTGCCGCGGACAGGAATGTCCGAGATCCTCTGCTGTGCTTCCTCGTAAATTAACGGGCAACTCGCACCGTGTCCGCGCACCGTCGCGTCAGGCGACCAAGATGTTACCGTGGATGTGCAGCGACACAGTTGACAAATTGCATTCGCGTACGGCCAGCGCGTATACGTTGATCGTCTTCACGCCGTAACCTCGCATCCCCTGGAAGGAGCGCCCCATGATTCGAGCCAGCCTGATCGCGTTCACGACGCTGTTCCTCCTTGTCCCCGCGATTGCCGGCCCGCACGATGGCCTGCTGCGCCCGGAGGGGGCGCCCGTCTTCCCGATTGGCTTTTACCACTTCCCGGAGGACCCCGGGGAAGCCCGGGCGATGGTGGAGGCCGGCGTGAACCTGCTCCGCTGCGGCGGCCCGGACGACCTCGACCGCGCGCGGGCCCTCGGGGCCTGGGGCTGGGTCTCGCTGCCGATGCACACGGAGCTCACACCGGAGCGGGACCAGCAGATTACCGCGATTCTGGATCACCCGGCCCTGGCGGTATGGGAAGGGCCGGACGAGATGGTGTGGAACTTCACGGCCTACAGCGGCCTCTTCCGCGACGGCACGCACGAGTACCGGGGCGCCTGGTGGGATCAGACGCCCGGCGCGGTGGCCCATGCGAAGGAGCAGGCGGCCATCATCATGCCCAATGTCCACGCGTGGGCGGCGCGGATCCGGGAGCTGGACACGAAAAAGCGCCCGATCTGGTTCAACGAGGCGTACCGCAGCGACGCGATCTACATGCGGCAGTACCTGAGCGCGGTGGACATCACGGGCTGCGACCTCTACCCCGTTAAGGCCGCGGAACGGCCCATCGCGCAGGTGGGCGACTATACCGAGCGTTTCAACCGGGTGGGCGAGGGCCTGCCGGTGTGGATGGTGCTTCAGGCATTCTCCTGGCACGAGCTACAGGAAAAGGCGGGCGAGGATCTGCCCGACGCCTACCCCACCTTCGCGGAATCCCGCTTCATGGCGTGGGACGCCATCGCACACGGCGCAACCGGGATTCTCTACTGGGGGTCGGCCTACACGAAGAATGTCGCCTTCCTTCAATCGGTTTATGCGGTCACCCGCGAACTGTCCGCGCTCCAGCCCTTTCTCACGGCGAAGGAACTGCCGGGGGTATCGGCACACCTCATTGAGGCCCCCACGGCGCAGCCCCAGCGAGGCGTCGCCCACGTGGCGCGCGCGGCCAACGGCGAGGGCCTGCTCGTTCTGATCAATGAGGACGAAAGCGAGCACATGGGCGTGGAAGTGCGCGGGCTCGGTGCGCTGGACGGGCGCACGCTGCATCTCAATTATGGCGAAGAGACCCTCGAAGTGCGGAACGGCCGCGTGCTTGCGCGCCTGCAACCCCACGAAGTGAAAGTGTTTACCACGGTTCCCGGCGCGGCGGAAACCGGCGCGGAAGGCCGCGACTTCGGGCATTCCGGGAGTCTATAGCACGGCGGACGCGGGGGGCCGTGCCGTCCTGGATTCCCCTCCCCACGCCGGTTGTGGTATCGTGGAGCCGTAACGCGACCGAACCGGTTCCGGCCGGCAGGAGAACGTAACCCGTGCGACTGATTGCCATTTGTTTATTGTTCCCCGGATTGTTCCTATGCGCGCCGGCGCGGGCGCAGTACGAAAGCGTGCGCCTGTGCGTGGCCGCCGGCAGCATGTTTCCCGAAACCCCGGAGGGGCTTCGCGGCGCGGTGACACGGCTGCTCGACGAAGCCCAGGCGCCCGTTTCCGAAGACCCGCTCTACGCGTGCCTCGTGCCGCACGGGCCCTATGGCATTTCGGGCAGAATCGCGGCCCAGGCGTTCAAGCACCTCAGGCCCGGGCAGTTCAAGCGGGTAATCGTGCTGGGCGCGTCCCACGCCGAGATCGAATTCGAGGATTGCTCCATCGCGGCGGTGGACGCGTACGCGACGCCGATCGATTTTATTCCCGTCGACAAGGTGGCGGTCCGGAAGCTGGGCTACTCCACGCTTTTCTCGATGCGATCCATGCGCTACGATCACCAGCGCCGGGGCTTCCTCAGCACGAGTGAACGCAAGCCGATCCACGAGTACGAACACTCCATCGAGATGGTGCTGCCATTCCTCCAGGAGCGCCTGGGCCATTTCGAGCTCGTTCCGGTGCTCGTCGGCCGCCTGTACAATCCCGAGCTCCGTTACGACCCCGCGCGCGTGGAGGATCGGGCCGAGGCCATCGCCAAGCAAATCCGGAAATTGATGGACAAGGATACGTTGCTGGTGGTCAGTTCCGATTTTGTCCACTTTGGCAACGACTTCAGCTACCGCCCCTTCGATACGGATATCTTCAGCCGGATCGAGCGCATAGACCGTGCGGGCCTCTCGCGGCTTGCGGCGAACGACTATGACGAATTCGAGACCTTCCACCGCAAGTCCGGCGAGGTTCCGATCTGCGGCCTGAACGCCCTCCGCGTGCTGCTCAAGGTGCTGCCGTACAACGCGTATGGCGTACTGCTCGGGCACGACATGTCCGGGCGCTTCTACAACGACGAGAGCCGGAGCGTGAGCTACGCGTCCATGAATTTCTACCTCTCGCCGAAGGGGCGTCCGGAGATCCCGATCGAGCGGCTGGAAATCGAGGAGCGGGAGCGGGCCGCCGAGCCCCCGCCCGCCGCCACGACCGGCGAAGCCCCGATCACCCTCACCAACATCAAGCGGAACCGCGCGGAAAATGACTGAACAGGCGTCCCCCTTCCTGACTCCCGGCGAGGAACGGCTGCTGCTGCGGATCGCGCGCGACAGCCTGGCGGCCTACGTGAATGAGGAACGCCGCATCGATGTGGACGCCTACCCGCTGACGCCCGTGCTGCGGGAGCCGCACGGCGCGTTCGTCACCTTGCACCTGCACGGCGAGCTGCGTGGCTGCATCGGGCATACCCGCAACCTCGAACCGCTCGCGCGGGCCGTGCGCGACAACGCGATCAACGCCGCCGTCCGGGACCCGCGCTTCCCCCCCGTTTCCCCCGGCGAGGTCGGCCAGATACACATCGAGGTGTCGGCGCTACGCCCGGGCGCCGCGCCGGACACGCCGTTCATCCCCGTGCGGGACATCGGCGAGATTGTCATCGGGCGCGATGGCGTGTACCTGGAAGGCGCGGGCGCGCGCGGCGGCGGCCTGCTGCTCCCCCAGGTGCCCGTGGAACGCAACTGGGACGTGCGCCAGTTCATGGAGGCGGTCTGCGCCAAAGCCGGCGCGGCCCCGGACGCCTGGAACGACCCCGCATGCCGGATCTACCGGTTTTCCGCCCAGGTCTTCGCCGAACCCGCGCCCGCCGGTAACGGCAACGGCGGGCGGTGAGAATCTACCGCGCCGGGGGCGTGATCGCGTGGCACGGAGGTTCGGGCCTCCCGGAATGATCGGGTGGGATGGCCGTCCGCGTGTGGCGTATCCCGATGGGGTCAGTAGCCGCCGTAAGCTTCGCCTTCGGAACCGCACAGGGCGAGGTAGGCGCGCAGTATTTCGCACAACTCGCCGGAGGCCCGTTCCGCGACGGCGACGACCTGTGCATGCGAGAGGCTTTCCTGGGAGGTGCAGTCGTTGGTGACGCAGGAAATGACGCCGGCGCGCATGCCGAGGGCCTGGCAGCGCTCGAGTTCCGCGGCCGCGCTCATGCCCACCGTGGTCGCCCCCATCGCCTGAAGCGCCCGGATCTCCGCGCGGGTCTCGTAGCAGGGGCCGTGCATCCAGGCATAGGTCCCCGCGGCGGTGCATCCGGGGACCACGAAAGCGGGGCGCATGCGATCGGGAAAGCGGTGCGCGGTGTAGCGCCAGGGAATGATCTCCTCGGCGGCCACCAGATCGCCGGGCGCGAGCGCCGGATCCAGGCCGCCAGCCGCGTTGGTCAGCACGAGCGACCGGACCCCGAATCGGTGCAGCGCGCCCACGGGGGCCACGGCGACCGCCATTTCGTGCCCTTCGTAGAGGTGGAGTCGCCCGGATTGCAACACCAGGGGCGCGCCGCCGCAGTACCCGAAGACGAAGCGGCCCTCATGCCCCGAGGTCCCGGCCGCCGGCAGTCCCGCCTCGGAAAACGGGATTTCCGCCAGCACCTCGTCCAGCAGGGGACGCAAATGGATGCCCGAGCCCGATACCACGCCCACCGGGGCGCTTCCCGGCGGGAACGGGCTATCGGGCGCGCTCACCATGGCTTGGGGAAGAAGAGATTCTGGTAGAGTTGGAGCGCAAATTCGTCGGTCATTCCGGCGCAGAAGTCGACGGTGCGCCGTTCGAGGCTGTCCTCGGGATCGCCCTCGAGGATATCGTCCACCGGGTATTCGAGCAGGTAGAAGTACAACTCGCGCAGCAGGCGCTTCGCCTTGCGGATCTCCCGGTCGATGGCCTCGCAGGGATAGACCTCCCGGTACATGAAGTCGCGCAGCGCGTTCATGGCTTCCAGGGTTTCGGGCAGGATACCCAGTTTCCCCTCCGCAGTCCCCTGAATGAGGCCCACCACCATCGCGTCGATCCGCTGAGAGGTGCCGCGGCCCAGCACGTTCAGCGCGTCCTGCGGCAGATCGTCCAGACCGATGACCCCAGCCCGGATTGCGTCGTCGATATCGTGGTTGATGTAGGCGATGGCGTCGCAAACGCTGACCACGCCGCCCTCGAGGGTATTGGGGCCCTCGCTGGCGCGCCCCTGCAACACCGCCTTCCCCCGCGAGTGGTGCAGGATGCCGTCGCGAACCTCCCAGGTGAGGTTCAGGCCGCGCCCGCTGTGGCGCTTCTCCAGCTTCTCGACCACGCGCAGGCTCTGCTCAAAATGGAAGAAGCCGGGCGCGTACACCTCGTTCAGGACGGACTCCCCGGCGTGGCCAAACGGCGTGTGGCCAAGATCGTGGCCGAGCGCGATGGCCTCGGTGAGGTCTTCGTTCAAAAACAGCGCGCGCGCGACGGTTCGGGAAATCTGCGCCACCTCGAGGGTGTGCGTCAGGCGCGTGCGGAAGTGATCGCCGGTCGGCGCCAGAAAGACCTGGGTTTTGCGTTTGAGCCGCCGGAAGGCCTTCGTGTGGAGGATGCGATCGCGATCGCGCTGGTACACGGTCCGGTAGGCGTCTTCCTCCTCCGGAATCGCGCGGCCGCGGGATTCGCTGGATCGGGTGGCGAAGGGGCGCAGCAGGGTGTGCTCGCGCTCTTCGAGCAGCGTGCGGACACAGGGCGTGGTGGACAAGAAAAACGGTCTCCGGAACGGTTGCGGGATAGTCGCCACAGTGTACCGGATCCGGCCCTTAAATGGAAAAACCGGCCGCTATTCGCGCGGCGACGGCTCCACCTTGCGACGCCGGCGGCGATCGATGGCCAGCCGGAGCTTGGCCGCCTTGTGGCGCGCCTTCTCGTTCAGGGGGTCGGCTTCGAGGACGGCCTCCATGTATTCCAGCGCGCGCTCGTAGTGGTGGGCCTTGATGTGATTGATGCCGATGTTGTATTGAGAGGACACAATCTTCTTGTGCAGGCGCGGCAGGTCTCCCGATTCCCGCACCTGCGCGCGGTAATGCTTGATAGCGTGCTGGTAATCGTGGTTCTCGAAGTAGTAGTCGCCCATGCACTCTTCCCGTCCGTGCCCCGGGGCGGCGTGATCCTCGATATATTTCTCCAGATCCTGGCTCTTCTGCTCCTTGTACTCGGAAGGATCGAAGATGCCGGCAACGGCGGACCGCTCCACCAGCACGGAGATGTTGTTCGAATTCGCATCCTCCGGGATCACATGGAAGCGCGGCAGGTTGGCGTTGTAATTGGCGAAGGTATGCCCCCGCAGCGTTTCGCCGTCCTTGAATTCCACCACCACGCCCGCGCCAAGCGAACGCGGATCATGGTAGGACACGGACCGATCAAAGTTCCCATCGAAACTCTTAACGTAGTAGACGGCCTTGAGATCGCGAAAGTGAACACGCTGCGTCTTGCCCAGTGGTTGTCCCTTGCGATCCACCAGGTCAAGATGAAATCCGTCGCTGCGCGTGTTCAGGGCGAAGCAAATCCCGTAGAGCGTGTCCCCTTCGAGCGGGCGCACCACCAGGCGCTGGCGTTCGGGTTTGCTCAGGAGTTGCGCGTGCTTCTGCTTGCGCTCCATGGCCTCCCGGAACGGCTGAAAGTGCTTCTCGCAGTACAGCGCCCCCTCGTGCTCCGTGATGCAGTGCTCGCACCCCAGATCACCGCATACGACGCAGTACCCGACCACTTCATTCGACGTATGAACGGGACAATACATGGCGAACTCCTGGTCACACCTGCGCCGCACCGCGGCCGCGTCCCCGCCCCCCGTGCATTTGGACACTGGCACGCTCCAACCCGGATGCGACGCTTTTTTTACCCAATCAACGCGCTGTGCCTGTCATTCTAGAGCATACATTTCGGGGGGTATCGTAGCATATCTAATCAAGTTTGTCTACGATAAATCATAATACTGCGGGAAATTAAACACCGATGCATGCCGCAGCATACCAGGTTATGCCAAGATTTGTGACAAGAGCGGCTACTGTTACCGGTCTGGCGCGTCGTATCGCGCGACTCATCCCATCGCGATATCGCCCACAGGATCAACATGGCGCCGTCTAAATGATATAAATTGGCAGCCAGTGACGCATCGGGTACTTATCCAGGGTGCAGAGGGGACCATACCCGCATCAATCCCCATTCCATAGCCCAAATAACCCATCCAGACGATCAACCCGCTGTTGACTGTAGGCACCAGCTCGGCAAAGCTTCGACACTGAAAGCAGATCAAGACCTTCAGGGTCAAGACGCCCATTAAAGCTTCTCATCCCGCGAATCTCGCTTCCTACGCCATCGAATTTGCACAGAATGCGCACAAATCAACTATTCAGCGCGCAGATTCTCTTCCTCGTTGGGCGAATCGAGTTCACACGGTGTGCGGCCATAGATTTTGTGGAGTTTCCGTATCACCCTGATACAACAATACGCCCAGCATCGCCGAAATTACTCCTCAGGGAATTGGGAGCCGCATTTCATGCAGAACTTGGCCGACTCTTGAGCCTCAATACGGCCACACATCGCGCAGCAACGCCCGCCAAACCTGATACCGCAGAACATGCAGTACTCCGCGTTTACAGTCGGTCCGGGAACCAAGGCCCCGCACCCGGGACAGACAAAGTCGCGGGCATACACATCATTGGTCTCATTGGCCATCGAATCCTCTCGCCGCCACTCGCGGATCTGCCACTCAATTGCCCTCCAGACATCCACCTTGGGCCGCCGCTCCATCCTGTACTCCCAGTTGGCCAACTGATCCAAGGTAATGGTGTAGCCCATCCGCTTTGAGAGCTGCTGCGCCAGGCGATTCACGGACAACCCTCGCGCCCGGCGCGCTTCTCTCCAGTATTTCTTCTCATCCGTGTAATCAAGCATCGCACCAAATCCCTCTGTCAAGACCTGTCAATTGTACACAATATCCTGTCTCAGACCAAACCCACGTATTGACACCGGTCAGCCTCATGTCTTATAATGTTTTAAAAACATAACTTCATGTCAGGAGTTTGTAGTGAAAAACCTCAATCCCGCCGAGATAGAACAGCTGACCTGGCTGACCCGGGAACAAGCGCAAACCTATTTGCACATGTCGTCCGCCGCGTTTCGAGACTTCTGCAAAAAGTTCGACGTGCCCTACTATGCGACCACAGCTCACCCTAAGTCGCGCCGCATATATAGCCGATCCATACTGGATAAGAAATTGCTCCAGAAGATGCTAGGCGATGCGCGAATCTCCGAGTCGTAATTCGAAAAGATGCACGCGCAATGGCAAATTGGAAAAATTTGCGAAATACCCGACCCCCGCGCGGCTCTCCCTCCACCCATCACCCACCGCCCGGATCTCGTTCCCACGGTCCTCCGTGAGAATGCCTACCGTTCCGCTCAGCGGAACAACCCCTTCACCCTTTCCGCCTGCGGCGGACGTGCCGCACCCTTTCCGCCTGCGGCGGACGTGCCGCACCCTTTCCGCCTGCGGCGGACGTGCCGCACCTTCACCCTTCACCCTTCCAATACCCCGCCGCCCCGCTCGCCCGCGCGACGAAAGCCGGCGCCGCTTCACCACTCCTCAGGCGCGTGGCGTAATACCGCTCGCGAACCGCCTCCAGAATCGCCTCCGCGCGCTTCGCGGGGGCCAGCCCGATCACCGCACCGCCGAACCCCGCCCCGGTCAGGCGTGCGCCGAGACACCCGGCCTCCCGAAGCGCATCAGCCAGCGCGTCCACCTCGGGTGTGCTGATGGCGTAATCGTCCCGGCAGCTCTGGTGCGATCCGTCCATCAAGCGGCCAAAGAGCTTCAGGTCGCCCGCAAGCAACGCGTCGCGGGCCTCTTCCACGCGGTAATACTCCGTCACCACATGGCGGGCGCGCGCCTGGAGCGGTATCCCCTCCGGCTCGGCCGGAATGCTGTCGAGCCAATATTCCCGCACGAGATCCGCCGGCATACCGAGGAAGCGTATGATCGACGGGCCATCGAGGCGCGGCGCGCGAATGACCTCGCCGAGCAGCTGGTTGACCTCGTTTCGGGTGTAACACAGGGGGCCAAACCAGAGATCGCCGAGGCAGTCGATGGCGAATTCCGGGCCGAACGCGCGCGCCAGGTGAACGTTGATCATATTCGTAATGAGGCTGCACACGGCGGGTCCGGCGTTGTAGCGCAGGAGCGCGTCTCCGGATTTCTCCGCGCGCACCATCGAGTCGCACACGAGGAAAACGGCCTCATCGGGAATCGGCAGACTTTCGAACTGGAACGGGATAAAGTTGATTTTCGTGGCGTGGCCCGCTTCGGCGTTGAGCAGGATGGCCTGGTCCATACCACCGCCGGCGGTGCCCACAAAATGCTCGGCATTCGCGAGAATCCGGGCCAAATCCCGGCGGGAGATGTCACGCTCCAGCGTATAGCCCGCCGCGGCCAGGTAGGCCAGCGCGGAAGCAACCACCAGCGCGGACGAGGAGCTCAGCCCGGCGGCGGAAGGCAGGGTGCCGTCGACCAGTACATCGAGGCCCGGCGGTTCGGTGATGCCGAAGTGCGCGTTCAGCCCCGCGATAGCGGCCTTGGCGTAGTTGTCCCAGGCGCCGGGCGGCGAAGGCTGGAGATCCGGAACGACATCGAAGTCGGCGTCCGGAAACCGGGGGTCGGTGTTCCGGAGGCGCACCCGGGGCTCCGGTGATCCGGTAAAGGCGAGAACGACCTCCCGGTCGATAGCCATGGGCAATACGGGCAGGCCATTATAGTCGAGGTGTTCGCCGAGCAGGTTGATCCGGCCGGGCGCGCGGCAGACGAAGGGTTCGCCCGCCTCGGGAAAGCGCGCCCGAAATTCCTCGCGTAAGACCGCGAACTCCACGCTAGTTATTCCTCCGCCATATGCGCGCTCTCGCGGCGCAGTTCAAACAGGCCCAGGTTCTCCGTGTACAGGCATACGCCCCCGGCAATCCAGACGGGGATGACGTTGACCAGGTGCGCCATGAGCGCGGCGGCCTTGGCCACGTCGAGGTTCGTCTCGGGGGCCACCACCATGAGCGCGGCCACAATGGCCAGGTGGAAGGGCCCCACGAATCCGGGGGTGCTCGGGATGCTGATGGCCAGCGCGAGAAAGGCCATCACCACGACCGCGGTGTACCACGGCGCGTCGATGGAAAAAGCCTGCAGCACGCTGAAATAACAGGCCGTGCCGATGGCCCAGGTAACCAGCGACCAGCCCACCGCGCGGGCCATGTCGCCCGCGGACTTGAAGATATGCATGCCGTCGGCGAACTGCTCAACCATGCCGCGCAGCCGTGCGCCGATACCCGGCGCGGCGCGCCCCAGAGTGGCGTCTACGATACGCATTGCGAGGTCTTTGTTTACGTAGAGCAACACGAAGCAGGCAATGATCCCGAGCAACGCGCCGCCGGTCGAAATCGCGCCCCACCGGATAAAGGCGGGCTGAATCGTGATGCCGAAGTCCTCAAGCGGGATCGGTTCCGCGGGATTGAAGAAGACGATGGTGATGAGGAGCGTGGCGATCAGGCCCACCAGATCGGTCACGCGGTCGAGCGCGACAAAGGCGAAGCAGCGGCTGAAGGTCAGGCGCGTGAGCCGGGCCAGGGCAAGCGCGCGGATCACCTCCCCCACGCGCCCGGGCAGGGTGAAGTTGGCGAGAAACCCGATCTGGGTGGCGCCGAACATGGCGCGGAAGCTCACCGGCTGCGCGGTGCGGACAATGTAGCCCCAGCGGAAAACGCGCGTCACGAAGGTGACGAAGACCAGCGCGAAGGCCAGCGCCAGCCAGCCCGGGCGCGCATCGCGCAGCGCCTCGCCGACGGCACGCCAGTCGGTATTCTTGAACAGCGCCCAAATCAGGTAGGCGGCAAGCGCGAAACCGGCGGCAATCTGGATCTTCTTCTTCATGGCGTCCTCAAAACAAAGGCCGGAGTATACCACAGGAACGCATCCCATGCCCGCGCACGTGCTACAATGCCCAGGGCAATCGCATTTAAACTTCCAACTCGAGCCGCGCGCCACATGAACCACCTGTAATTTTAGTACGTCTTTAGCCGTATGAAGTTGAGCCAGTCTTTTTATCAGCTTGCCGCGACACTACGACGAGAGTGCGCAAGGCTGGGAGCGCAGGCGTCCCCGCCTGCAATGCACCGGAGGTGCATGGAGTGTTTGAAGAATCGACAAATTTGATCGGGAAGAAGACCGGCCCGGGCTGGCGCCACGAATCAAATTCGCGCCTTCGGCGCGATGCGGGCGGGCCGCCCGCGCTCCCATTGGTCCGCACTTTCGTTGAAGCACGGAATCGCGCCGTAAGGGAATCAACCCAACTTCATTCCGCTAAAGTCTTACCAATGTTAAAAAGGGTGCGGGTTGGAGCGCTGGCATTTCGCCTGCGGCGAATCCCTGACCTTGCCGGCACAGATGCCGGCGCTCCAAAACGCTCACTATCGTTGATTCAAGGTTCCAAATCGGCTCAAGTTTACGCTCATATACCGAGCTCGAGTTTAAATGCGATTGCACGTGCTACAATGCCGCCGGCGAAGCAGGAAGGAACCCGCCCCATGCCGGCATTTGGCGTCACCCCCCAGAAAGAAGCGGAATTGCTGCGCCGGATGGCGGCCTGCGGCGTGAACGAAGCCGATCTCGAGGAATCGTTTATCCGGGGAAGTGGGTCGGGCGGACAGAAGATCAACAAGACATCGTCGTGCGTGCAGCTGCGCCACCGCCCCACGGGCCTGGAAGTAAAAGTGCAGGAGGCGCGCTCCCAGGCGCTGAACCGCTTCTTCGCGCGCCGCCGCCTCTGCGAGTTGATCGAGGAACAAACGCTCGGGAAAAAGAGCCCCGAGGCGCGGCGCCAGGAGAAGATCCGGAAGCAGAAGAAACGCCGCAAACGCCGCGGCACATCGGGTGAATCCCCGGAATCGTGATCGCGGCGGGTTTCCCCGCCCGCAAGCCGCGTGCTAGGATGCCGTGGACCCCGGGAGGACCTGTAGACGTGCCTGATCGCCCGCGCCGGAACCGCGCCGCCGCCCTTGCCGCCGTGCTCGCCGCCATCACGCTGCTGGGCCTGCTTGCCGGTTTCAGCCAGATCAAGACCGAAGGCCTTTCGTGGCAGGAGGCGCATTACCTGCCGCGCCTCGAAGCCATCGCGGCGGGAACCGCGCCAGCGCCCGCCCAATACCGCCTCCTGACCAACCGCGCGGTCTTGCTTACGGTCCGCGTTGCGGAAGATCTGGGCGCGCCCCGCCCCGCCGGGCTTGCGTTCATTGCGTGGCGGCTCGCGTTGAACTTCGCCGTGCTGGGCCTGGCCTACGCGTTCTACCGAAGCCTCGGAATCGCGCCCTGGGTCGCGCTACTCGGCCTGAGCGCACTCGCGTGGGGCATGACCCAGGCCAACTACGGGTCCGACCTCGCGCTGGACGCCAGCGCGGATCTCGCCTTCTACCTGGCGGCGGCCCTCGCCATACGCGCGCGCCGCTACGCATGGATTCCGGCGATTACGCTGCTCGCCGCGGTCAATCGCGAAACGGCGGGCCTGATTCCGGTCATGCTCCTGGCCAGCGCCGTCACCCTGACGCCGCAATTTGGGCTGGACCGCCAGATGGCCCGCTATGGCGCGACCGCGCTCGCGGTGTACGGGCTCGCCGCCGCCGCGATGCTTGCGGACTTCGGGATCCGCCCCTGGGAGGGCCTGGAGACCGGCGCATCGCCGTACACGGGATTCCTCTTCCATAACCTCGCCAGCGACGCCGCCTGGGGTCACAGCGTTGGCGTGCTGGGCATCGTCCCGCTGCTCGCGCTCTGGGTCTGGCGCGCGTGGCCCGATTTTCTTCGCCCGATCGTGTGGTCCGTGGTTCCCGCGTGGTGCCTGCTCCACCTGTTTCTCGCGCCCCTGGACCAGGCCCGGGTGCTGCTGCTGCCCCAGGCGCTCGTGTTCCTGCCCGCGTTGCTGTACGCCATACAAGAGGCCCGCGCTCCCCTCCCCCAGCGCCACGGGGAGGCAGCAACATGATCACGTCGGGCGCGCCGCTGTCGCGAAACGAGAAACTTTGCATCGCGGGGCTGCTGGGGCTGCTCAGCCTCTACTTCGTGCACTACCAGATCACGTTTATGGGGCTGGACTGGTACGAGACGGTGCAGTGGGAGCGCACGCTGCGCGTCATCCACGGGGAAAGCGGCACCCCGTGGCAGTACCGGCTGTTCACAGAGGGCCTGGTCTACGGGCTGGTGCGGCTCTTCGACCTGGGGGGCGTCCCCCGCCCGATCGGCGCCGCCTTCATCCTCTTCCGGCTGGTCCAGTGCATGCTGACCTTTTCCCTGGCGGTCTGGTATTACCGGAGGCTTGGATTGTCCGCGCTCGAAGGGATGCTGGGCGTATCCCTGCTCGTATGGGGGATGTGCCACGGGCTTTACGACACGGATATGACCTTCAACACCTACACCGACATGAGCCTCTTCCTGGCGGCGGGCCTGCTCATCCTGCACCACCGCCCGATGTGGCTGCTGCCGTTGATGTGCATCGCGCCGTTCAACCGCGAGACCAGCGGCTGCATCCCCGTCATGCTGCTCTTCAGCGCGGTGGCGCTGCGCCCGCGCCTTCAGATTCCGCCGCGCCGCATCCTGTGGATAGCCGCGGGCGGGCTGCTGCTCTGGTTCGCCATCGTCGGAGGGCTTCGCCTGGTCTACGGCATGCGGCCCTACATCGTCCCCACGGCGGGCAAGGAGCCGATCCTGCCACTGCTGATCTTCAACCTGACCTGGTGGCGCACGTGGGTCTTCCTGTTTGCGACGCTGGGGCTCATGCCGATCATGGCGCTCATCGCCTGGCGCCATTGGCCCGAAACGCTCCGGCGCTTTTTCTGGGCCGTCGTGCCCGTGTGGTTTCCCGCGCATTTCGCGCTGGCGCACGCGCCGGAAACCCGTCTCTTCCTGGTCCCGCAGGTATTGATCTTTATTCCGGGCGCCCTGTTGGGGTTGCGGGCGCTGGGACAACTTCGGGATCCGGCGCCGAAATCCCATAAGCGCTAACTCGTGTTGACCGGGCATCCTTCAATAAGCGCCCCGAGTTCGTATGTGCGCCAACGTGGGATAGCCTTCCAGGCTGTCATTGCGGGACCTGAAACGCCGATGTAAGCCATCACCCGGTCTGGCGAGCGTGATTTACCGGGCGCCGGCGATTGTTTTGAAGCGCCCCTTTCCCCGAGTTCCCGGCCCCGGGCGAACCGCACAAGGCGGACGCTCTCGCAAGGGCTCGGGCTCACTTTGTGACAGCCTGGAAGGCTATCCCACGTTGGCCCGCGTTCGAGATTCAAAGCTCGCTTTAGCGCGGCGGGCCCGCCCTTTGAATGGATGCGGCTCTGATAGCACCGATTGTCGCATGCGCGGCACATTGGGATGAAGTCTTGAACACTTCTGCGAACAATCACTCGATCCGCGGTACAGCGCTGCGAGCATTTTCGGCCGGCAACACGAGAGCCGCACCCCTTTGGATTCCTGAAGCATGCGGGACGGCGACATTTCACAGCGTTCCCAACGCCAGAATAAGCAAGTTAGCGCTTATGCGCCGCCGCCCCGGGCCTGACCGGAAACAGGGATTCGTCGTAGGGCAGCGGGTCTCCGGGACGCTTGCGCTTGTAGATGCGGAAGCTCGTGTCGATGTTGCGGTCGATCCAGGGAATCTTCGGCGCGATGGCGGGATCAATCTGGAAGACCCGGACCACGTGATAGTCGCGCCGGAGCCAGTCCGTGTCCTTGAACCAGTAGAGCACCTCCAGGTCGCGCAGGAAAAGGTATTCGGGCTTCAGGTCGCGGCACATGTTCTCCAGCGACCGGCGCTCCGGCGGCTGCTCGCGGCTCCAGGCGACCACGGTCCTGCTGGCGAGCCCCGGCCAGTCATACACGTTGCCGCGCGAGTAATACCCGATGTAACCGAGGGGCTCGCAGCCGACAGCCTCGTCCGCCCGCATGTGCTCCCGGAGATACAGCCCCGCCGGCTTCCGGATCGCATTTTCGACGTGCTCTTGGATCATCCGCTCGGTGTGGAAGGAAATCGGGAGCACGCTGATGAATAGGCCGAGATAGACGGCGGCAAAGGCCCACGCGGCCCGCCCCCGCCACGCCGTATTCCGGATCAGGCCGGCCGCCCCGTGCACCCCGCGCAGGCTCAGCAGCAGCATGGCGACAATGTACGGCATCTTGTACCACCCGAAAACCACCGGCACGAGGAAGATGTAGTAGAGGCTGTAGACCACCACGAGCGCCGCCAGCGGCCACAGGGCCCACTGCCGCCGGATCGCGATGGCCAGCGTGCCGATCACCGCGAAACCGAACATCGTGTTCGCGATCGGGCTCTCCGGGCCGCGCGTGAAGAAGAGGTGCAGGCCCGCGCCGTGCCCCGCGAACACCGGGCCGAGGTGGATGTGCAACTGCTCGGCCAACATCATCCAGACATGCCGCTTGATCGCGAAGAAACTGAGTTCGCCCGCCTTCTCGTACCACTTGGCGTAGCCGAGGCCTTTCGCGAAAACGGTATTCGGTATCGGCAACCCGTAATACGCGACCGTGAACACGACCCACGGCAAATAGACGGCGAGCGCGATGCCCGCCACCTTCAGGAAGTCCCGGGGGCTTCGGCACAGCACGTAGACGCCCACGATGACCGTCCAGAAGGCGTAATCCGGGCGGACCAGCATGCAGAGGCCGAGCGAAATGCCCAGCGGGACGGCCCGCAGGGCGATCGTGTAGTACACGGACATGATCAGGATCAGCACCGCCAGCTGGGTTTCCATGCCCGCCATGCCCCAGAGAATCTGGTTGTGCTCCAGGCCGGCGAACCCCATC
This sequence comes from Candidatus Hydrogenedentota bacterium, assembly GCA_019637335.1. Classification (NCBI taxonomy): domain Bacteria; kingdom Pseudomonadati; phylum Candidatus Hydrogenedentota; species Candidatus Hydrogenedentota bacterium. The sequence goes on along the minus strand of JAHBVV010000003.1, from coordinate 48,711 downwards.
GCCGCGACCGCCAGCGGCGCGGACAGCCGAACGGCGGGATGGATGCAGATCGCCAGGACGTAAAACACGGTCAAGGCGCTCGCGGGAATGGACACCAGCTTGAGGAATTCCACTCCGAAACCCACGTGCATAAGGTCGCCGACCAGCGGGACCAGGACGCTCAAGGGGCTGGTAAAGCCGTGAAGCGGCGGCTCGCCCGGGCGCACGTGGGTGAGGCCCAGACCGCTGGCCATGTTCTCCGCGTGGAGGCAGGTGATCAGCGCGTCTTCCCAGTAGCGGCCCGTGTAGGCCCAGAAGACAATTCGCAGCAGCATCGCCAGGCCGGCAATAATGAGCCCCGCGCGGACGACGCCACGGTTTTCGGGCGCGTCCAACCCTTCCAGACGAAGAGCGCGCCCCAGCGCGCCCGCTACTGCATCCATTCCTCTTCCTTCCCATAAACCACTGCCGCACCGGTCACACCGGGGGTCCCGGATCTTTCCGCGCCCTCCCCAAAAAGTCGAAGGGGGCGCCGCATCCGTGCGGCGCCCCCTCCATAAGGAGTGGTGTGTGCTAAGCCAGCACGTTGAGGTCGTGTCCGGACGAAACTTTGGGGGCTGTAACGGCACTCAGGATCAACTGCAACGCAGCGCCCCGAACACCCGCCTCCGACCGTTCCTGATCCTTCAGTTGGGTCGGTTCTACAGACCTTGTGTAACGGCCCTGACTTACACCGGCCCCAACGCTGCTGACGATACCAGATACTCCAGTCATGTCAGCCTCCTTTCTGCATTGGGCCTGCTTCTCTTAGTACAGCCCATTTTTCGGCAGAAAAGCGGCGGGACTTTAGCGGGGCTCCGTCACGGCCGCGCGGGCTGCGGGTGGCGCGACACCAGGTCGAGAATGAAGTCCACCAGCACCGGGCCCGTTTCCTCGCCCAGGCTCGTCCGCGTGATGTAGTCGTAGCGCCGGAAGCTGTCGAAGTCCTCCCGGCTGAGAATGTAGCCGAACGCGTCGTTCGTCAGGCCCAGCAGGAAATCGTGTTCCGCCGGCATCTTGCGCTTGAGATAGTAGCCGATATTCGGCAGGGCCTCGCCCGGAATGGTCACCAGCTGCGCCGTGCCCAGGTTCACCAGGTTCATCTGGGTCGCAACCGACTTCCCGTCCGTCACGCTGCTGTAGTCGAGGCCGGACCCTTCCAGTATCTGCGTCATCATCGGGTTCGATACCGGCAGGCGCAACGTCTCCGCCGCGCAATACAGGGCGGGATCCCGCTGCACCGGCGCGTCCTGCACGATCCGCAACGCCTCGTCGGCCAGGAGCGTTCCAATCCGGATACATTCTTCCCAGGTCTGGACGTCTTTTCCGTCCTCGCCGCGGCAATCCGCCGTGACCATGCCGCCCTGGGCGCCGTTCATGTAGATGGCCACCCCGCCGGTCGCTTCCTCGATGCGATCATAGAGCGGCCCGCAGAAATCGGGGCTCAGCATCTTCCGTCCGGTACCCAAAACCTCGGGATGGCTCGCATAGTTGACCAGGGTCGCGATAATCTTGCCCGAATCCGATTCCACGGCCTGGATCACGCCGCAGCGCGGGTCGTACAGGTCCGGCGCATAGTAGTTGTACGCGATCTTGCCCTTCGCCTCGCCCACGTTGATTTTCACGTGCGCGGAGACCAGGTTGTTCGCCGCCTCATTGATCGCGGCGGCCATTTCACCGATGACCCAGTCGATATACGCCAGATCCCCCCCGTGGCCGCCCTGCCCGTCGGGAAAGGCATAGAAATCGGGCGCGCTGTGCGTGTGCGTCGCCCCGATCAGAATGTTTTCAGCCGGCACGCCCTCCACCAGCGACCGCACCCGATCCGCCAGGACGCCGGGGAAGCCCAGGCAATCAATGCTTACGATCGCCACGCGCACATCCCCGTCGGCCAGCACCAGCGCGCGAACAAACAGGTCGCCCTGCTTCTTTTCGGGCATGACGGGCGCGCCCGTACCCCCGGAAATGGGCATCAGCTTCTCCGGGGTGATGGTGCGAACGGCGGCGCCCGCCTCCAGCCCGTGCGCGGACATCGCGCCCGCAATCAGCGCCAGCAGCAGGAAAACAAAGGTCTGGGATCTCATGGGTATGCATCCTCCGGGGTGATGTGGAACATGGACAAAACTTCAGGCGAACGAAGCAGCGAGCGGGTGCAGTTTCATGTGCTCCGGTAATCTGCGAGAAAGCACGGCAAAAGGATCGCGGGCATTCCTGCCGGCGGTAACGCCCGCTTCCGCATTCGACGGGCATGGCTGGCCTGGAATGGTATCCCCGCGTCCCCAAAACCGGAATGCGATGGGGACCAGGGGCCATTTCACAAGCGCAACGATCACATGAAGTCTTGCGCTCCTCCTGCCGCAGACAAGAATGTCCGCGATCCTTCGATTCACGCTCTCTTGACCCAGACATGTGTTCACGCCGGGGTGCTTCAGTCCGTTCAAGTGTCACGATCATGGAAACGTCGCTTAGACCCGTGGAACTGGCCGGCGGGTTTTCCCCCGGGCGCGGTCCGCGGTCAGTTCCGGCGCGCGCGGCTGCCGTCGCGGATGGCGCGGAAGAAATCGGTCAGCAGGCTCCCGCACTGGTCGGCCAGGAGGCCCGGGTGCAAGGCCGGCTGGTGGTTGAATCGCTCGTCCGACAGCAGGTTCAAGAGACTGCCGCAGGCGCCCGCCTTCGGATCGGTAGCTCCGAAGTAAACCTCCGGAATACGGGACAGGATGATGGCCCCGGCGCACATCGGGCACGGCTCCAGCGTGACGTACATCTGCGTGTTTTCGAGCCGCCAGCTCCCCAGCCGCGCCGCCGCCGCCGTTATGGCGATGACCTCGGCGTGCGCCGTCGGGTCCTGCAGGGTCTCGCGCTGGTTGTGCGCCTTGGCGATGATTTCGCCGTCGTGAACGATCACGCAGCCGACCGGGACTTCGCCCTGTTCCATCGCGCGGGTGGCTTCGCGAATCGCATAGCCCATATAACGTTCATTGGGGTCCAGCATGGGGCAGCATTGTGCGTTTCGGGCCGGCCCAAAGTCAATCCGGCCACGGAATGACAAATATGTGAATATCTCGCGGTACGGGAGCGTAAAGAGCTTGATCAGGCGCCGATTCATCTGTATTATGGAGTCATGGGAGAATTGATTTTCATAGCTTTTGTAAACAATTCTCCCATGAGCTGAAAAAATCAGCAATTTGAATATATTGAGAGGGGACAAAGGCCCCTGGTGGCCGGCCTTCTCAACACTCCAGGATCTACCAAACAGCACCATGTCCGACACGCGCGAAAATGGGCTCAGCACCTACCTGGCGGAAATCTCGAAGATTCCGCTGCTTTCTCCGTCGGAGGAGATCCGTCTGGCCAAGGCCGCGCGCCTGGGCGAGGCGAGCGCGCGCAAGAAGTTGATTGTGTCCAATCTGCGGCTGGTGGTGAGCATTGCCAAGAAGTACCTCTATTACGGGCTGCCCCTGATGGACCTGATCGAAGAGGGCAACCTGGGCCTGATGAAGGCGGTGGAACGCTACGACCCGGATCGGGGCTGCAAGTTCTCCACCTACGCGACCTGGTGGATCCGCCAGGCGGTCACCCGTTCGTTGTCCAACCACGGGCGGACGGTCCGCATCCCGGTGTACATCACGGACAATGTCGCGCGATACAAGAAGTATGTGGAGTCGGAATACATCAAGACGGGCCGCTACCCGGATATCGAAGCGGTGGCGAAGAGCCTCGGCGTGAAGGTGGCGGAAGCCAAGCGCCTGCAGGAATTCGCCGATGTAATTACCCCGCTCGAAAAGATCCAGACGACGGATTCCGAGGGCGATCGCGGGATCCCCGAACAGATCGAGCCACAGCGCAGCGACAAGGCCATCGAGCAGATCGAGCTTGACCAGCAGATGGAAGAGCTGATGCAGCAGCTTACCGAGCGGGAGGCGAACATCATCCGCTACCGCTACGGGCTGTACGACGGCAAGGCGCACACCCTCGAAGAGACCGGCAAGAAGTACAAGCTCACGCGGGAGCGCATCCGCCAGATTGAAAAGGATGTGATGAAGCGCCTCCGCGCGTACGCCACGGCGCACGAGGATGATTTTCGCCCCTGATCGCCGCGCACCACGCCACCCCGCCCCAGGAGTTCCCACCACGCCATGGATCTCGCGCCCTACATCCGCAATATACCCGACTTCCCCAAGCCGGGCATCCAGTTCAAGGACATTACAACGCTCCTGCTCGCGCCCGAAGCCTTCCGCTACGTGATCGATCGCTTCGAGGAACGCTACCGGGATCAGGGCATCGACGCGATTGTCGGCATAGACGCGCGCGGTTTCATCTTCGGGGCCACCCTGGCGCATGTCATGGGGCTGCCCTTCGTATCCGCACGGAAAAAAGGCAAGCTCCCGGGGGAAACCCTGTCCGAGGAGTATGACCTCGAGTACGGCAAGGCGGTCCTCGAAATTCACCGGGACGCGATCCAGCCGGGCCAGCGCATCGTGATTGTCGATGATCTCCTGGCGACCGGCGGCACCGTCGGCGCGGTCGTTCGCCTCGTGGAGCGGCTGGGCGGCGAGGTGACCGAGGCGTGCTTCGTGGTCGAGTTGCCGCCGCTCGGCGGGCGCAATAGCCTCAATCCGGTTCCGGTACACAGCCTGATCGAGTTTATGGTAGACTAGGGGCCTTCCCCCGAGTGTAGCGTCTGCTCAAAGGGGGCTGTCTGTCCATCTGTACCACGCACCATCCCCCAGGAGTCCCACCCATGAGCAGAACGTATCTGCCCGGCACCCAGATCGAGATCATCAACGAATTCGAACGCGGCAGGATCAAATACGGCCTATTCGATTTCGACGGCACCATCAGCATCCTGCGCGAAGGCTGGCAGGACATCATGCACCCCGTGTGTGTGGAGATGATTTGCGGCGCCACCACGCCCACGCCGGAGATCGAACACGAAGTCCGCGAAATGATCGACGAAACCACGGGCATCCAGACCATCCTCCAGATGGAGCGCCTCGTGGAGATGGTCCGCGAGAAGGGGCTCGTGCCCGAATCCGAGATCCAGGACGCGCAAGGCTACAAGAAGATCTACCTCGACCGCCTGATGGTGCCGGTGCGCGAGCGCCTCGCGCGCCTCGCGAACGGCGAGCTCTCCCGCGAAAACGCGATGGTGAAAGGCGCCGAGGATTTCCTCAAGATCATTTCCCAACACGACGGCATCGAGCTGTACGTCTTCAGCGGCACCGACCGCGACGATGTCCGCAATGAGGCCAACAAGCTTGGCGTGGATCACTACTTCCTGGAAATCTGGGGCGCACTGCGCACCTTCGCCGAGTACTCCAAGGAAAAAATCATCAACGACCTCGTGGCGAAGCACAACCTGCACGGCCCCGAGGTCATGGCCGTGGGCGATGGCCCGGTGGAGCTGCGCAACGTCAAGGCGGTCGGCGGCATCGCCGTGGGCGTCGCCTCGGACGAGAAACGCGGTTTCGGTCTGGACGAGGAAAAGCGGACGCGCCTCATCAAAGCCGGCGCGGACATCATCGTCCCCGATTTCGGCGAAGCCCAGGCGCTGGCCAACTATCTGTTTCCCTAAACCCTGTTGACCCCGCTGTCCCTGTTGTCCCTGTTGTCCCTGTTGTCCCTGTTGTCCCTGTTGTCCCTGCAATCCCCCGGCCCGGAGCGCCCACAACATGAGCACCACGCCACCCGAACGCACGCTGCACATGATCGGCCACGGCCACATTGACCCCACGTGGCTCTGGCGCTGGACCGAAGGCTACGAAGAGGTGCGCGCCACCTTTCGCAGCGCGCTCGATCGCATGCGCGAAACGCCCGACTTCACCTTCACGGCCAGCAGCCCGTGCTTCTACGCGTGGATCCAGGAATCCGAACCGGCCATGTTCGAGGAGATCCGCGCGCGCGTGGCGGAAGGCCGCTGGGAAATCGCGGGCGGCATGTGGATCGAGCCGGACTGTAACATCCCGTGCGGCGAGTCCCTCGTGCGCCACGGCCTCTACGGGCAGCGCTTCTTCCAGCGGGCGTTCGGTAAGAAGGCCGTGATCGGCTTTAACCCCGACACCTTCGGGCACCCGGGCAACCTGCCGCAAATCCTGCGCGGGCTCGGCCTGAACCACTACGTGTTCATGCGCCCCATGGCGGTGGCCGAGCGCGACTATCCAGGCGGCACGACCTTCTGGTGGCGGGCGCCCGACGGCAGCCGCGTCTTGACCAGCAACCTGGGGCCGGATTACAACTGCTGGCACAGCACGCGCGAACGCATGCGCTCCCTGCCCGACAACCCGCAGCTCAACCCGGGCCAGACGCATATTCTGGGGTTCTATGGGGTCGGCAACCACGGCGGCGGCCCCACGAAGGCCGCCATAGCGGATATCGAGGCCCTGCGCGACGAAGAAGGCCCGCTGAAGCCGGAGTTCTCCACGCTCGAACGCTTTTTCGAGGCCATCGCCCGGGAACTGGACCCCGCGACGCTGCACGTGGCGGATTCGGAGCTACAGTACCACGCGCGCGGCTGCTACAGCGTCCACGCGGGAATCAAACGCTGGAACCGGAGCGCGGAACACGCCCTGATGAACGCCGAGCGCCTCGCGATGATGGCGCACGTGCTGGAGTCGCACGCCTACCCCGCGGAGACCCTCTCCGAGGCGTGGCGCGACCTGTTGTACAACCACTTCCACGACATTATCGCCGGCACGAGCGTGGAATCCTCCTACGAAGACGCGCGCGATCAGATCGGCGCCGCCCGGGGCCGCGCGCGCGCCGTAATCAATACCGCCATCCAGACCATCGCCCGCGAAATTGACACGACCGCCGCCGGCAACACCATCGTGGTGTTCAATCCGCTCCCGTGGCCCGTCTCCCAGCCCGTGCGCGTCTCCGGCATCGTCCGCCGCGCCCTGGACGACCCCTTGCACCTGGTCGACGACGCGGGCCAGCCGGTTCCCGTTCAGAAGGTTCGCGGCGATATACTCGCGGAAATGCCCTTCGCCGGCGACCAGTCCGCGTTTATCGCGGAAGTCCCCGGTCTGGGTTACCGGTGCTACCACGCCCGCGGCGGCAAATCGAGCGCACGATCCGGCCGCATCCTGGAAGCGACCCGGGAATGCCTCGAGAACGACTGGTGGCGCCTCGAACTGGACCCCTACGGCGGCCACATCGCCCGGCTCTACGACAAGGCGGCGGGCGTCGAGGTGCTGCGGGAGGGCCTCGTGCTCGCCGCGCTGCTGGACAACTCCGATACCTGGAGCCACGGCGTGAAGGAGTTCTTCGTGGAGGCCGGGCGCTTCGGCGAGGCCCGGCTCCGGCTGGTGGAACACGGCGACGTCCTGGCGATGATCGAGGTCACCTCGCGCTTCGGTAAGTCGGAGGCCATCGCCGAGATTTCCCTGTTCCGCGACAATCCCCGCATCGCCGTTCAGATGCGCGTGAACTGGCAGGAGTCGTACCACGCGCTGAAGCTGGGCTTCGAAACGCGCATCACCGGCGGCGAGGCCACCTACGAAACCCCCTATGCGGCCACCGTCCGGCCCGCTACAGGCTACGAGGAGCCGGGACAGCAATGGTTCGACCTGAGCGGTTCGATCGGCGAAACCCCCTACGGGCTCAGCATACTGAACAGCGGCCAGTATGGCTTCGATATCAAGAACGACGCCATGCGGGTGACGCTGCTGCGCAGCCCGGCCTACGCGCACCACGATCCAGTGCGCTACACGGCGGACGCCCGGCAGCCGATCATGGACCAGGGCTGGCATGACTTCCACCTGCAACTCTGCCCCCACGCGGGTGGCTGGCGCGACGTGAACGCGCCCCGGCTCGCCTGGGAACACAACGCGCCCTGTATCGTCCACGTGGAATCGGCGCACCCCGGCCGCCTGCCCGCGCGCGGCGGTTTGCTGCATTGCGACGCCCCGAATGTTATCCTGTCGGTGGTGAAGCTGCCCGAAGAGGGCGCGGGCCTGCTGGTGCGCGGCTACGAAACCCAGGGCCTGGCCACGGAAACCACCCTGCGGTTCCCGATGCTCGATCGCGCCTACCCCGCCGGTTTCGGACCATACACGGTGAAAACCTGGCTGATCGACCCCGCGGCCGGCAGCCTGCGGGAAGTCAACCTGCTGGAGGAGCCCGCGTAGCCCCCGCGACCTCGTCCAAACCCCGAGGAGGACGCCATGACGCCCCCTGAACCGGACAATATCATACCGTTTCCCGGGAGAACCGGCATGAATCTGGAAAAGATCGAAGAGAAGTGCCTGCACTACCTGAAGCAGGCCGCCAATCCCCTCGTCCCCGTCGACACCCTGCTGGACTTCTGCCAGCGCGATCCCGAATGCGGCAAGCTGAGCCGGCAGGAATTGCTCGACTTCCTCCGCCACCACGCCGAGATACAGGTGATGGAAGGCCCCGACATGGGCCACGCCATCGATCCGGAGACCTTCCGGGCCGCCGGCATCAACATGGGGCAGCGGGCAATTCTGAATACAAGAGTGCCGGCCCGCGAGGAAATGTTCGAAATGCTCGCCGAGCAGCTCAAGGACATGACGGACATCCTGGTGGAAGCGCTGAATACGGCAAAAAAGAACAAGGACGCCGCGCGCATCGGCGAACTCGAGACCGCCCTCCAGAAAAGCGAGGCCCTCCGCCAGAAAATGAATAAATTGCAGTAACGTTGCGTCTTCCTGCACGTATGTTCTGAAAAAGAGCGATCTGGTGGCCGGTACGTCCGCGCCATTGCGGTTCCTCATATCACGCCATATCCCCCTGTGTGGGGGCCCCGGGAGAAGTCCATGCAGTATGCCCGTCTCGGCCATTTCCCACTTCGTCCCATCGTGTCCGCCGCACTCCTTCTCACCGCCTCGGCGGCCGTCTACGCAAATCCCACCGTCTACACCCTCGGCAATGGCCTGCCGGTGTGGGATGTAGCGGCGGAGGACCTGAACGGCGACGGCCTCAAGGATCTGCTGCTCTTCGCCTGCGACGAAACGAGCCACCCGCTGCAGAAGGAGGTGGCGGTGTTTCTGGCGTCGGGTGATGGGCAGTATCCCGCCGAGCCTTCGCACGTGCTCCCGCTGGACCCGAAATTCGCCACCGCGTTCTTCGCAGAGACCGACGGCCAGGCCCCGCGCGAGCTGATCGCGGTGCATGCCCGGGGCGCGGCGGTGTTCCGGTTCGAAAACGGGGGCTTCCGCCTGGAGAGCGAGCCGGAATTCGTCTCCCTCTACCCCACGGGCTCGAAGAATCCCATCTTCCTGCCCAATGGCGCGGCGGACATGAACGGCGACGGCATCGACGAGTGGCTCGTGCCCGTTCCCGAGGGCTATGAGCTGCGCCACGGCGAGAAGGTCATCGCCCGGGTAAACTGCGACATGTACAGCGAGCTGCGGCGCTCCAGCAGCGTGTACGTCTACCATCGCTTCCCCGCCCTCCTCCCCTACGACATCCCCGGCAGCACGACGAAAGGCCTGGCCATGCTCAGCGACGAGTTCGCGGATTTTGCGCACGGCGAGGGCTGGAAGGAGCACTGGCGCTTCAAGATCCCGGTGAACCTGGAGGAGAAATGGGAAGCAAGCTCGCGGATGGAGGACATCAACAACGACGGGTTCCCGGACCTGATCGTGACGCAGACGCGCGGCACGGCCAAGCTGGAGGCGCAGACGCAAATCTACGTGGCCAACGGGCCCTACGATTACCCGAGCGAGCCGACCGCGACCTTCCTGGTCAAAGGCTCGCTCGTGAGCCCGGTCATCCTCGATATTAACGGCGACGGGAAAAAGGACATCATCATCATCAATATCCCGTTCGGCGTGAAGAACATCGTCAACTTCTTCGTGCGCGGCAAGGTGGCGGTCAACGTGGATTTCTATCCGTTCGCGGAGGAGACGTACCCCGCCAAGCCGGCGTTCGGCACATCCGTAACGATGGATGCGCCGGAGGGGCGGGAGCAGACCGCCTACACCATGGGCGACTTCAACGGAGACGGGCACATCGACGTGGCGTTCAGCCAGACGGCCGACAAATTCTCCATCTTCTTCGGCACGGAAAAGGACCTGCTGACAAACAGTCCGGCCCACGTGGTTAACATCCCCAGTTTCGGCCAGGCCCGCGCGGCCCACCTCCGCGGCGAAGCGCGGCAGGATATTGTCCTGTTCCATCCCGGGGGAAAACACAGCAAACGGGTGGATGTGATTATGATTGACTGATCGCGCGGAGAATGGGCTTGGCATTGCCGCGCCGAGCGGGGTAGACTGTCCAGGTATTATTGATTTGGGAGAACACCTGGAGTCTCACCCCATGAAGTACCCGCCTGCCCGCTCGACCCTGCTGCTTGCCGCCTTCGCGCTAGCCGCAACCTCCGTTACCGCCGCGGAAACATTGACCCTGAACGACGCCGCCGTGGCCGTGCACGGCGCGGACGCCGTGGTGAAGACCGCGTCGCGCGTGTTGGTCGAAGAGACCGCCGCGCGCACCGGCATCACCTGGGCCGCGGGCGCCGCATGGCCAGCCCGCGCCAACCCGGTTATTCACGTGGGAACGGCCGCGGACCTGGGCAAACTCGCGGGCGCCCTTCCCGTTCCAGACCAGCCCGAGGGATTCGCCATCGGCATTCATCGCGACGGGGACCGGCACGCCATCGTGCTGGCGGGACGCGATGGCGCCGGCGCCCTCTACGCCGTGGGCCGACTGCTGCTCGCCATGGACCTGCGCGACGGCAAGATTTCCCTCCCCGGCGATTTCGAGGCCGCCAGCGCGCCGCGCTACCCCCATCGCGGCCACCAGATCGGCTACCGCAACCTGTCCCACTGCTACGATGCCTGGACGCCGGAAACCTTCGAGCAATACATGCGCGAACTGGGCGTCTTCGGCGCAAACGCCTTCGAAACGACGCGCTGGGGCGCAAGCGGCCTGGATGGCCCCCACGCGAAGTTTAGCGGCAGGGAAATGGCCGCCGCCTGGTCGCGCATCTGCCGGGACTATGGCTTCGACTTCTGGATCTTTACCAGCGCGATGGGTGGCGAAGGGCACTCCGCGGAAGAGGAGCGGGAGGCGATAGAGCGCAATCTCGAAATGCTGCGCGAAGTCCCGCATGTGGACCACATCTACCTCACCGGCGGCGACGGCCAGAGTTCGCACCGGCGTCCCGACCTCATGTTCGACGCGCTGGCGCGGTTCGCCCCGGAAGCGCGCAAGATCCATCCCAACCTCGGCATCTGGACCTCCAACCAGGGCGCGGACGACGAACAGAACAACTGGTTTTTCGATTACCTCCAGCGCGAAGAGCCCGAATGGCTCACCGGGATCATCCACGGCGCCTGGAACCGTATCCTCGCGAGTGAACAGCGCGCACGCACCCCGATGCGCTACCCGATCCGGCGCTATCCCGACATCGGCCACTGCGTCCGCGCGCAGTACACCGTGCCCGAGTGGGATCGCGCCTACGCCCGCACCCTCGGCCGCGAGCCCTTTGCGCCCCGCCCCCGCGGCCAGGCGAACATCCACAACCTCTACGACGAATACTGTGACGGCTTTGTCACCTACTCGGACGGCATCGGCGACGACGTGAACAAATTCGTCTGGACCGCGCTGGGCTGGGATCCGGACCGCGCGCTGGACGATATCCTCCTCGACTATGCGCGTTTTTTCTTCGGTCCGGACATCGCCGAGGAGGTCCGCGCGGGCCTTTACCAGTTTGAGAAGAACTTCGATGAGCCCCTGCATTCGTGCGCGGGCGTGGAAGAGAACTACAAACGCTGGATGGCGCTCGATGCGAAGGCGGACGAAAAGCTGAAGAACAACTGGCGCTTCCAGTCCTGCGTGATGCGCGCCACCTTCGATTACTACCAGCAGCAGCGCCTCCGGAAGGCCCTCGACACGGAAGAGCGCGCCCTCGCGGCCCTGCGCAAGGCCCCGGCGCTCGGTGTGGAAAAGGCCATCGCCGAAGCGCGCGCCATCCTCGCCGAATCCGACCAGGACGCCGAAGCCGTCGCCCTGCGCGCGCGTCTGGAAGAACTGGGCGCGGCGCTCTTTGAAAGCATCGGCGCCCAACTGGACGTGAAACGCTACAAAGCCCGCAATCCCGAGCGCGGCGCCATCCTGGAATTCCTCGACATCCCCCTCAACAACCGCGAATGGCTCGAAGCGGAGTTCGACGCCATCCTGAAAGGGCGCTTCACGGCCAGCACGCCCGAAGGCGACGTGGAGGGCGACATCCGCCTGGCGCGCCTCGACCGCGTGGCCAATTGGGAAAATCCCGGCCCGGGCAGCTTCTACGATGACCTCGGCTACAAATGGAAGTCGCCGCGGCTGGTGAGGCCCATGAGCCAATGGGAAGACCCGGGCAGCATACAGAGCCCACGCGAAGGGCATACCTTGAGCACCGGCGGGCCCGATCGCCTCTCCTGGCTGGACCAGGGCGAAGCCCTCTGCGGCACGCCGATTATCCTGCGCTACGAGAACCTCGACCCCAATGCGCGCTACCGCGTAAAGGTCACCTACCTCGGCCGCTACAACGCCACCATCCGCCTGACGGCGGACGACGAGTACCTGATCCACGGATCGTACGGCCACACCCGCCAGGGCGTGCGCTACACCATCGGGCGCGACGGCGCCGCGGTGCTGCCAACGCCCGTGGTGGAGGAAGGTGAAGACGACGATGCCGCCATGCCGCCCGTCACCCCCCTGGAATTCGTAATCCCCACCGAAGCCACCGCCGACGGCAAACTCGAACTCCGCTGGGACCGCGACACCGGCCGCGGCATCCAGATCGCCGAAGTCTGGCTGCTGAAGCAATGAGACGCCACGACCCGGGAACCAGACCCAAAAACCACAGTCCCTCACCAGGAATTGTGTGCCCCGTCCATTCGCCGCGGCGAATCCACTCTGTCCACTCTGTCCACTCTGTCCACTCTGTCCACTCTGTCCACTCTGTCCACTCCGTCCACTCCGTCCACTCTGTCCACTCCGTCCACTCCGTCCACTCCGTCCACTCCGTCCACTCCGTCCACTCTGTCCACTCTGTCCACTCTGTCCACTCTGTCCACTCCGTCCACTCCGTCCACTCTGTCCACTCCGTCCCGGGTGTGCCACGGTCAAGCCCACCAGGGCTTGCCCGTGCAAACCACCACCAACCAACCCACAGGACCCATACAAGGCATCATCCATGACCCGCACCACCCTTATCTTCCTTCTGCTCCTGGCCCCTGTCACCCGCGCCGCCGCCGACCTCAACATCGCCATTACCGGCGATCCCGGCAAGTTATCGGCCACGATTCTCAAGGGGGATTCCCCTGTGCTCACGGGAGGCGAAGCCCCGGCCCTCGCCCTGATCCACGCCACCGCCAACGGCCCGGTGGCCGTGCCCCTGGGATTTTCGCTGGCATCCGGCAACGACACACCACCGCTCCTGCGCGCCCAAACGGATGCCGGCCTGACCGTCGAGGACGCCTATCGCACCCTCGCCCCCAACCTGATCGAGCGCACCGTCACCGTCACCGCCGAGACCGACGCCCGCTACTTCCTCGATTTCGGCTGGAAGGTCGCCGTGGACGGTACGTTCCATTCCTTCACCGGCGAAGAGACGGAAGCCGCTTCGTACACCCCGGGTTGCGGCGGGCCCGAATTCGGCGGCGCCTCCCTCCAGACCTTCCCCTTCCTCGGCGTGCGCCACGGCGACACGCTCTACGGCCTCATCGGCGACACCCCCGGCCATTGGGAAAACCGTTCCTTCATGGCTTTCGACCCGGGGGATCGCCGGCTCTCGCTGACCAATGGCGACGGCTCGGCCAAACGCGTCATTTCCATCCCCACCAATCTGGACGCCACCAGCGTCTACCGCGCGGAATTCGACGGCTGGCAGCACATCGAAGCGGGCGAGACCCAGACCTTCACAACGTGGATCTTCTCCGCGCCCGTGCAGTCGCACTACGACATCCAGCTCGCCGCGCACCTGGCGCTCGCCAACGCGAAGGGCTTCAATTCCTCCGCGCTCGAAGCCATCCTGCGCAACACCTCCTACCTCCTGCTCCGCCGCAACCTCCTCCGCCCGGAGAGCGACTACATCTTCATCTCCGGCGTCGGCTACGGCTGGAAACAATGGGTCACCGACGGCTTCTACATGGCGCGTGGCCTTGATATCCCGAAGTATGACGTGGCGGCGCAGGCGGCGGTGTTCTTCGAACGCATCAACTACGAGGACAACGCCCAGTACTACCTCATCTGGGCCGTGCTCTCCAAACGCGCCGGCGGCGAACTGGATATGCGCACCGTCGAACGCGCCTACAACTTCATCCGCGCGCACGAAAAGGACGGGCTCTTCCTGCCGCCGCGCCTCATGCCGAATGCGAAAACCCACCGCACCTACATGGACGTGCTGCCCTACGAAGACGGCGACGCGCCCTCCTCGAACCAGGGCTTCCACTGCGGCGCCCTCTACGCCGCGCGCGAACTGGGCTACGAAGTATCGGACGCCGAAATCGAGGCCGCGAAGGCCGGCTACCGTAAGATGTTCAACGAAGACGGCGGCTACATGGCCACGAGCCTCATGCAGCAGGAGCACATCGGCCAGGACGCGCTCTACGGCGCCGCCCTCACCTACGCGGTCTTCGGCGAAAAACTGCTGCCGGACGACATCGTGCTGCGCCACCTGGAAACCAGCCTCAAGACGCAGTCCCCCTGGGGCATGCCGGTCATCTCAAAAGCCGACGGCACGCTCATCGACGGCCACTCGGGCGTATACACCTTCGGCGGCTCCTGGTTCCTCACCGACGCCGGCGTGTATCTGGCCGCGCTGATTCACGGCGCACCCGCCGAAGAAATCGACCGGCATTTGCTCTGGCGCCTGGAGAAGGAACTCGCCACCATGCCGGCCTTCCACGAATCCATCAGCACCCTCGACGGCCATCCCCACGGCCACCACCTCTACTCCTGGAACTCGGGCTTCTGGTGGCTCAGGAAGCACGTGCGCGACCGCCTCGGCATGACCGGACCCGACCCGCTCGCCGCCATCCTGGACGAGAAACTTGGCGTGATTCGGGCGAACGGTATGCTTTACCTCGATCCCGCAAAAGCCACGCTGCGGCCGGAAAGCAATTGACAGTTGACAATTGACAGCGGACGATAGGCGCCAAACCCATCAACCGCCACGGAGCCCGCCCATCATGCCGCCTATCCCTATTTCCCGCCGCGTGTTTCTGGGCGCTTCCGCGCTGGCTCTCGGCGCTGCCCGCGCATACGCCGCGGAATCCCCGGCGCCCCTGATCGGCTATACCGAATACCGCGCCAACCTGCCGGCCCGCCACGCAAACCAGGTCACCTCCCGCGCGTGCATCGTGCGGGCGGATGGAACAGTCCGCCGCGAGCTGGCGCCCGAACTGGCCGCCGAGGAGAACACCTGGACCCAGTTTGCGGGCTGGTCGCCCGATGGCGCGCTCGCCCTCCTCGGGCAGGGCTGGGAGGACCCCGAAAACGCCACCTGGGAGGAGGAGCACAAGACCTTCCGCATGACCGAAGGGTGGCGCTTCGACATGTATACCCTGGACCTCGCCACGAGCGCATTGGTAAACCTCACCGCCGTCGAGCGCGTCAGCGAATACAACACCGGCATCGTTTTCTTGCCCGGGTCCGACAAGCTCGCGTTCACCGCGCTGATCAATGGCGTCTCCCACCCCTTTCAGATGGACCGCGACGGGCGCAACAAGAAGGACATGACCGATGGCGACGCGGCCTTTACCTACGGGCTCAGCGCCTCGCCGGATGGCCGTTACGTGGCCTACCACAAGGACTACCAGGTCTACGTGGCGGACGCGGGCGGTGGAGACGCCAGGAAAATCGAGACCGGCAACCCCTTCAACTTCGTCCCCCAGTGGTCGCCCGATGGCCAATGGTTGATGTTCGTCTCCGGCGAACACTACAACTGCCACCCCTGCATCGTCCGCCCCGACGGATCGGATTTCCGCAAACTCGCGGATCGCGGCGGCTATTCCGGCGTCACCACGGTCTACGACGTCTACGATTTCCACGGCGGCAGCAGCGACGTGCCCGTGTGGGCGCCGGACGGCAAAGGCGTCTACTATACGCGCCGGTTCGGCGAGGCCATCGAACTCATGCACGTCACCCTCGGCGGCGAAGTCACGCGCCTCACGGAATCCGCGCCCGGCTTCACCCACTACCACCCGAAACCTTCGCCCGACGGCAAGATGCTCGCCTTTGGATCCACCCAAACCGGAACCCGGCAGCTCTACGTCATGCCGGCACCCGGCGGCGAAGCCACCCAAATCACCCAGGTCCCCCAAGGCCACGGCGCGATGTGGGCCCACTGGCGCCCGCCCATCGCCTGACGCCCTACACCTACACCAGCTTGTCCAGCATCAGCGTCGCCAGGCCGAGTACAAGGAAGAACCCGCACATATCGGTGATCGTGGTCAGGATGGGCCCAGCCGCAATGGCCGGGTCGATGTCCAGGCGCTTCATGACAAGCGGCAGGAGACCGCCGCAGGATACGGAAATAACGGTATTAAGGCAGAGTGCGACGCACACGACAAGTCCAAGGTACGCGTTCCCTTTCCACAACCAGGCGACGATCCCAATCTGCAATCCCAGAGCGATTCCGGTGACGATGCCAACAGAAACCTCTTTCAGCCAGACCCGGATCAATTCGGTGGGTCGCACGAGGCCCAGCGAGAGCTCCCGTACGCTCACCGCCGCGGCCTGCATGCCGCTTCCGCCGCCCATGTCGCTGATAATGGGCAGAAACACCGCCAGGGCGATTACCTCGGTCAGCGTTTCTTCAAATATCGCGATTACGCTCGCGGCGAGCACGTTAAGCAGGATATTGATGCTCAGCCAGGAGAGCCGGCGCGTCGAGCGAACCCGCAGCGGCATCGTCCGGAACTCCTCGCCGCCCACGATACCCTGCGCCTTCAGGTAGTCGTCGTCGCGGCGCTCCGCAAGCGCTTCCTGGACCGCGGAACGCTGCACGATGCCGATCAGGCGCTCGTTCTCATCGACCACCGGCACGCCGAGGAACCGGTGTTGGTCGAAGAAATCCTCCAGATCGTCGAGCTCCATGTCGTCGTGGACATAGACGGGATCCTTGATCATGATCTCTTTGACGGGCGTCGATCTCCGCGCCATCAGCAGATCGCGGATGCGCAAGACCCCCTTGACCCGCCCGCGAGGGTCGACGATGTACGAGTACTGAATATCGTAGTCCCGGTACTCGTCGCCGCGATCCGCGAAGTCATCAATGACGTCCTTCACGGTGGCCTCCAGCGGATAGGCCAGGTACTCCGTCACCATCAGCCCGCCGGCCACATCATCGTCGTATTGCAGGAGCTGGCGCGCGTTCGCGGCCTCCTCGGGGTCCATGTGCGCCAGAATCGCCTCGGCGCGGTGATCCGCCAGGTCGGCGATAAGGTCCGCCTGCGAGTCGCTCGGGAGCTCGTCGATGATGTCGGCGGCCTGGTCCGGCGCGAGTTGCTCGATCAAATCGACGGCCTGCGCGCTCGGCAGTTGTTCGAGGATATCGGCGGCGTCCTCGGGCGAAATGGTCGTCAGGACCCTGGACTGGTCTTCCTCGGAGAGCCGGGAGAGCGCAAACGCCAGATCGTTCGAGGGCATGGTCTCCAGCAACTGTTCCAGCGCCTCGACATTGCCGCCTTCCATGATGGTGGCCAGTTGCTCGCGGGTTTCATCGATATCGGTCGACGTGCGATCATCCATGATTCGGTTTCCAGCGGGGTTTGGGATACGGAAAATGCTGCAATCCCGGAAGGGCGCCGGGACGGGGCCACACAGCATACAACAGGCGCATAAAAAAAACGAAAAAGTCGCCGGGGAGTTGCGAATATGGCCCACACTGCGCCACTATGGGCGCCCGGGCCCGCCCGAACGCTGGGGGATTCCCTTCCGGCGCGCCCCGTTGAAAGGTCCTATGCCAAACATACCCCACGATCCCGCCGCGGCGTATTCCGAGCGCCTGGCCGCCCGGAAAGCCGCCCGCGACGCCTTTGACGCCCGCTTCGATCGCATCGCCAACCTGCGCCTCGCCGTCTTTCTGCTGGCCGCGCTGATGGCCGGCCTCGCTTTCTGGGGAAGCATGCACCCCGCGTGGTTGCTCCTGCCTATCGCCGGATTTGTCGCCCTGGCGGTCCGGCACGAATCCGTCGCCCGGGGGCGCGCCCGCGCGGATGCCGCGGTCGGTTACTACGAGAAGGGACTCCGCCGCATCGCGGGCGACTGGCCGGGCGACGGCGTACAGGATGTCGCCGCACAGGAGCGGGACCACCCGTACGCGCCCGATCTCGACCTCTTCGGCCCCGCCTCCCTTTTCGAATTGCTGTGCCAGGCCCAAACCGCATCGGGCCGCACGCGGCTGGCCGGCTGGATGCAACGCCCGCAGGCGGCGGCGGACATCCGCGCGCGCCAGGAGGCCGTTCGCGAGTTGGCGCCCCGGCTGGACCTGCGGGAGGACCTCGCCCGCCTCGGGCTCGATGTGCGCGGCGCCGTACGGGGAAGCACGCTGGCCCGCTGGTCGGTCCGCCCCGCCGAGCTTACCGGCGGCTGGGCCCCGCGCGGCTATCTCGCGCTCACCGTGGCAACCGTTCTGGCCCTGCTCGTCTTCATCCAGTGGAACATCGGTTTCCCGTTCCTCATCCTGTTCACGATTCAGCTGCTGCTGCTCGGCACCACCGCCAAACGGGCCGTGCGCGTGCTCATGGCCGTCGAGGAGCCCGAACGGGAGCTGCGCGTCCTGATCCACCTGCTGGACCGACTCGGCGCCGAACAGTTTGAGGCCCCCGTGCTGCGCTCCATCCGCGAGCGGCTCACCGAGGATGGCAAGGACGCCGCCGCGCGCATACGCCAGCTGGAGCGGCTGGTCTACCTCTTCAACCTGCAGATGAACCAGCTGTTCTTCCCCGTCTCCCTGCTGCTCATGTGGAGCGTGCATTTCGCGTTCGCAATCGAGTCCTGGCGCCTCCGCTGGGGCCGCCACCTCCCCGACTGGCTCGCGGCGGTCGGCGAATTCGAGGCCCTGCTGTCCCTGGCCGCCTTCGCCTGGGAGCACCCGGACTACCCGTATCCGGAGATCGTGGAGGGCGAGCCCCTGCTGGAAGGAAAGGCGCTCCGGCATCCCCTGCTGAAACCCGGCGTCTGCGTGCCCAACGGCGTGACGCTCGGCGGGGCTCACCGCATCACCATCGTCAGCGGCTCGAACATGTCCGGCAAGAGCACCTACCTGCGCGTGGTGGGGATCAACGTGGTGCTCGCGCAATTGGGCGCGCCGGTCGCCGCCGGATCCATGCGCCTCACGCCCTTCCAGATCGGCGCGACGCTGCGCGTGCAGGACTCCATCCAGAGCGGCGTTTCCCGTTTCTACGCCGAGCTCCAGCGCCTCAAGGCCGTATCGGACCTCATCTCGCGCGACATTCCCGTGTTGTTCCTGCTCGACGAGATCCTGCACGGCACCAACTCGCACGACCGGCAGGTGGGCGCGGAGGCGCTGGTGCGCTCCTTCGTCGAGCGCGGCGCGATCGGATTTGTCACCACGCACGATCTCGCCCTCACGAAAGCCGCCGACGCAATGGGCGAGGCCGCCGCCAATGTCCACTTCTCCGACCACCTGGAAGGGAGCGAGCTCATCTTCGACTACACCATGCGCCCCGGCGTGGTCGAGCACAGCAACGCCCTCCAGCTCATGGCCAACCTGGGCCTCCTGCCCGAAGCGAAATAGGAGCAGCGGAGACCGCACATGACAAACAACCAGCTTGAGATTGAGCACCCCGGCATTTTGCTCAAGGAAGATTTTCTCGATGGGCTCGGCGTCACGCCCGGTGCGTTCGCGCGCGCCATCGGCGTGGATCGCACGGCAATTAAGAATATTATTGATGGAAAGCGGGCGATCACGGCCGAAATGGCGCTGCGTTTTGCACTCTATTTCGGCATGAGCGCGGATTTCTGGATGAACCTTCAAAAGGACTACGAGCTCCGCCTCGCCCGGCGCAATCGGCTGCCGAAATGCTAAGAGACGTAACATTTTGACCGCCTGAATTAGCGAGCAGGAATAGTCTCCGACGTCCCGCCGTCTCAGGAGGTTAGGCATCCCTGCCTGACCCGCCGCCACCAAAAACCACCAGCACCCACCGCCCGCCTCCATAATTCCGCCGCCTCAGGACGTTAGGCATTCCTTGCCTGCGGCAACGCCCGCTTCGGCATTCGGCGAGCATGGCTGGCATGGAATAGAATTCCCGCGTCCCCAAAACCGGAATGGAATGGGGAGCGGGGTCATTTCACAAACGCAACGATCCTATGAAGTCTTGTGCTTCCCCGCAGCTTACCGGATCACGTACTGGTCTTCCGGCACATTGATGCTACAGACGGCTGAATGGTCGCTCCCTACTTCAACGTCTCCAGGTACGAAACCAGATCGCTGAGATCCTGCGCGGACATCGCCGCCGCAAGCCCCGTGGGCATCAGGGACGTCTTGCTCTTGCGCCGGTCCAGGATTTCTTCCTTCTTGATCGGCTTGACAGCGCCGCTCGCGTCCATCAGCTGCACCGCGTTGTCGTCCTCGCCGACGATGAAGCCGCTGAGCAGCCCCTCCCATTCGGTCTCCAGGATCCACACCTCGTACTCGTGCGATATGGCCGCGTTCGGGTAGAGGATCGACTCCAGCAGGCCCTCCCGGCCCAGCTTCTGGCCTATCACGGTCAGGTCCGGCCCCACTTCGCGGCCCTCCTCGCCGACTTCGTGGCAACGGTGGCACTGGGCGGCGTCCTCGCTGAAGAAAATGGTGCGCCCGCGCCGGGGATCGCCCCCCATGGCGGCGAGTTCGGCCAGGGGCGGCAACGCGGCCCCGTCCGCCGCGCGCTCGGCCGGGAGCAACTGCTGCGCCATCATCCGCACGTCGTCATACGGGCTGGCGTGGACCGCTTCGCGCACGTCGCGCTCGAGATCGCCGGGCAATTCCCCCGCCTCAACCAGCCCGAGCAGACCCAGCGCGCCGGATTGCGTGTTGGCGAGCCGCCGCGCAATCGTGGCCCGGATCGGCTTGGGTTGCTCGGCGTCCTTCAGGTGCGCCAGCAGCAGGGCCTGGCTCGCGGCGCCGCGAAACGCCTGCATGGCCTCCACCGCCGGCCCGTGAAACGATTCGTCTTCGCCCCGCAGCAACAGCGCCACCTGCTCGGCAAGCGCGGCGGCGTTCTCCGGCGCGACCTTCGGCGCGACAACCGCAAGCCCCTCCAGCGCCTTCAGGCGATCCGGGTTGGTCTCATCCACGTCGAGCGCCCGCGCGACGAGCATCGGCGCAAGGCTCTGGCGGCCCGTATCGGAAACGTAGGCCCAAACCGCCCTGGATCGCTCCGGGTCGGCCAGCGCGTCCACCAGCGCCCGGTCAAACGCGGCCCCTTCCGCCGCAGCCGCCCAGTCGAGGCCCGCGTTCCGGCCCAGATGGCGCAGGGCGTGGTTCCAGAGCTCCGGATCCGCCGGCTCCAGCACCTGCGCGGCCAGCAGGGCGCCGGCCTCTTCCGTGCCGATCGCGTCGATGACGTCGAGCGCGGCCTTTCGCGGGGTGCTTCCCAGCATTTCATTCCGGAGCGCCGCCTCGGCGAGGGGAAGCGCTTCCGGCGGGTGCAATTGCAGCGCCAGCCCCGCCAGGCGCTCGTCCCACCGTTCGCCGAGCGCCTCCGCCAGGCGTTCGAATCCCCAGGCCTCGCGGCCCGCAAAGGCCAGCCCGATCGCCTCGCGGTAGAACCGGTCCCGCCCGTCGTATTGGAGCGCGAGCGCCAGCAACCACTCGTCCCGCGTTTCGGACGCCTCAAATTCGCGCAATTCCACCAGAATCTGGCGGCGCACAGGCGGCTCCGGATCGCGCAATAGCCAATCCGCTTCAAAAAGCGCGTCGCCGCCACGATCGGCCAGCAGCCGCACCGCAAGCACGCGAAAGGCCACCGATTCATTCCGCGCCGCTTCAAGCAGCGTTTCCCGGCCGTGGTTCTCCTCCCGAGCCAGCAGCCAGAGCGCGCGGGCGCGGATCTCGGGGCGTGAATCCTGGTAGAGCCGGTGCAGCAGCGGAACCTCGGGCCCTTTCAGTTCCCCCTGAAGCACGCGCCAGGCAAGGTAGCGACGCGCAAGGTTGGGCGAGCGGAAGGCCTCCACAAGCCCCTCTTCGGTGCGCAGGTCCAGCGGCGGCGCCGTGTAGACCGTGTCCTTCGCCGCCAGACGGTAAATGCGCCCGCGCGACGTGTCCCCCATATTATGGCCGCCCACGCCGGGGTCGTACCAGTCCGCGACAAATATTGACCCGTCCGGCGCCGCGCACACATCACTGGGGCGGAACCATTTGTCCTCGGGGGCGGACAGGATGACCTCCGTCTCCCCGCGATAACCCGCGCCCGCCGCCATGGGCCGGTAGGACCGGATCTCGCCCGGCCCGGCGTCGGCGTGGATCAGCGTGTTGCGCAGGCGTTCGGGCAAGGATTCACCCTCGTAAAACAACAGGCCCGTCGGCGAACCGAAGCCCGTGCGGATCATGTTCGGCATCACCCCGGGACGGTCCTTGTTCCAGTGCACCTCATCCAGCCGGCGATCGCCCTGGCGGCGCGGCCAGTAACCGTAGTGCCCCCCCTCCATCACGTAGTTGATCTGGACCTGCTCGTTGCCGTCGTCGTCGTTGTCGGAGGCGAAAACCGTCCCGAACGAACTCACCGCCGGCTCGTAGGGATTGCGCATTCCCTCGGCCAGCACTTCCAGCCGGTTCCCCTCCAGGTCCACGCGCAGGACCGTCGCCGCGTCGTATTCCGGCTGCTCGCCCCCCTTGCCCGCGACTATCCGGTTGCCCGAACCGTCCGTTACGTCGAACCCGCCGTCGCCCACGGTCATGTAAATCAACCCATCCGGCCCGATCATGGCCCCGTGAATCGCGTGATCGTGATCCACGCCGCCGAAACCCGTCAGCACGACCGTTTTCTTGTCCGCCTTCAGGTCCCCGTCGGTATCTTCGAGGTAGTAGAGCTCCGGGCTCTGGCAGATGTACACGCGCTCCCCGATCACCGCAATGCCCAGCGGGGCCTGCACCGAGGGATCCTCGTAGAACGTCGTGGCCTTGTCGCACCGGCCGTCCCCATCGGTGTCCTCAAGCACGCGGACGCGATCGCCCTGCGCGCGCACGGCCGGATGCTTGAAAAGCCGGTAGTTCGCCGCCTCCGTCACCCACACCCGCCCCTGCGCGTCGATATCGATAGCCGTCGGGTTGACCAGGTCGTCTTCCGCGGCAAACAGCGAAACCGCCAGCCCCTCCCCCGGCTTGAGCGCGCCGAGCGCCGCGTCGGGGTCCCGTTGCGCGTGCGCCTCCGAAACCGCCAAAAGCGCCGCCGCGAGAACCGCCGCGCCAAAAAGAGCATGAATTCGCATCGAAGTATCCCCTGCTTGGATCACCGTTGACTCACGAAGGCGGTAGTGTACCCCATCGCGATGGGCAATGCATCCCGGCAGTCAATGGGCCCACCGAAGCGCGCGGTGTCAAGCCGGTTCGGCTCGCTGTCACAGGCGCGCCCTCTGCTCACGACAATTTTTGTCACAATCCTTCGCAAAATGTACACAATTGCGAGAGGTTGGGGTGCATTCGTCGCGACAGTGCATATTCGTAAGTAATTAATACATAGATGGTTGCGGGCATTGTTCGCCGCCGAAAGCTGAGTTGGCACGGCCCTTGCCCTACGCTACTCAACAGTTGAAAACAGCGTGCGGGCGGCGTCGGCGCCGCCCCCGTGCAAACAGATCTTAACAATCACCACCAACTGGAGGACGTGCACATGAAAAAGTCGAACAAAGGGTTTACGTTGATTGAATTGATGATCGTGGTCGCCATTATCGCGATTATCGCGGCCATCGCCATTCCCAACCTGCTCCGTTCCCGGATGCAGTCGAATGAGTCCAGCGCCATTGGCAACCTGCGCACCATCGTCGGCTCGGAAGTGGCCTATCACGCCGCCAACTACGTATATACCGCCCAGTTCGCCGACCTGACGGGCGCCACCCCCCCGTTCCTGGACGGCACCTGGGACGGCACCACCAAGAGCGGCTACAACTTCGTGCTCGGCGGAGACGGCAACAACTTCACCGCCAACGCCAACGCGGCGGCCTACGGAACGACCGGCAGCAAAGGCTTCTTCACCGACGCGAGCGGCGTAATCCGCTTCGCGAACGGCGCGGACGCCACGTCGGCGGACGCCCCGATCGGCGAATAACCCCACCTACCCAGCCAACTGATTACGTGCGGCGCGCGCCGGGCCCCAGGGTCCGGCGCGCGCCCTTTCTTTTCGGGCCAGGGTGGATGGTATCGGGGGCATGGAATCGGGGGCATTGCCTTTTTCGCGGCGTTGAATTATTCTGATCCGGTACACGGCCTGCATTGGGGAGGCCGTTGGGTCGATTAGCACCGCATTCCATTTCCGAGGCGCCCATGAACCGTTTCCATGCGTTTCTGTTGTCCGTCCTGATCGTATCGTGTGGAGCCATCCCGCCCAGCGGTTATCTCCATGCGCAGGAATTGCCGCCCGGGATGCCGAAGATTTCCGGGGAAATCCGCGCGCGGCAAATCGAAAAGGCCGAAGCCGCGGCCATGTCGGGGCCGGCCCAGGCCGGGATACTCCGGGCGATGGGACTGGAAGGGCAGGCGCTGGACGCGGAAGAGTGCGCGCTCTACGTGGATGCGCCGCTTGATGATGCCGCCAAAGCCGATCTTGCGGCGGCGGGGATCGTGGTGCACGATGTGTATGTGCCGCCCGTGCCGGGCAAGCACCCGCACGGTTACTACCTCGCAACCGTGCCGTATGCCAGTCTGCCGCGGGTGGATTCGAGCACGCGCATCGTCCGGCTTGAAAGCGTGGAATTCCAACACTACCCGCTCAACGATCTGGCGGGAGACTTCACGCGGGTCGGCGACGTGCACGCGGGCGCCGGCGTGACGGCGCGAACGGGGTCCGGCATCAAGATCGCCGTCGCCGATTCCGGAATTGATCTGACCCACGCCGACTTTCCAACGCCGGTGGAGCAGTTCGATGTCACGGACGGCGTCGGGATATCGAACTGGGGCACAAACGTCTCCAATACGGTTTCGGATCATGGCACGCACGTGACCGGTTCGGCGCTGGGGCGCGGGACGCTTTCGGGGGGACGGTATGTCGGATCCGCGCCCGCGGCGGAGCTCTATTTCTACAAGATCGGCAACGACACCACGGCGGGCGCGTCGGAAGCGGACGAAATCGAGGCCATCGACCGGGCGCTGGCGGTGGGCTGCGACATCTTCACGATGAGCTACGGCGGCGTGGGCGTCTTCCAGGACGGTTCCGACGCGGCCAGCCAGGCGATCGACGCGGCCGTGGCCGCCGGGATGACCTGTTTTGTCGCCGCGGGCAACGACCAGACTAAGGGCTGGCACGATTCGGTGACCGCGCCGCTCAGCAGCACGACCAGCAGCTTCGGTTTTACCGTCGACAACACCGCCGGGGTGTCGACCTTGAACAGCCCCATTTCCGTGCGGGTTATCTGGATCGACGGCGCGCCCGGCGACAGCAACATCGCCCTGAGCTGCACCAACCTGGGCGCGGGCGAAAGCCTGACGCTGGCCTTCAGCAGCTTCAGCGCGCGCGGCACGGAGGGCCAGCGCTACGTTTTGACGCCGAATGTCGCGGCGGGGGCTTCCAAGTCCTACGCGTTTGCCCTGACAAACAGCGCGGCCAGCGGAACGGTCCCGCTCGTACACCTGTTCCAGGTCTCCGGCTTGAACCAGGCGACCTTTGACAGCCCGGACCCCGCCTACACCATCGCCACCCCCGCCCTGGCCGACAGCGCCATCGCCGTGGGGGCGTGGACGCAGCGGAAGACCTGGACGAATTACCAGGGCAGCGGCTTCCAGTTCAGCACCTTTACGGTGGATACCCTGGCGCCCTTCAGCAGCCTCGGGCCGCGGGTAGACGGCGTGATAAAACCCGATATCGTCGCGCCCGGCGCGGCCACCATCTCCGCGCGGGATTCCGTCGGATCACTGTCCGCCGTGGACGCCTTCATCATCGACAACGACGGTTTGAATCTGAACGGGAGCGGGCCCGCGAATTATTACATCAAAACGGGCACCAGCATGGCGTGTCCCTATGCGGCGGGCATCGGCGCGCTCGTGCTGGAGGCGAACCCGTCCTTTACACCAGCCGATGTTTATGCCGCTTTGACCGGCACGGCATCGCAATTCGGCAGCCCGGACAGCAACGCGGGGTTCGGCCTGCTCGACGCCGTTGCGGCGCTGCAGGTGGATGTCGTTGCGCCGTCGGTGACGGGCATAACGCGCCTGACGCCGGCGGACGAACTGACAAACGCCACACAGGTGACGTTTGCGGTGGCATTCGACGAGTCGGTGACGGGGGTGGCGACGAACAACTTCAGTGTGGACGGGAGCGACGATCAATCGGGGGCGACCGTCGCGTCGGTGGGCGGTTCGGGAGCGAATTGGACCGTGACATTGAACACGGCGGCGGGCGCCGGCGCGCTGACGGTGGATCTGGACGCGAACCTGTCGTCGATCGAAGACGCGGCGGGGAACGCGCTGGCGATGGGCCGGGCGGGCGACGAGAGCTACACGGTGGATCGGATCGCGCCCGAAGTGGCGGAGATCGCGCGGCTGACCCCGGCGGGCGAACTGACGAATGCCACGCAAGTGACGTTTGCGGTGTCGTTCGAGGAATCGGTGACCGGCGTGGCGACGAGTAACTTCAGCGTCGCGGGTACGGACGATCAAGCCGGAGCCACGGTCGCGTCGGTGGGCGGTTCGGGCGAGAACTGGACGGTGACCGTGAACACGGCGGCGGGCGCGGGCTCGCTGACGGTGGATCTGGACGCGAACCTGGCAACGATCATTGACGCGGCGGGGAACGCGCTGGCGATGGGCCGAGCGGGCGACGAGAGCTACACCGTGGACCGGAGCGCCCCCGAGGTAACGGAAATAACGCCTGTGACCACGAGCCCGACGAATGCGTCCCTTCTGGCGTTCACCGTGGTGTTCAGCGAACCCGTTACGAATTTTGAAAGTGCCGGCGACATCACGTTGACGATGTCGGGAACCGCCGCCAGCACCGGCGTACTTATCGGCGGCGGCCCGCAGACCTACACCCTCGAGATTACGGGCGTCAGCGGCGATGGCGAGGCGCGGGTTTCCGCGAGCCTGCTTTCCGATATCGCCGACACTGCGGGAAATCCGCTTGCGGCCAGCGTGACGAGCGCCGCCGTGATAATTGACAACACGCCGCCCGCCGTGTCGGTACACGCCCTGAGTACGCGTGACAACACGCCGCCACTCACCGGAACGATTGACGATCCGGACGCGACCGTGGCGATCAGCGTGGGGGCCCAGAACGGGCTTTCCGCGACCAACGGCGGCGATGGAACGTGGACCCTGGCCGACAATGTGCTGACCGCGCTCGCCGACGGCGTTTATGATGTGGTGGCGGTCGCCACGGATTCCGCCGGCAACATGGGAACCGACACGGGCGTCGCCGAACTTGAGATCGACACGGCCGCGCCGATCGTCACCGTGGACACCTTGCTCACCAACGCCACGACGCCCGATCTGAGCGGCGCCGTGGACGATCCCCTCGCCGTGGTGGAAATCGCGGTGGGCGGCCAGGCTGGATTGGCCGCCGTGAATGGCGGGACCGGCGTCTGGACCTTGGACGGCTCGCTTCTGGACCCGCTGGGCGAGGGCGTATATGACGTTGTGGCGACGGCCACGGACCCCCTCGGGAACTCCGCCGTAGACGCCACTACCGGAGAATTGACCATCGATTTGACCGGGCCGGGCGTTGAAATCGGCGCGCCCGATGTCGCGGAGACCGACCTGGGCCCCGTCCACTTCGCGGTGTCGTACTTCGATGCGGCCCTCGTGACGCTTGACCCGGGCGGCGTAACCGTACACGCGACCGACACAGCCGTGGCGGGATTGGTCGAGGTGGACGTGCTGGATACAACGGGCGCGGTTATCACCCTTTCGATGTTATCCGGCAACGGAACGCTTCAGGTTTCGGTGGCCGCGGGTACGGCGGTGGATGCCGTGGGCAACCCGGCGCCGGCCGCCGGTCCCGGCGATGCCGTGTTGGTCGTAAATACCGCCGCCGAAGGCGAGGGCGAAGGTGAAGGTGAAGGTGAAGGTGAAGGTGAAGGCGAAGGTGAAGGTGAAGGTGAAGGTGAAGGTGAAGGTGAAGGTGAAGGTGAAGGTGAAGGTGAAGGTGAAGGTGAAGGTGAAGGCGAAGGTGAAGGTGAAGGTGAAGGTGAAGGTGAAGGCGAGGGCGAGGGCGAGGGCGAGGGCGAAGGCGAAGGCGAAGGCGAAGGCGAGGGCGAGGGCGAGGGCGAGGGTGAGGGCGAGGGCGAGGGCGAGGGCGAGGGCGAGGGTGAAGGCGAGGGTGAAGGTGAAGGCGAGGGCGAGGGTGAAGGCGAGGGTGAGGGCGAGGGCGAGGGCGAAGGCGAAGGTGAAGGTGAAGGTGAAGGTGAAGGTGAAGGTGAAGGTGAGGGTGAGGGTGAGGGTGAGGGCGAGGGCGAGGGCGAGGGCGAGGGCGAGGGCGAGGGCGAGGGCGAGGGCGAGGGCGAGGGCGAGGGCGAGGGCGAGGGCGAGGGCGAGGGTGAGGGTGAGGGTGAAGGCGAAGGCGAAGGCGAAGGCGAAGGCGAAGGCGAAGGCGAAGGCGAGGGTGAGGGTGAAGGTGAAACGAATCCCGAGGACATGGCCCGCGCGTTGTTGGCCGGGTTTGCCGCCGCCGATACGAATGGCGACGGGTTCCTGAGTCTGGAAGAAGCCCGCGCGTTGCAGCCGTTGCTTACACAGCAGATTTTCCAGCGTTGGGATACCAATCGCGATGGTCTGCTTACCGCGGCGGAGTTGGATGCGGTGGTGAACCCACCGGCGCCCTCGGGTTGCGCGTTCGGGAAACAAGCCGAATCGTGGAAGCGTTTCCTGGGCGATGCGTTCCTGCTCGGGCTGGCGCTTATGGTGATCTTTGGCTGGCGGAGGAACTGATTGCATTCCGTGCGATTGACGATGTCCCGGAATCGCGGGGGTTAACTTGTGTGGGCGCTTGTAAGGCCGCCCGCGAAGTGGCGCGCCCGGTTGCCGGGTTGCAATCCGGCGCGCGCGCCACGCATCATGCCCCCGCCGGGCCGCGGGGGTATTCCGCGGCCGCGTTCCCCAGGGCCAATATCGCAACGCAAGACCTGCCGTGCCTGATCTTGAAGACGAGCTTACCTACTCCGCCATGCCGCCGGTTCGCGGCCTGGTCTCCGCCCGCTGCGCCCGGGACGCAGTAATCGGCCTCACCACGCTGCGGCGCTGGCTGCGTCACAGCGCGGATCGCTTTCACGTGGAAAAGGCCGATCTCTGGGAGCCGGACGCCGCTTCCGATCGGATCCTGCCGCTGCTGGAGGAGGCCAAGCTGGCGGGACTCAAGTTGTCGCTCATCGTCGATCCATCCGCCGATCCCGGCCCGCTCGGCGACTTCGCGGCGGCGGGGCTGCTCGACGTCGTGTTGTGTCCGCAATCGCCGGACCTGGCGGGGTTGTTGCGATGGCGCGACGCGTGCGCCGCGAACGGGATCGCCTTTCGCGCGCACCTTCCCGGACGCCTGCTGGATGCGCCGTGGGCCGCGGAACTCCCGTCCGTTCTCCAAGACGCGTCCGTGCTGACCGTATACTTCGGCGGTGGCTTCGCCCCGGGCCTTTCGGCGGGGCCGCCGGTCGCGTCTCAGGTGCTTGACGCCGCCATCGCGCTCTTGCGTGCGCTTGCCCACGGTGGCCCGGAGCTGCACCTGGCGGATGTGCCCTTTTGCCGTGTCCCCGAGGACCTCTGGCCGTACATATCGAACACGCCGCAGCGCCTCGCCCATCACCAGCACTACCACGCGGGCGCGCTGGAATTCGCGCGCCGTCTGATTTCGCTTTCCCCCCGGCGCGCCGGCCAGACGGTCGAGATCGCGATTTCCGAAGGCGCGTCGTTTCACAACGCCATTGATCGCGCGGTGCTGCCGTGGATCCTGGAGCGGAACGCCGCGCTGTTCCGGGTGTGGTTCCTGCACAAGCTTACGCGCTGGATCGGGATCCGGCGCCCGCGGCCCGAACCCCTGCCGGAAGACACCAGCGCGCTCGAGGCGCGGCTGGCGGAATACCGGGCGGCCCAGGCGCGCATGCTGGGGCCGGCCTGCGCCGCATGCCGCATGCGGCTCATTTGCGACGGGCCGTCGGAAGTCTTCAAGCAGGCCTTTCCCGGCGCCGCGATATCGGCGATACCGGGCGACGCGATTACCGGCCCGCTTGCGTTTCGCGCGAAGGCTCCCGCGTGGTACGACGCCGTGGATGCGGCGCGGCGCGTGCTGCCGGCGCACCGGCGGGCGCTTGTGGAGGACGCGCGGCGCACCCTGCGCCAAACGCCGCCCGACCGCGAAATTCCGGCCGAAAGCTACGCCATCGAAGACCATTTCACGGACCGGATGCCGGCGTCCGTCCGCTGGTTCTCCTTTTCCACCGGGGAGTTGGTGAGCACGCCGCTGGCGCGCGTTTCGCCGCCGTTTACGCTCTCGGCGACCTTCGGCGGCGGCATCGCCGCGCGCATTGGCTTCGCGTTTGGACGCCACGCGCGGATCGTGTGCCCGATGATTGCGCCGGGCCACACCCTGGCGCTGCATGTGGACCGCGCGGGGCGCTACGTGCTGCTGCGGGACGACATCCCCGTGGCGCCGTCGGGATTTCGGGATACGGATCGCGTTCCCGAGCGCATTGGAAGCGTGGCCGAGCCGCGTCTGGCGATAGTAAATCTGGACGGGCAGATCGTGACGCAGACCGTGCAACTCTGGGAAGGCGCGACCGCGGCGGAAACGCCGCCCGCCCGGCATTCGGTGGTGATCGTCTGCACCCGTTTTGCGCGGCGTCTTCAGGCCGCCCTGCTTTGTCTGGCGCATCAGGAAGGCCTGGCGCCGGGCGCGCTGGAGGTTATCGTGGGCTACGTTCCGGGGATCGACGCAACGGACGACGTGCTGGACAGCCTGGAGGCGCGCTACCCGGCGCTGGCCATCCGGCGCATTCCCTTTACAGCCGATCGCGACCGGGCGAAGGGCTTCATGATCAACGAATGCGCCGCGCTCGCCACCGGCGAATGGATCACGCTGCTCGACGCCGACATTCTGCTGCCGCCGGACTGCTTCACGCGCCTGGACGCGCTGCCCGGGGCCACCGTATTCGCCGCGCCCGAGGGCCGCTACATGCTGGACGCGGAGACGACCGCGGGCGTGCTGCTGGGCGACATTGCGCCCCAGGATCGCTATACTACGCTCCAGGAAGCGGCGCCCGAGTACCGGCGCCGCGAATCGGAAGGCTACCCGCCGGGTTTTTGCCAGAGTTTCCGCCGGCGCGTCTTTGACGAGATCCGCTACGCGGAACTGGATCATTTCGAGGGATCCGACTGGCTGTTCAGCAAGTCCATCGTCGATCGCTACGGGCCGGAGACGCGCCTGGAGGGTCTGGGCGTGCTGCACCTGGACCACGGCGGCAGCCAGTGGTACGGCACGGGGAAACAGCGTTGAATTCTTGTGAAATGTGCTCGGGATACGGGATGGCGGCATGCGTATCGCCCTCGTAGACCTGCTTTTTTCCTGGCCCCCGCACGGCGGCGCCGACGTGGACCTCTACAACCTGGCGTCGGGCCTCCACCGGCTCGGCCACGACGTGCAGGTGGTCTTCGTCAACGATCCCCATTCCTGGGAACGCGGGTCCATCCAGACCGGCGCCCTGCCCTTTCCCGTGCTGGGCGTCTCCGGGGCGCGCCGGGATTTTACCCGCAAGACGCTGCCGCGCCTGATCCGGGAGGCGGTCGACCTGTGGCGCCCCGACGTGGTGTTCCTGGGCGACGGCTTTCTCATGAAGCCCTACGTGGGCCTCGCGCTGGCGGACTACCCGCTGGTGGCGCGCTACTACGCCTACGAAATGGCCTGCCTGCGCGATATTCTGCACTACAAGGACGGCGCCCCCTGCCCGCTGCATTTCCTGAAGGACCGGGACGCCTGCCGCGCCTGCGCGCTTGACCACCTGAAGCCGGACATCCGTTCGGGCCGCCCCCACGCCTGGGCGCAGGAGTATCTGGCGGCGCGGGCCTACGCGCCGGACTACGTCTCCGCCTGCCGCGATTACCTCAAGAAACTGCGCGCCGCCATTGTCTACAACGAGACCATGCGGGACCTCCTGAGCTGGTATTGCGAAACCATCCATATCATCCCCGGGGGCGTGGACGTGTCGCAGTTTCGCTTCGAGCCGCCCGCGCGCAAGAGCCCCCGGGACAAGAAGCACATCCTGATGACGGGCCGGGCCGAGGATCCGGTCAAGGGCTACGCCGTGCTCGCCGAGGCCGGGGAGCGCCTCTGGGCCCACCGCCGGGATTTCCAGATTCAGGTCACGCTGCCCGAAGAAACGCCTGTTCCCGCCTTTGTCTCCGCGGTCGGGTGGCATGCCCACGGCGCGCTCCCGGCGCTCTACCGGCAGGCGGACATCTGCGCCGTGCCCAGCGTCTGGGAAGAGCCGTTCGGCATGGTGGCGATTGAGGCCATGGCCACGGGCCGGCCCGTCTGCGCGAGCCGGACAGGCGGCCTGCGGGAGATCGTGTCCCACATGCAGACGGGCTTCCTCTTCGAACCCGGCGATGCCGGCGAACTCGCCAAGCAGCTGGAAATCCTGCTGGACAATCCCGAGCTGCGCCTGCGGATGGGGATCGCCGCGCAGGACCGGGTCGACGAGGAATACACGTGGTCGCAGATCATTCTGCGGAAGTACTACCCGGTGTTCGAACAGGTGCGGAGGCGCGGGTAGATGGCGAAGCGGCGCAATCCAGAGCGCATCTGCGCGTTCTACAGCAGCGGCCCGCACTACGTGCGCATGCTGCGCCGCATCCGGGCGGTCTATCCCTCCGAAACGATCATCGCCGCCATCCCGGCCGGCTTTCCGCCCGGCGCCATTGCCGGCGTCGCGGATGAGTTCCTGCGCCTGCCGCCCGCAACCGGCCTTGGCGCCATGAAGCGCGCGCTGGTGACGGTCCGGCGTCTGCGGCGGGCCCGTTGCGGCCATATCGTCGTGATGTTCGATAGCCCGCGGCTCAATCTGCTCGCGCGGCTCAGCGGCGCGGGCCGCGCCTGGTGCTTCACGGTCGACGGGCGCTTCTACGGACTGTCGCGATCGCTGGCCCAGGTCCTCTTGACGCCCCTCGGGCAGCGGATCCGGGGCGAGTGGGACTATCTCCGCGCGCGCCTGGGAACCGCCCGGCGCGGCAAGCCCGAAGGGTAACGGCGCGGCTCAGAACCCGAGGCGGAGCGCGGATTCACGGCCCCGCCTCATTAGGCTTCGTTGATCTGTGCGAGTGGGATGCCCTCGTCGATCAGCATGACGGGGATGTCTTCCCGGATGGGGTACAGGTAGGCCCGGTCCTCGCGCACGAGGCCGCCCTCAATGGCCGTGTCCACGTTCTCGCCCGCGCGGTTTTTCAACGTCCCGGCCTCGATCGCCGCGTTCACCCGGGCCACCAGTTCCGCATCCGCCAGATGCACCGGAGTCTTGTTTTCCGGACATACCAGTATCTTGAGCAATTCTTCGTCGACCATGTATCCCTTGGCTCCGTTTTTGCGCGCATCCCGCGCGGCCCGGCGGCATTGTACCCCACGGGCGCCCGTATTGCCCAACCCGGCGGGGCCGCATTCACAAATGGTTGATTCTTCCCATATGCGGGCCGTACGCTATAGCGGTCTGGAGGCCGTCATGCACCGCTGTTTCAATTGCCAGCAGCCATGGGAGAGCTCGCTCCGGCAGCCCGCCGTCAAGGAAACCTGCGCGCGCTGCGACGCCTACCTCCATTCTTGCAGGAACTGCCGCTTTCACCGCAAGGGGTATCCGAACGAGTGCTACATCCCGGACACGGAGAAAGTGGCCGACAAGTCGCGGGCCAACTTCTGCGACGAGTTCGAATTTCGAGACGATGGCGAGCAGTTGGGCGCGCGCCCGGGCGATCGGTCCGCGCTGGACGGGCTGCTGGGCGAAACGACGCCGGAGGGCACGCCCGAGGCCGAGTCGCTGGATTCGTGGCTGTCTTCGTCCGAGAAGCCGTCGCGCAAGTTTGACGACCTGTTTTCCGACTGATGTGTGTTGCGAATCGGACCGGTACGTGGTACCCTTCGTGTGGGGTAATCTGTGGCGATAAAGCGAGAAATTTGTGAATAGTGATCTATCGAAACACCGGCTGCTTGTCGTCGACGACAAGCCCAACATGCGCCAGATGCTCCACGCCGCATTCGCGGACAGCGGATTCACGGTGGAGACGGCTTCCAACGGGAATGAGGCGATCGCGCGCCTCGGCGCGTCCCATTTCGACGTGATCATCTCCGACTTGAACATGCCCGAGGGCACGGGGCTGGATGTTCTGCGGGCGGCGAAGGCGGTGTCACCGGATACGGGCGTAATCATCGTGACGGCCTACGGGACGATCGACACGGCGGTGGAAGCGATGCGCCTGGGCGCCTACGACTTTGTGACCAAGCCGTTCCGCCTGGCGGATATCGAGCGCAAGGTGCAGAAGCTGATCCGCGGGCGGGCGAATTCGGCAGCTTCCTCCGCGCAGACCTGGATTCATCCGTCGGTGCAGCACATGATCGGCGCGAGCGCGCAGATCCGCCGGCTGATGAAGCTGATCATCAAGATCGCGCCCAGCAACAGTTCGGTCTTAATCACAGGACCGAGCGGCGTGGGCAAGGAACTGGTCGCGCGGGCGATTCACGAGGCGAGTTCGCGGCGGGACAACCCGTTTGTGGCCCTCAACTGCGCGGCGCTCGCCCCGGGGGTGCTCGAAAGCGAATTGTTCGGCCACGAGAAGGGCGCTTTCACCGGCGCGGAGCAGCGGCGCGAGGGCCGCTTCGAGAAAGCGCACACGGGCACGCTCTTTCTGGACGAGGTGGGGGAGATCGACCCGGCAATCCAGACGAAGCTCCTGCGTGTGTTGCAGGAGGGCGAGCTGGAGCGCGTGGGCGGCGCGGAACCACTGAAAATAGATGTGCGTATCGTGGCGGCGACGAACCGGGATTTGCGCGAGGCGATTGCTGAAGGGAAATTCCGCGAGGATTTCTACTACCGCTTGAATGTCTTCTCGCTTGAGGTGAGCGCGCTGAAGGACCGCCGCGACGATATCCCGCTGCTGGTGGATCACTTTCTGCGGAAGTTCTCGCTGGAGCTTGGCAAGGAAGTGGTGGAGGTCGACGACGAAGTCATGGGGATCCTGTTGAATTACGACTGGCCCGGCAACGTCCGCGAGCTGGAGAACACGATCGAGCGCGCCGTCGTCCTGGCGGAGTCCGACAGCATCACGCGCGACGAGTTGCCGCCGCACCTCCTGGAGACGGTTCCCGCGGATATACCGATCGCGCTGCCGTCCCGCAACGAAGGTTCCCTCATCGAGCGGACGGACCGCCTGGAAAGCGACCTGATCCAGGGCGCGCTGGAACGGTTCCGCTGGAACAAGACGAAGGCGGCCGAACACCTGGGCCTTAAGCGGACCACGCTCCAGTACAAGATCAAGAAATACGGGCTGGAATAGCCCGCGGGCCGGGTTCGCCGCACTACTGGACTGTCAATTTACTCTTCGCGCCCCATTGCAACCGATCCCGATGGATCGCCCGGAACCCCTGTGCGAATCGCCCTTCCCTATCTCGATCGCGTGCTCGAAGCGGACCTTTCGTGGGGTCGCCCCCTCCCGCCGCTCGACATATCGGAGGCGCCGCCCCTGAAAGATGTGGACGCCGCGCTGTACGCCGCGCTCGAAGCCCCGCTGGGCCTGAATGCGCCCCTGCGCGAAACCCTGCCCGATCGCGGCGAGGTGCTCATTCTCGTCTCGGACAGCTTCCGGCAGACGCGGGCGGATCGCTTTTTGCCCCCCCTGATCCGCTACCTGGAGGAACACGGCGTTACCGGTGACCGGATCGCGTTTCTATTCGCCACCGGCACACACCGCCCCCCGACGGACGGCGAGCGCCGCGCGATCCTGGGCGAATCCGTCTACGCCCGGTTCCGGGATCGCGTGTACGACCATGATCCGCAAAATCCGGCGGGCCTCGTAAACACGGGAACGACGTCGCGCGGGACCCCGGTCTATCTCAACCGGCGCGCCTGCGAGGCCGCCGCCGTCATCGTAACGGGCACGGTGGTCTTCCATTATTTCGGCGGCTTCGGCGGCGGGCGCAAGTCGATCCTGCCCGGCATCGCGGGCAAAGCCACGATCGCGGCCAACCACGCGTTGAACCTGGACCCCATCGCCGATCGCCTGAACCCGGACGTCGCGATTGGGCGCACACGTGGAAATCCCGTCGCGGAGGATATGCTGGAGGGATCGCAATTCCGGCGGGATCTTTTCCTGATCAATACCGTGTTGAACCGGAACGGGCAGATTGCGGGACTCTTCGCCGGCGATCTGGCGGCGGCGCACGGGGCGGCCTGCGATCTTGCCCGCAGCCTGTATGGCGCGCCGCTGCGGGAACGGGCCGACCTGGTGATTGCGTCGGCGGGCGGCGCAAAAAACTTCGTACAGAGCCACAAGGCCCTCTACAACGCCTGGCAGGCGCTCAACCCCGGCGGCGTGATCATCCTGGCGGCGCCGGCGCCGGAAGGGCTCGGCGGCAACCGATTCGCCGAGTGGCTCGCCCTGGGAACCCGCGACCGGATCATTGCGGCCCTCCGCGCGCGCGCTGAAATCAACGGCCAGACCGCCCTCTCGACTGTGGAAAAGGCGAAAAACACCCTTTTTCTCACAGAGATGACGGACGCCGACGTCCACATGCTCGGCGGGCGTAAGTCGGCAAGCCTGGAGGACGCCCTGGCGGAAGCGCGGCGCAGGCTTGCCGCAAACGGGGTCACGGCGCCCGCCTGTATCCTGATGCCATCGGCGGGCTACACCGTCCCAATCGAGGCCGGCGCGACGCCCGAAAAATGAATGCCGCAAAGAATTGACTGTCCCGCGCGGCGTTTGCTAAACTTTGGCCTTTCTGCGCCTTAGGGAAGGTGGTCGGCTCGTGGCAACCCTTGAGATCCCAGTAACCGCGATAGCCGGGTCGGGCCTTCACGTCGATGTGACAGTCCCCGCGGAAGCCGTGCAACCCGCCGATATCGCCCCAATTCCGCTGGGCCCGGTGGTGGTGCGCGGCGACCTCACCCCCATGGTCGGGCAGTACCTGTTTCAGGGCGTGGTCGAGGCCGTTTTCTTCCATCCCTGCGACCGCTGCCTCGAAATGGCCGAATTCCCCGTTTCGCTGCCGGTGGTCTGGACCTTTGAAGAAGGCCCCGCCCGGGAGTCGGCCGTGGAGGGCGCGGAAATGGCGGAGGAGGAGGCGTATGGCGTATTTACATTTGACGGGCTCACCATCGATCTCGCCCGCCCCGTGTGGGACGAGGTCGCCCTGGCCCTTCCGGTGAAGTTCCTCTGCCGGGAGGACTGCCTGGGCCTGTGCCCGGTGTGCGGCGTAAACCGTAACGCGGAGCGCTGCGCCTGTATAGTGGAGTCAGACGAGGAACGCCCCGCGAACAACAGCGGCTTCGCGGGATTGAAGGATATCTTCCCCGACCTTCCGGATCGGGCCTAGAGGAGTAGAGACCGTGCCAGTACCAAAGAGACGAACGGGTAAAGCCAAGAAGAACATGCGCCGTTCCCACCATGCGCTCACACCCGTAAACCTGGTGGAGTGCCCGAGCTGCGGCGAGCGCATTCCCACGCACCGGGTCTGCCCGAAGTGCGGGCATTACAAGGACCGCCTCGTCGTCAACGTCGAAGAAGACTAATCGCACGCATCCACGCGGAGACTGCTTCATGCGAATCGCTGTAGATGCCATGGGTTCCGACAACGCCCCCGATGTCGAAATCGAGGGGGCCGTAGCCGCAAGCCTGGACAGCGATGTCGAGATCGTGCTCGTGGGAGACGAAAATATCCTCCGGGAGAAGCTCGCCGAACACGGCAAGCACGGCAGCATCTCGATTGTCCATGCATCCGAAGCGATCACCATGCACGATTCGCCGGGCCAGGCGATCCGCCAGAAAAGGGACTCTTCCCTGCTGGTCGGCATGCGTCTGGTCAAGAACGGAGACGCCGACGCGATCGTGAGCGCCGGCAACACCGGGGCGGTGCACGTCGCCGCGCGCATGGTCCTCGGACCGATGCGCGGAGTCTCGCGTTCCGCGATTTGCGGCACCTTCCCCACGACCACCGGGCGCGTGCTGCTGCTGGATATCGGGGCCAATGTCGACTGCAACGAGCGGCACCTCTGCGAGTTCGCGGAAATGGGCTATGCCTATTCGCGATACGCGCTCGGCGTGGAGAAACCCCGCGTCGGCCTCCTGAATATCGGCGAGGAAAGCGCGAAGGGCAGCCATGTCGCCAAGGTGGTGCACCGCAATCTCACCGCCGCGCCCCATATCAACTTCATCGGGAACATCGAGCCCAAGGCCATGTTTAACGGCGACGCCGATGTCGTGGTTTGCGACGGCTTCAACGGCAACCTCCTGCTGAAAACCGCCGAAGCGGTCGCGCGCCTCACCGGAAACCTGCTCAGGGAGGAGTTTGAAGGCTCCTCCATGAACAAGATTGCCGCGATGATCGCCCGCAAGTCGTTGCTCGCCATCAAGGCGAAAGTCGACCCGAATGAATCGCCCGGCGCCCCGCTGCTCGGCGTGAACGGCATCGCCATCATCATTCACGGCTCCTCCAATTCGACGGGTGTGGCCAATGCGATCCGGGGGGCCCAGGTCGCCTTCGAGAACAAGCTGAACTTCCACATTGCCGAAGGCATCGAGGAACTCCGGAGCGTCGAGCGCGAAATGAAGGACGAAATGGACTTCGCGGAGACTCCGAACCCATGAGCTTTTTCCTTTTTCCGGGGCAGGGCAGCCAGAAGCAGGCCATGGGCCAGGATTTTTACGAGCGATCCGCCACGGCCAAATCGGTGCTCGACGAGGCGAACGCGCTCTTCCCCGATGGCGACCTGCTGCATATCCTCTTCACCGGCGCGCCCGAAGAAATCAATCACACCCGTATCGCCCAGCCGGGCCTGCTGGCCGTGGAAGTGGCCATTGCGCGCCACCTCATGGAAAAGGGATACGCGCCCGAAGGCTGCGCCGGCCACTCGCTCGGCGAGATTCCCGCGCTGGTCATCGCCGGGGCGCTGGACTTCGAAGAGGCCTTCCGCCTTACCCTCGTGCGGGCGCGCCTGATGAGCGAGAACGTCCCCGAGGGAGCCATGGCCGCGGTGATGGGCATGGACGCCGACCGGATCGAGGAATTCCTTCCCAAGGGCGTTCAGGTGGCCAATTTCAACGGGCCCGGGCAGACCATTATCAGCGGCACAAAGGCCGGCGTCGAAGCGGCGGGCCCCGCCCTGATCGACGCCGGGGCCAAGCGGGTGGTCCCGCTGCCCGTCTCCGGCCCGTTCCACTCGGACCTGATGGAGAGCGCGGCCAATAAATTTGCCGAAGCCCTGGCCTATGCGCCGTTCCAGAACCCCCGAATTCCGTTCATTTCGTCCGTAACGGCCAGCCAGGTGACCGAAGCGGAAACCATCCGCACACTGCTCGCCGAACAGCTCTACTCCCCCGTGCGCTGGACCGAAGTCATGGCGGAAATCGGCCCGAGGCCCGCGATCGAGGTCGGCCCGGGCAATGTGCTCCGCGGGCTTGCGCGCCGCATGGAAGGCGCCCCCTCCGTCCGTTGCGCCGGCATGGTCTCGGACGTCGACAAGCTGGCCGAATCCGGCGGCGAATAGCGGCGGCCGCGCATTCGGGGCAAGTTTACACAATCGATCGTCAACCAACCCGAAATCGACACGCCCGCGGCATGCGGCGGCGGCGCGAGGAGCACAAAAAGCATGAGCAACCTGAAGGATGCTGTTGTACTGGTAACCGGGGGCACCCGCGGGATCGGCCGCGCCTGCGCCGCCCGATTCGCCGAGCTGGGCGCGCGCGTCGCCATCTGCGGGCGCAGCCAGGAAGCCGCCGACAAGGCCGCCGCGGAGCTTGGCCCGAACGTGAAGGGCTACGCATGCGACATTGCCTCGGCGGCATCCGTCGACGCCCTCGTCGATCGCGTCACCGAGGACCTCGGCACGATCCAGGTCCTCGTGAACAACGCGGGCATCACCCGCGACGGCCTCCTCATGCGCATGAAGGACGACCAGTGGAACGAGGTCATCCAGACCAACCTGAACGGCGCCTTCTACGCCTGCCGCGCCGCCGCGAAGTCCATGCTTAAGGCCCGCTACGGCCGCATCATCAATATCAGCTCCGTCGTCGGCCTGCGCGGCCAGGCCGGCCAGACCAACTACGCCGCCGCCAAGGCCGGCATGATCGGCTTCACCAAGGCCTACGCCCAGGAAGTCGCCAGCCGCAACATCACGGTCAACGTCGTCGCGCCCGGCTACATCGCCACCGATATGACCGCCGAGCTCGGCGAGAAGGCCACCGCCGCCATCACCGAACAGATCCCCATGAAGCGCGTCGGAACCCCCGAAGACATCGCCTTCGCCGTCGCCTTCCTCGCCGCCCCCGAGGCCGGTTACATCACCGGAACCACCCTCAGCGTCGACGGCGGCATAGGGATGTAAACCCCGGCCCCAATCGAAACCGCAACGGCTCACGGGCGCACCCGACGCCCGTGGGCCGTTTTCTTTATGGGTAACACTTTGGCGGTCTGAAGTTGAATGGCAGTTTAACCACGAATGGACACGAATAGACACGAAGTAATACTTTAGCCGTATGAAGTAGCGCCAGCCCATTCTTGTCATGCCGCGATACTACGACGAGAGCGCGCAAGGCTGGGAGCGCAGGCGTCCCCGCCTGCAATGCACCGGAGGTGCATGGCGTATTTGCAATATCGGCACACTTGATCGGCGAGACAATTGGAGCCGGACTACCGCTGATTAGCAGACTCGCGCCTCCGGCGCGTTGCGGGCGGGCCGCCCGCGCTCCCATTCGTCCGCACTTCCGTTGCGGCGCGGGATTTTTTCGTCGAGGAATCAAGCCTGCTTCATTCCGCTAAAGAATTACGACACGAATAAGAAACCGAGATTCAGTTCATGAAGCCGGCCTTTACCCAGGCCCGAAGCCAGGCATCCAAGCAACGAGAAACCTGATTGGCCGCGGAGTACATAGACTAGCCTTTCGCCGCAACGAAGGAGTTTTCCAAAGATCCGCGCCGCCACCGCCTGGCCTCAACAACCGGAACGCTTTTCTATCCGTGTCATCCGTGTAATCCGTGGTCAAAAACGCACCCTCATTCATCCACCCAATCCATCTGCATACCAGAAATCACCCTATGCGCTCTCTGCGTTCTCTGCGGTCAAAGCTTCGTCTCTCTTTCTCTTCGCGCCCTTCGTGGTGATCATTTCCTTGGTTGCGGCCCGAGGCGGCCCTGCGTAATCCGTGGTCTCAATTCCTGGTAGCGGCCAATGGCTGCCCTGGGCCCTTCGCGGTTCAACGCTCTCTCGTTTCGGCCAGAGGCTGCCCCGCACACTTCGCTCCCCACGGTCGCCTCCAGGCCCGCGCCCCGCCGCTTGACAAAATTCCAATAGCCGTGTACATTACATGTAAACAATTCACCGATAAGGAGACTCCGATGCCCGAAAACACCGATCACCCCCTGCTCGCCCCCTATGACCTCGCCGGAATGCCCCTGCGCAACCGCGTCGTCATGGCGCCCATGACCCGCGCCCGCGCCGGAAAAACGCGCGTGCCCAATGCGCTCATGGCCCAATACTACCGCCAGCGGAGCAACGCCGGCCTTATCATCACCGAAGCGACCACCATTTCACCCCAGGCCAATGGCTGGGTGGACTCCCCCGGCATCTACACCGGCGAACAACAGGCGGGCTGGGCGCCGGTGGTGGAGGCGATCCACAAGGCCGGCAGCCGCGTATTCTTGCAGCTCTGGCACATGGGCCGCGCCTCGCACAGCGCCTTCCACGAAGGCGCCCCGGCGGTGGCGCCTTCGGCCATCAAGATCAACGGCGACTACATCCATACGCCACAAGGCAAACTGCCTTATGAAACACCGCGCGCGCTCGAACTTGCGGAAATCCCCGGTATCGTGGAAGACTACCGGCGCGCGGCGGAGCGGGCCCAAGCGGCGGGCTTTGACGGTGTGGAGATCCACGCCGCCAACGGCTACCTCATCGACCAGTTTCTCCAGTCGAAAACCAACCACCGTACGGATGCCTACGGCGGCAGCCTGGAGAATCGCTACCGCTTTCTCAAGGAAGCGACGGACGCGGTGATCACCGTTTTTCCGGCCAACCGCGTGGGCCTTCGCCTCTCGCCCAACGGCGTCTTCAACGACATGGGCTCGCCGGACTTCCGCGAGACCTTCACCTATGCCGCATCGCAACTGGATAGCTATGGCCTCGCCTACCTCCACATCATGGACGGCCTCGCTTTTGGGTTCCACGATCTCGGCGAGCCGATGACGCTGCGGGAATTCCGCGCCTGCTTCAGCGGTACGCTTATGGGCAACTGCGGATACACGCAAGAGCAGGGCGAAGCCGCCATCCGCGATGGCCATGCCGACCTCGTCGCCTATGGCCGGCCCTATATCACCAACCCCGACCTGGTGGATCGCTTCGCAAACGGCTGGCCCCTGGCCCCGGATGCGGACCCGAAGGTCTGGTCGGCCCCGGGCCCCGAGGGCTACACCGACTACCCGAGCTACGGCGCCGCATAGACGGCCAGGCAATACGGGGTCAGGGACTTCAGGGACGGCAGGGACTACAGCGACGGCAGCAACACGGAGATCGCTGCCGTCCCTGTAGTTCGTGCAGCAAGTTTTCGAACTTGCTGCACTCTTCCTTTAAATGGAAAAGCTGTGGAGGCTATTTCATGAATATTGCGTTCTGCCGCCCCTCCGCACACGTATTCGGCATCAATTCGCCAGCGGCTTAACGGCCGGTGTTGTCAAGATGCGCATGGAGCGAGGCAA
This sequence comes from Candidatus Hydrogenedentota bacterium, assembly GCA_019637335.1. NCBI lineage: Bacteria > Pseudomonadati > Candidatus Hydrogenedentota > Candidatus Hydrogenedentota bacterium. Next base: position 5,653 of record JAHBVV010000003.1, on the reverse strand, counting down.
GGAAGCGGTCCAGGTTTTCATCGAGATTGTCGCCCTTGCGCATGCGGCCGATGGCGATCACCAGATCCCGCTCCAGATCGACGCGAAATACCGTGCTGGAAAACGCGCCGTGGCCTATGGTGCTCTCGCTCAGGGTTAAGGCGTCCTCGCGAATTCCGTTTTCCCCGGCCTGGGGATGCTTGCGAGACGCCCATCGAATACCGATGCCGTAGCTGCCTTCGTCCTCGTCCAGCGCGGGGAACATTTCCGCATAGGGCCGCGGCAAGAGCGCCGCAAAGGTGTCCTCCGAGAAGAAGCGGTGCTCGCCATAGGCGCCCTCGTTAAGCAATAGCTGGCCGATGCGGGCCAGGTCGATAGCGCGGAGATCGGCGCCCAAGCCCATGTCGGTAATGCGGGCGCCCTTCGCGCCCAGGGGCTCGAAGAGATATTCGTGGAATATCCGCGGCGCGGACTTGCCCGTAACCGCTTCGAGAACGCGCCCCACAAGGTCGAAACTCACGCCGTTGTACCGAACCGCGCGGCCCGGTTCCAGCCGTTCAATACCATCCGCCACCACGCTATCGAGCCACACATTGTTCAACCCGCCCCAGACGCCGTGGCCGTCCAGGCCGGATGTATGGGTCATGCAGTGGCGGATCGTCAGGGCGTGAGGCCCGGACTTGGGCAGACTGGGCAAAATCTCGCCGAGGGGCGTGTCCAATGTTAGCAGCCCCTGATCGAGGAACAACGCCAGGAGAACGCCGGTGACGGACTTCGTGATGGAATGCAGCGGGTACGTAGTGTCCTGTGTTACGGGATCACCGCGTTCCTCGCCGTAGGCCCGATGGAAAACCACAACGCCCTTGCGCGCGACTACAGCGGTGAACGGTTCCCCGCCCGAAGATGCAACCCAGTCCCGACAGATTTGGTCCAGTGCCTCCACGACCCCGGCTTTCATGCCTGCGGCTTCGGGCGGGCCAGGCCGGAGTTCGGGGGCGTCGGCGTCCGGTTTGGGCCGGTCCAGCGGGGGAAAGCTATCCTTCGGGCCCTGGACAGATCGCTTGAGGGCAAGCTGGTGTTCGATGTGCCGGACATGCGGCGCATCCAACGGCCCCGGCGGCAGGTCCTCCGGCCGTAGCGCGGTGAGGCCGGCAAGCAGCATTGCGCCTTCCTGATTCTTGCCCAGGCCCTGGAACACGACGCGGTTCAGATAGCCCTGCACGACGTCCCTGTAGGCATCCTGCACGCCCGGCGCGACACCGGGCAACGCCACGGATAACCCGCCATCCTGTCCCAGGGGGCTGATGTCATCGGGATCGAGACAGTAGATCACGAGGCCCCTCCGGATAATGCGGCCATCCTCGGCCCGCGCCTCGATGTAGGCATCATAGCGGCCGGGGCCGTCGGGGCGGGCCACTTCCTCCAGATCCCGATCAAACCAGCGCGCCGCAATCGGCACGTGCCCCCAAAGCGCATGCACAACCAGGGGGCGCTTCCAGACGATCACCGGAAAAGCGTTTGGAAGTCGGATATAGTTGCCGTCTTCCGGCTCAACCCCGCTGTCCTGAAACCATTCCAGCAGCGTCTGCCTATCCGGATAGCCCTCGGGCAATGCATTCGCCCCTGCGAAGGGCGCGGCGGCAGCCAGCCCGGCGGCAAGAACACAACATGCGGCCAATCGCATAATGCCAATCCTCGTCATTCGCATCGGCGGCCTATATCGACTTGAAAGAATCATCTCCATCAGCGATGGTACGTTGTGCCTGCGGTGACATGCAACGCGCCCGATTCATGATTGAAGCCGCCCAACAACTTCGTACGGCGCCCGGAAACGCCTTCATCGACCGCGGCTCGCAGTTCGGGCGCGGCGCGTTCCAACGGGATAGATGGGCGGGTCACTGTTTTCCGCTTCGAACCCGGTCAGTGTGCAGTCTCTTCGAGCACGTGGTAGACTCATCCCCGATGCAAGGACAACCAAGCGAGAGGCAATTCACATGATGAGAAACACCACGCACCTGGCGCTCTTCGTCGCCGCCACGTTGATTGGACAACCCGCATCCGCCAACGGCCCCTGGCTCGGCAACGGCATCAAGTCCGGCGAGCCCACGCAAACCAGTATCATCCTATGGACGCGCCTGACCGAACGCCCCGACATCTCTTCCGAGGGCGTCGAATGGCCCATGGTCCGTCCAGAGAGACAGGAAGGCGGCTCGTTTCACTTCCCCGGGCCACAGATCCCCGAAGGCCACACCCTGAATGACATGGCCTATACCCTCCCGGGTGCGCCGGGCGACGTGCGGCTGCGTTACTGGCCCGAATCGGCGCCGGATCAAGCGACGGACACGGGCTGGGTCCCCGTCGCGCCGGAAGCGGACTACACCCGCCACTTTCCGCTGACCGGCCTGCAACCCGGCGCGCAATACCGCGCCGTCATGGAGGCCCGCGCCACCGGCGGCGCCGAAACCACCCAGACCGTCCAGGGAACATTCCGCACCGCGCCCGCGCCAGACGCCGACGTACCGGTCACGTTCACCGTCGTCACCGGCCAGGACTTCTGGCTGCGCGACGACGACAAAAATGGCCACAAGATCTATGCGGAGATGCTGAGACTGGCCCCGGACTTCTTCGTGCACACGGGCGACATCGTCTATTTCGACCGCGAGCGCCCCTGGGCCGTAAACGCGGAGCAGGCGCGCCACAAATGGCATCGCATGTTCGCGCTCCCCTACCAGCGCAATTTCCACAACCACACCAGCAGCTACTTTCTGCGCGACGACCACGAAACCTGGCAGGACGACGCCTGGCCCACGCTGCAAAACAATAAGATGGGCGACCTGACCTACGCCGACGGCGTGGAGATCTTCTTCGAGCAGGTTCCCGGGCCCGATCGCGAGAAGCCCTGGCGCACGGTCCGCTGGGGGCAAGACCTCCAGATCTGGCTCGTCGAGGGGCGCGATTTCCGCAGCGCCAACACGGACCCGGACGGCCCGGAAAAGACGATCTGGGGCACCGAGCAAAAGGCCTGGTTTAAGAAGACCGTGACGGAATCCGACGCCACCTTCCGCGTGCTCGTCAGCCCCACACCCGTGGTCGGCCCCGACCGCGAAACGAAGGCCGACAACCACGCCAACAAGGCCTTTGCGCACGAGGGCGCCGAATTGCGCCAGTTCATGGCGGAGCAGGAGAATATGCTCGTGATCTGCGGCGATCGCCACTGGCAATACGCCAGCACCGATCCCGTTACCGGCCTCCGCGAGTTCTGCTCCGGGCCCAGCTCCGACGCGCACGCCGGCGGCTTCAGCGAAGACCAGCGCACGGACATGCACCAGTACCTCAAGGTCATCGGCGGATTTCTTTCGTGCACCGCTGAGCGCCGCGACGGCGCGCCGGCGCTGGTCCTGCGCCACTTCGATGTAAATGGCCAGATCGTGTACGAAGAAGCGCTGACGCCGGACTCCATACTGCGGCGTCCGTAATACGATTTATTGTCCGCTGGTAATTCACTAACCGTATGAAGTTGAACCAGTCTTTCTGTTAGCTTGCCGCAATACTACGGCGAGAGCGCGCAAGGCTGGGAGCGCAGGCGTCCCCGCCTGCAATGCACCGGAGGTGCATGGAGTGATTGCAATTTCGGCACATTTGATCGGGAAGAAGATCGGGCCCAGGCTGGCGCCACGAACTGAATTCGCGCCTTCGGCGCGATGCGGGCGGGCCGCCCGCGCTCCCATTGGTCCACAATTTCATTAAAGCACGAAATTTCGCCGTAGGGGAACCAGCCCAACTTCATTCCGCTAAGGTCCTACGTCCGCCGAAACAAATCGCCAGCCTTTCCGGGAACCGGAAGGCGGCCCAACCCGCTGGAGATCATCCGCCATGATACAAAGACTCGCCCTGGCCGCGTTTGCGGCCCTCATCCCACCCGCCGCCCTGGCCGCGGGCCCCTGGCTCGGCAATGGCATCAAGTCCGGCGAGCCCGACCAGAGCTCCGCCGTCGTCTGGACGCGCCTGACGAGCCGCCCCGACGTCTCGGCGGACGGCGTTCCCTGGCCCGATGTCGCCGCGCAACGGGAGGGCGATGACTGGGTGTTTCCCGCTCCGGTGATGCCCGATGGGCATACCCTGGAAGAGATGGCCTGGGCGATGCCCGGCGCGCCCGGAGAGGTCCGCCTGAACTACTGGCCGGAGTCCACAAGCAACATGTCCCAGACGACGGAGTGGGCGCCGGTAGACCCCGCGCGCGACTTCACCCATCATTTCACCCTCACCGGCCTGCAACCCGGCACGCGATACGCCTGCATCGTGGAGGCGCGCGCGCCCGGCGCCGCCGAAGCGAGCGACCGCGTTCAGGGCCACTTTCAGACCGCGCCCGCGCCCGCTGATTCCCCCCCCATCACCTTCACCGTCGTCACGGGGCAGGACTTCCCCCGGCGCGACGACCCGCTCAACGGCCACAAGATCTACCAGCACATGCTGAACCTCGCGCCCGACTTCTTCGCGCATACGGGCGATATCGAATACTACGACAAGCCCGGCCCCTGGGCGGTCAACAAGGCGATCGCGCGCTTCAAGTGGAACCGCCTCTTCGCCATGCCCTACCAGCGCGCCTTCCACAACGAGGTAGCGGCCTATTTCCTCCGCGACGACCACGACACGTGGCAGAACGATTGCTGGCCCACAATGCAAAACAAGAAGATGGGCGAATTCACCTACGCCGAAGGCGTGGATGTCTTCTACGAGCAATTCCCCGGCCCCGACCGCGACCGGCCCTGGCGCACCGTCCGCTGGGGACGCGATCTCCAGATATGGCTCGTCGAGGGGCGCGATTTCCGCAGCCCGAACGACATGCCCGATGGTCCCGAAAAGACCATCTGGGGCGCCGAACAAAAAGCCTGGTTCAAGCAAACCGTGCGGGATTCCGACGCCACCTTCCGCGTACTCATCAGCCCCACGCCCGTTGTCGGTCCCGACCGGGAGAGCAAGAGCGACAACCACGCGAACGCCGTGTTCCAGCACGAGGGCGATGAACTGCGCGAATTCATGGCGGCGCAAAAGAACATGATCGTCATATGCGGTGATCGACACTGGCAATACGTCAGCGCCGACCCGGAAACGGGCCTCCGCGAGTACAGCTGCGGCCCCACCTCCGACGCCCACGCCGGCGGCTTCAGCCAGGACCGGCGCGAGCCCATGCACCAGTACCTCAACATCATCGGCGGCTTCCTGAGCTGCACGTCCACCCGCCACGATGGGAAGCCGGTGTTGATACTGCGCCACCACAACGTGTCGGGCGAGGTCGTGAACGAAGACACCCTCTCCCCCGAGACCGTCCTGAGCGCGCGATAACCCCACGCCGCGCACCAACTGAATGACGAAGCGCCGGGAGTCCGATGGGCTCCCGGCGCTCTTTTTTCGATCCGAACCGCGCAATCCGCGGTGAACAACGTTATTCGATGATCTCGCCCTCGCCCTCGCCTTCGCCCTCGCCTTCGCCTTCGCCTTCGCCCTCGCCTTCACCCTCGCCCTCGCCTTCGCCTTCACCCTCGCCTTCACCCTCGCCTTCGCCTTCGCCTTCGCCTTCGCCTTCGCCCTCGCCTTCGCCTTCGCCTTCGCCTTCGCCTTCACCTTCGCCTTCGCCTTCGCCTTCACCCTCCCCCTCGCCTTCACCTTCACCCTC